>RDZZ01000086.1 GCA_004293655.1 Polaromonas sp. | reverse complement strand
GCGTCACCCCTGCATTCTAAAATCACTGGCTTAGCCCAACATACTCAAAAGGTTCAACGTGAAATTTCTGATCGATAACTGGATGCTGATTGCCATTGCCCTGGCTTCTGGCGGCATGCTTGTCTGGCCCCTGATCACTGGCGGCATGAATGCAGGTGCCCTGAGCGCCAGCGGAGCTGTGCAGCTGATGAACCGAGAAAAAGCGGTGGTTGTTGATGTCAGCGAAGTCGATGAGTTTGCAGCTGGTCATGTGGTGGGTGCCAAGAACGTACCCTTTAGCCAGCTTGAAGAAAAACTGACGGGTGCTGTCAAAAACAAGGCGCTGCCTGTGATTTTGGTTTGCGCGACCGGTGTCCGGGCCAACCGGGCCATGGCGGTGGCCAAAAAACTCGGCTACGAGCAGGCACAGGTACTCGGAGGCGGACTCAAAGCCTGGAAAGAGGCCAACTTGCCGCTTGAGAAGGCTTGAAAAGGCTTTCAGCTCTGTGCTGCCGGACTGCAGGACTGCAGGACTGCAAAAGCCAGACTTTTTATGACTCGTACCTTCATGGCTGCCTGCCGTACCTCGCAATAGCCATTTACTGGTCACCTGATAGCCATTTGTCCCCGTTGAACCCTTAGCGCTGAAGAGAACCCATGCAAACCGTCAAATCCCCGTTGAACCCTTAGCGCTGAAGAGAACCCATGCAAACCGTCAAAATCTACACTACCGGAACCTGCCCCTACTGTATTCATGCCAAACAGTTGCTCAAAGAACGCGGTGTGACCACGCTCGATGAGATCCGTGTTGATCTGGTGCCAGCAGAGCGCCAGACCATGATGGCGCTGACGGGGCGCCGCACCGTACCGCAAATTTTCATTGGTCAGACCCATGTAGGCGGCTGTGATGACTTGGTGGCACTTGACGGCAAGGGCGGCTTGCTGCCGCTGCTCAATGCCGTCCAGAACGTCTGAATACATCAATAACCGCGCAGCCCCCGCTTGCATCAGCCTAAACAAGCCGCAACAGCTGACTGAGATAATTACGGTGCAGCTTGCTCCTCTGATGGACAGGCATGCAACACCCCATCTCCTGAAAAAAACTGAAAGCACACCATGGCCGAAGCCAGTCTTGACCCGATTTTCCAGATTCAACGCGTCTACCTCAAAGACCTGTCTCTGGAGCAGCCCAACTCCCCTGAGATTTTGCTCAACCAAGAGCAGCCAGGCGTTGACATCCAGCTCGGCGTTGAGGCCAAGCCTGTAGCCGATGGCTTGTTTGAAGTCACCGTCACTGCCACCATTCACGCCAAAATTGCAGATAAAACCGTGTTTTTGGTGGAAGCCAAACAAGCCGGTATTTTTGAAATCCGCAACATCTCTGGCGAACAGATGGCCCCACTCATGGGTATTGCCTGCCCGCAAATCGTCTACCCCTACCTGCGTGGCAATGTAGCCGATGTGATTCAGCGCGGGGGTTTCCCGCCGGTTCATCTGGCCGAAATCAACTTTCAGGCCATGTATGAGCAGCAGCAAGCTGAGGCCGCTGCAGCGGCTGTTGCCACGCCTGCTGCGCCGCAAATCATCGTGTAATGGGTTTTCATAGTCTTTAAAGACCTCTGGTCATGAACATTACCGTACTCGGTGCGGGTGCTTGGGGGACGGCGCTAGCCATCCATGCCGCTGCAGCGCATCGTGTCACGCTGTGGGCACGGGATACCGCGCAAAGCACCGCTCTGGCGGCTGATCGTGTCAATGCCCGCTACCTGCCTGGTCTTGCTTTGCCTGCGAACTTGCGTCTGGCAGGCGGACACGAACACCTGGCCACAGTGCTTGAAGCCCAAGACCTCATCATCATTGCCACGCCCATGTCTGGTCTGCGCGGCATGCTGCAAACGACAGTGCAGGCAGCCGTGGCCACGCAAACGCCTGTTGCCTGGCTGTGCAAAGGTTTTGAAGCACCCCAAAAAACCTATTTTCAATCATCATTTGGCCTTCTAGGGCACGAAGTACGTGTACAAGCAGCTCCTGATTTAATAGCAGGCATTCTAAGTGGCCCCAGCTTTGCGCAAGAAGTCGCACGCGGCCAGCCGACAGCCCTGGTCGCTGCCAGCGAGCACGTCGCCGTGCGCGATGCACTGGTAGCGGCTTTTCACGGCCCCACACTGCGCATTTACGCCAATGACGACATCATCGGTGTTGAAGTTGGCGGTGCAGTCAAAAACGTATTGGCAATTGCCACTGGCCTGTGCGACGGCCTGAGGCTCGGGCTCAATGCCCGGGCCGCATTGGTCACCCGTGGACTGGCAGAAATGACGCGTCTTGGCCTTGCATTGGGTGCCCGGGCAGAAACCTTTACCGGCCTGTCAGGTCTGGGCGATTTGGTGCTCACGGCCACAGGAGACCTGAGTCGCAATCGAAAAGTCGGCCTGGCGCTGGCGCAAGGCAAAACACTGGCCGAAGCTGTGGCCAGTCTTGGCCACGTTGCAGAAGGGGTGTACTGCGCCCGTACCGTGGTGCAACGTGCAGCGGGTCTGGGCGTTGAGATGCCGATTTCTCAGGCAGTGGTGGCTTTGCTGGACGGCAACATGGCACCCGTGCAAGCCGTCGCGGCGTTGATGGGGCGCGAGCCAACTGCCGAGCTGCCCTGAGTTTGTAGCCGCCACAAACTTGGTAGCGCCTTCACGACATCGGACATTCATCCGATATCCACTGTGCATGAAGACCTATGCAGCGGGCGTGATGCATGAGAAATCATGCATGACTTCATGACAACCATTGAAGGAAAACGTCATGAACACCATCATCTATGTCGTCGTCCTTGTCGTTATTCCTTAGCGTCATTTCGTCTCAGGGTTTGCGCTGAAGTGGCCCTGCATCACTTCATGATGCTGTAAGTGCCACCGCGCTCCAGTGCGCGCTGGTAAGCGGGCCTGTCGTGGATTCGGCGCAAAAAAGCCGTCAACATGGGGCGGCTGGCACCTAGCCCACCCCGTGCAGCCGCAGCTTCCAGCGGAAAACTCAGCTGCACGTCGGCTGCAGAAAAATTCTCTCCGACAAACCACAGGTTTTTACCCAGCTCAGCTTCCATGTAGTCCAGGTGCGTGGCAATTTGAGGCGTGATGAAGCTACTTTTGGCCTTGCCTGAGATGGCCCGTGCGATTGGTTTGACAAAAAACGGCATGGGCGATGTCTCGATCTTGTCAAACACCAGCTTGAGCAGCAAAGGCGACATGAGCGAGCCTTCCGCATAGTGCAGCCAGTAGCGGTAGCGCAGATAGTCGGTCGTGCCATGCTCGGGCGACAACATGGCACATGATTCAGCGTTGCCATACATCTCGACCAGATATTCAATGATTGCACCGGACTCAGCCAGTGTCAGCTTGCCGTCGGTCAGCACAGGCGACTTGCCCAAAGGGTGAACGGCGCGCAACTCGGGCGGTGCCAGCATGGTTTCAGAGTCACGCGCGTAACGCTTGACCTCATACGGCAAACCCAGCTCTTCGAGCAGCCACAGCACACGCTGGGATCGGGAATTGTTCAGATGATGGACAACAATCATGAAAGTCACTTTCTTCAGGCTGTGCCTGCGGGGTGGGTCAGATGAGTGGGTGGATGCATCAGAGCCCCATTGTGCAGGCAGTCTTTGCGGCATTACCCCGCGCGAATTTCAACAAAGCCTAGAATCACAAAGTGCCTAACCTGACCATACCTGCCGTCCCATCCATTTTGAACGCTGACCTGCACTGCCACTCGGTGGTCTCAGATGGCACGCTGACGCCAGAAGCTCTGGCCGAACGCGCCAAGACCAACGGCGTAGAACTTTGGTCGCTGACCGACCATGACGAAGTAGGCGGGCAACACCGTGCATTGGCCGCTGCCAAAGCGCAAGGCATGCAGTACCTGACAGGCACTGAAATATCGGTGAGCTTTGCGGGTGAAACCGTACACATCGTAGGTTTGGGATTTGACCCGGACGATACCGATATGCAACAAGGTCTGCTCGCCACACGGGGCGGGCGTGGGCAACGCGCCCAAGAGATGTCTGACGGCCTGGCCAAAGTCGGTATCAAAGGAGCCTATGAAGGCGCACTGAAGTTTGTTGGCAACCCCGAGCTGATTTCACGGACTCACTTTGCACGCTTTTTGGTCGAAAGTGGGGTGTGCAGTGAAACCCATGAAGTGTTTCGCAAATACCTCACAGAAGGCAAGCCCGGCTATGTGCCGCACCGCTGGGCCAGCCTGCGCGACGCGGTGAACTGGATCACCAACGCCAAAGGCATGGCAATTATTGCCCACCCGGCGCGCTACAGGTTCACACCCAACGAGGAGTATGCGCTGTTCTCAGAGTTCAAGGCGCACGGCGGGCGCGGCGTAGAAGTCGTCACAGGCAGCCACAGCGCCTCCGAGTATGTGAAATACGCAGAAACTGCCAAAGAGTTTGGGCTGGCAGCATCCCGTGGCAGCGACTTTCACAGCCCTGAAGAAAGCCGTACCGACCTGGGCAGTCTGCCGTTTTTGCCAGGCAGCCTCACACCGGTATGGGAGCTGCTGGCGGACCGCATTCAGTGACCCGAACAGGCTCAGGGCGCGCCGGTCCGCTGGCCGGCATTGGCTTGGTGGTGGCTTCAGTGGCATGTTTTGCGGTACTTGACACCACGACAAAATACATCAGCAGCAGTGTGCCGCTTTTGATGGCCCTGTGGTTTCGCTACGCATTTCAGGCGGTAGTGACCACTGCAGTTGTGCTGCCACTGCGTGGCCCGGCCATGCTGCGTACCGCCCACCCGAGGTTTCACATATTACGCGGCGCACTGCTGCTGTTGACCAGCTTGTTCGCATTCTTCAGTCTGCGTTACATGCCTGTGGGCGAGTTCACCGCCATTGTGATGATCACGCCGCTGGTCGTCACGGTGCTGGCCGCTACTTCGCTGGCAGAGAAGGTCTCCCCCATGCGCTGGGCACTGGTGATGGGCGGGTTTGTCGGCACGATGGTCATCATTCGACCTGGGCACGATGCGTTTGAGTGGGCCACCTTGCTGCCCGTTGGTGTGGTGACTTGCAATTCATGGTTTCAGGTATTGACCGGCAAGCTCGTGAAGACCGAAGACCCCCTGACCATGCAGTTCTACACAGGCTGGACAGGCACTTTGGCAGCCTCACTGGCACTGCCTTTTGTATGGGTGCCCCTGGACTCCTGGGCGCTGTGGGCGAACCTTGCACTCATGGGCTTGATGGGGACACTGGGCCACTTTCTGTTGATACTGGCTTACCAGCGTGCGCCTGCCTCCACACTCACGCCCTATCTGTTTTGTCAGATTGGCTTTGCCATGCTGGGCGGATGGCTGGTGTTTGCCCACGTGCCCGATCAGTGGTCACTCGCTGGCATGGTCCTGATCGCGGTCTGCGGCGCAGCAGGTGCGTGGCTTGCCGTGCGTGAAAGCCGGCTCGCCATTGAGCATGCAAAATTCTGAAAGGTAGAAAGTGGCTCAGTTTTTTGAAGTCCATCCTGACAATCCCCAAATCCGTTTGCTGAAACAGGCGGTGAGCCTGATTGAAAAAGGTGCCATTGCAGCGGTGCCCACAGACTCAAGCTACGCGCTGGTGTGCCGCCTCGATGACAAAGCCGCTGCCGATACCCTGCGGCGTATCCGTGGCGTTGATGACAAGCACCACCTGACGCTGCTGTGCCGCGACCTGAGCGAGCTGGCCAGCTATGCGCGCGTGGACAACGCGCAGTACCGCCTGCTCAAGGCCGCTACGCCCGGACCGTACACGTTCATCCTGGACGCCAGCAAGGAAGTACCCCGCCGCCTGAGCCACCCGTCGCGCAAAACCATTGGCCTGCGCGTGCCCCAGCATAAAACGCTGCAATGCCTGCTGGAGCTGCTGGGAGCCCCTTTGCTGGCAACCACCCTGATCCCGCGCGGCGAGACGGAGCCGCTCAATGACGCGAGCGAGATTCGCAGCCTGATGGAGCACGAACTGGCCGCTGTGGTGGATGCCGGTGCCTGCCCAAAACAAGCCACCACCGTGATTGACCTGGCCCCCATGAGCGATGGCGGGGAGCCGGTGGTCATACGGCAAGGCCGTGGCGATGTGGCGCTGTTGGGTTTGTAGGCAAGGAGCCAGGCGGCTGACTCACTGAGGTAATCTCGGATAATCACCGAATGGATATTGCCAACATCATTCAAACCGTCGCCATCTACGCCTTGCCCGTGCTGTTTGCCATCACGATTCACGAGGCCGCCCACGGTTATGTGGCCAGGTATTTTGGTGACAACACAGCCTGGTCTTTAGGCCGCGTGACGCTCAACCCCGTCAAGCACATTGACCCCATCGGCACCATCGTGATGCCGCTGGTGCTGTATGTTGCCACATCAGGTGCTTTCTTATTTGGTTACGCCAAGCCCGTTCCAGTGCAGTTCGGGCGGTTGCGCAACCCCAAGCGCGACATGATCTGGGTCGCATTGGCGGGTCCGGCCTCCAACTTGGCTCAGGCGGTGTTGTGGGGTACCGCGTTTTATCTGTTGCAGGGCGCTGGTATCACCGAAGACTTTTTCATCAAGATGTGTCAAGCCGGGTTACTGGTCAATGTGGTGATGTTTGTGTTCAACCTTTTTCCGCTTCCGCCCCTGGATGGCGGGCGGATTTTGGTGGGCCTGCTGCCCTACAAGCAAGCCATGCTGGTGTCTCGCATTGAGCCCTGGGGCTTTTTTGTGGTGATGGCGCTGGTGATTACCGGCGTGATCAGCAAACTCTGGATGCAGCCCTTGATGTCTGTGACCTACACCTTTATTCAAACCCTGCTGACGCCACTGGCGATGTTGGTGAGATGACCGATATGACGAACCAACCACAACGTTTTTTAACTGGCATCACCACCACCGGCACACCGCACCTGGGCAACTATGTCGGCTCCATCCGCCCTTCCGTTGCCGCCAGCAAAGGGGTGGGCGCAGAGAGTTTTTACTTTCTGGCCGACTACCATGCGCTGATCAAATGCGGTGAGCCTGATCGCATCCAGCGCTCTACCCTGGAGATTGCCGCCAGCTGGCTGGCCGCCGGGCTGGACCCTGAGCGCGTCACGTTCTACCGACAGTCAGACATTCCCGAAATTCCGGAACTGACCTGGCTGCTGACCTGCGTGACTGGCAAAGGTGTGCTCAACCGTGCGCATGCCTACAAGGCATCGGTGGATAAAAACGAGGCTGCAGGAAACGACGTGGATGCCGACGTGACTGCCGGGCTTTTCATGTACCCGGTGCTGATGGGCGCAGATATTTTGATGTTCAAGGCCCACAAGGTGCCAGTGGGCCGCGACCAGATACAGCACATCGAAATGGCGCGCGACATGGCGCAGCGCTTTAACCACCTGTATGGCGAGCACCTGGTGCTGCCCGAGGCACTGATTGAAGAATCGGTGGCCTTGCTGCCGGGCCTGGACGGCCGCAAGATGAGCAAGAGCTACGACAACACCATACCGCTTTTTTCATCGCGCACCGAACTCAAAAAATTGATTGCAGGCATCGTCACCGACTCACGCGAACCAGGGCAGGCCAAGCAGGTCGAAGGCTCGGCACTGTTCCAGATTTACCAGGCCTTTGCGACCGAATCCGAAACCATCGCCCTGCGCCGGGCCTATGCTGAAGGCATCAGCTGGGGTGACGTAAAAACTCTGCTGTTAGACCGCATCGACCAAGACATTGCGCCGATGCGGGAGCACTACCAAGAACTCATCAATGATCCCGGAAAAATAGAGGCGATTTTGCAGGCCGGTGCTGACAAAGCCAGAGCACTGGCCACACCGCTGATGCGCGAGTTGCGAATGGCTGTCGGACTGCGCAAACTGGTAACGCCCGCCGTAGTCCCCCATCAACCCAAAGCTGCCAAGTCAGCACTGCCCAGCTTCAAGCAATACCGTCAAGCCGACGGGCAGTTTTACTTCAAACTGCTCGGCAGTGACGGCAAACTGCTGCTGCAAAGCCTGGGTTTCGCAGTCCCGAAAGAAGCCGCGCTGGCCATTGTTTCCTTGCAGCAGCAAGGGGCACCAGCCTTGCCAGCATTGGCGGGCCAATTGCAATCTGTCGAGAATGTTTCACCTGAAGACATTGCCGCCGCACTGCAGCAGTGGATGGATGCTGCAGCCCGGTAACGACCCACCACACTCACAAAAATCTGCCAGCCGAGTTCAAAACACGGCGTGGTCACCACGTTCGGCAGCAACACGGCCCGCTACCAGGCTGTCGTAATAATCAAACAGCGTCTGCGAGCCAGTGGAAGGCGTTGCGTCGGCGTCATAGCGGCCCGTGACCGGGTCAAGTACCAGCATGGACTCCGTTGCGTAATAGCGGCCAATGCGCGCCAGCTCAGCCTTGTCCTTCAAAGGTGGCACGACACGGCCCACAACATCCAGTACCCGAATCATCACATCCAGCAAACGCACAGGCACTTGCGTAAAGCGTGGCGCCTGGCCCAGCAATGCAAACAGGTGCTCGCCCTGCTGACGTGGCGTGATGGCAGGGCCAGGCCCACCGATGGCCAAGATACGGTTATGGCGACTGGTATCAATCAGGCAGCCCGCCAGATAGTCGCCCAGGTCGTCATCACTGATCGGCTTGCAGGCTGTCAGCTCGCCATCGGCAAACAGCAAAAACGGCTTGCCGTTTTTCACCCTTTCCACCTGCCCCGAGAGTGATTTGAAAAAAGCTGTTGCCCGAACAATCGAATAGGTCAGCCCGGAATCCGTCAGCACCTTTTCAAACGCCAGCTTTGCCTGCTGAAAGGCCAGCAAGGGTTTTTGTACACAAATGGCTGACAGCAGCACCACCTGCGTCACACCCGCTGCCTTGGCAGCTTCAAGGGCGTTGACATGTGCGGCGTGGTCAACCGCCCAGGCATCTCGGGGCACACCGGTACGCGAGGCCATGCAGGACACCAGCGCATCAAAGCGTTCCCCACAAAAGCCGTCTCGCGTCAGCGATACCGGGTCAGCCACATCGCCTGTACGCACCACCGCGCCGGGCCACAGCGCAGCCCCGGCTTGCGCTGATGACTGCCGCATGAAGCAAACCACCTCATGGCCACGCCGCAGCAGTGCCCGAACCGTGGCCCGCCCGATCGTGCCGCTGGCACCCAGTACGAAGACTTTCATAGGTATGGGCGCGTATCTTGCAATCGAAGCACGTTGTACAGCCCTTGAGTGGCACCCAGAAAAGCTTTGAAAAAAGCCCTGTAAACGCAGGGCTTACAGGGCTTTTCGGGGTCTATGTTGGACGACTTGAAACGAGTCCTTGGCGGAGAGGGTGGGATTCGAACCCACGGTAACTTGCGCTACGCCTGATTTCGAATCAGGTACATTCGGCCACTCTGCCACCTCTCCGCATGAGCAACATTCTAGCAGGCTGCCAGGCGGCTCAAGCCGCCCATATAGGGCTGCAGCACGGCGGGGATGTCCACGCTGCCGTCTGCGCGCTGGCAGTTCTCCAGCAGCGCCACCAGTGTGCGGCCTACTGCCAGGCCAGAGCCGTTCAGGGTGTGTACGAACTCATTTTTGCCCTGGGCATTTTTAAAGCGTGCCTGCAGTCTGCGGGCCTGGAATGCTTCGCAGTTGGAGACCGAGCTGATCTCGCGGTAGGTGTTCTGTGCCGGTAGCCAGACTTCGAGGTCATATGTTTTGGTGGCCCCAAAGCCCATGTCGCCCGTACACAGCAGCATGACGCGGTACGGCAGGCCGAGCTTTTGCAGAATCACTTCAGCGTGGCCTGTCATGGCCTCCAAAGCTTCGTAGCTGGTATCAGGGTGTACCACCTGCACCATCTCGACCTTGTCAAACTGGTGCTGGCGAATCATGCCGCGGGTGTCGCGGCCATAGCTGCCGGCTTCTGACCTGAAGCACGGCGTGTGTGCGGTGAATTTCAAGGGCAAGTCAGCTTCTGGCGTGATCACGTCGCGCACAAAGTTGGTCAGCGGCACTTCTGACGTGGGAATCAGATACAGCGCGGCGTTCTCCAGCGCGCCTTCCTGGCCGCCTTTCTTGGCGGCAAACAGGTCTTCTTCAAATTTGGGCAGCTGACCCGTGCCGCGCAGTGAATCCCCGTTGACGATGTAGGGCACATAGCACTCGGTGTAGCCGTGCTCTGCCGTCTGCACGTCCAGCATGAACTGCGACAGCGCCCGGTGCAGACGCGCCAGCGGGCCTTTCATGACGGTAAAGCGCGAACCAGTGAGCTTGGTGCCCAGCTCAAAGTCCAGGCCCAGCGGCTGGCCGACATCCACATGGTCTTTGGCCTCGAAGCTCAAGGCTGCAGGCGTGCCGCCCAAGCCGCCTGCAGGGCTCCATTTACGCACCTCGACATTGCCTGCTTCGCCAACGCCCAGCGGCACGCTGTCATGCGGCAGATTGGGCACGGCCAGCAGCAGGGCCTGCAGGTCGAGCTGAATCTGGTCGAGCCGGGTGCTGCAGGCCTCCAGCTCGGCCTTCGATGCGCTGACCTGTGCCATCACAGCGGTAGCGTCTTCGCCTTTGGCCTTGAGCTGGCCGATTTGTTTGGACAGCGTGTTGCGCTGGTTCTGCAGCTCTTCTGTGCGGGTCTGGATGGCCTTGCGTTCAGCCTCCAGCGCCTGAAAGGCTTGCACATTGAGGAAGGCTTGCGGGTTCTTGCGGGTCTGTAGCCGGGCAATGGCCGAGGGCAGGTCTTTACGGAGCAGGTTGATGTCGAGCATGGGACTTTATATTTTTAAAGGGAAGCGTTTTCAAGCCAGGCTGGCCGGGTCAAGGTTGGCACCGCAAACAATCAGGCAGACTTTTTCGTCCGTGCGGGGCTGGTAGGCTTTGGCGTGCAGTGCGGCCAGCGGCAGCGCGGCGGCAGGCTCAACGGCAAGTTTGAGTTCTCTCCAGAGCCACAGCTGCGCCGCGCGAATCGATGCGTCGGGCAGCAGCAGCGCGTCGCGTACGTGGGTCTGGGTGACTTGCCAGGCGATATTGCCAATGCGCTTGGCACCCAGTGAGTCAGCCGCAACGCCGCCCACATTCACATCAACGGGCTGGCCGGCTTGCCGGGCCTTGAAAAGTGTGGGTGCCAGTTCTGGCTCCAGCGCCACCACCCGGCTGCGTTGTTCAAACCAGCTGGCGATGCCGCCAATCAGGCCGCCACCGCCGACGCTGACCAGCACGCTGTCGGGCAGACCGCCTTGCGCCTGCAGCTCGGCACCGAGCGTGCCTGCTCCCACCACCACCTCGGTCTGGTCGTAGGCATGGGCCAGCAGTGCGCCGGTTTGCTGCTGACGCTCCAGGCTGGCCTTGAGTGCATCGGCGTAAGCGCTGCCCACCACCACCACGTGGGCACCCAGCGCAGCGAGCCTGGCACGCTTGGCCAGGCTGGAGACGTCGGGCAGAAACACCTCACAGCGCACGCCCAGCTCCTGCGCCGCTGCCGCCACCGCAATGCCAGCATTGCCGCCCGAGGCAATCACCACGCCGCTGACCGGAATCGGGTTGGACAGCAGGCGGTTGAGCATGCCGCGCGCCTTGAAGCTGCCGCCGGTCTGCAGGTGCTCCAGCTTGAGCCAGACTTCGGCGCAGTTCACGCCGAGTGCCTTGCCGGGCAGTTTGAACAGCGGTGTTTGATGGATAAAGTGGCTGTAGCGCTCGATGAATATAGATCTGCAGCTATCAATTAAGGAGCGATTAATCGCGGCTATCATGGATTTTTCAGGGTTTGAATGAACGTGGGCGGCTCAGCTGGATTGGTGAAGCAGGCTGTCACCCACATCCATGACATGGCCCTGCGCGTCGAGCTTCAGGCCTTTGGGCAGCGGGAATTTGATGGTCTCTTCAATGCCGTCCATTTTGCGCACCGACACCGCCCCCAGCGCGCGTATGCGGTCAATGACCTGCTTGACCAGCACATCGGGGGCTGACGCGCCCGCTGTCAGGCCCACCGTGGCCATGCCGTCAAACCAGCTTTCCTGCAACTCGCTGGCATCGTCCACCATATAGGCGGTGGTGCCCAGCTTGGCGGCCAGCTCGCGCAGGCGGTTGCTGTTGGAGCTGGTCGGGCTGCCGACCACAATCAAGATATCGACCTGGCTGCTGAGCACCTTCACGGCATCCTGCCGGTTTTGTGTGGCGTAGCAGATGTCCTGCATTTTGGGGCTGCGCACCTGCGGAAAACGCGCTTTGACAGCGGCGGTGATCTCGGCGGCATCGTCCACGCTCAGGGTGGTTTGCGTCACAACCGCCAGCAGCTGTGTTTGCAGCGGCGCGATGCGGGCCACGTCCGCCACGTCTTCGACCAGATGGATGCCGCTGTCGAGCTGGCCCATCGTGCCTTCCACCTCGGGGTGGCCCTTGTGGCCAATCATGATGAATTCGTAGCCTTCTTTGTGCAGCTTGGCAACTTCCACATGGA
Organism: Polaromonas sp.; assembly: GCA_004293655.1. GTDB lineage: Bacteria > Pseudomonadota > Gammaproteobacteria > Burkholderiales > Burkholderiaceae_C > Polaromonas. Next base: position 2,720 of record RDZZ01000086.1, on the reverse strand, counting down.
CTTTGGTCACCAGCGGGCAGGTGGCGTCAAAAATCTGGAACTCCCGGCGCTCGGCTTCCAGCTGGATGGCTTTGCTCACGCCGTGTGCGCTGAAAACCAGCGTGGCACCGGGTGGCACGTCCGCGAGTTCTTCAATAAAAATCGCACCTTTCTCCTTGAGGTCATTGACCACATAGGTGTTGTGAACGATTTCATGGCGCACGTAAATCGGTGCGCCAAATTTGGTCAGCGCACGCTCGACGATTTCAATGGCGCGGTCCACACCTGCGCAAAAGCCGCGTGGCTCGGCCAGCAGTATTTCCTGGGGTTTCGTGGTCATAAAACACCTATGACGTGGACTTCAAAAGTCACGGGCTGGCCGGCCAGCGGGTGGTTGAAGTCAAACTGCACGGCGTCGCTGCTGCCGCCTGTCTGCAGCACACTGCCCGCATACTGACCCGTGCCATCCGGCGTGGGGAACTGCACCACGTCACCGACCTTGTACGGCTCATCCGGGTCACCCAGCTCGTTGAGCAGCTTGCGCGCCACCGTTTGCAGCAGATCAGGGTTGCGCTCGCCAAAAGCCTCGCCTGTGGGCAATTCAAAAGTGGTGCGCGTGCCTTCTGGCAAGCCGATCAAGCGCTGCTCAATGGCGGGCGACAGCTGACCCGTGCCCAGGCTCAGCGTGGCGGGTTTGCCGCCAAAGGTGTTGATGATGTCCGCACCGTCAGGGCCTGCCATGCGGTAGTGCAGTGTCAAAAAGGAACCTGGCTCAACAGCCGGTGGGGCAAAGGGGGTGTCGGCAGACATAGAACTTTTTGAAACCTTTTTTGAAAACCATCGCGGTGGTGCCGGGGCAAACGAAGTCAGATGAAGTGTTTGTAAACTGCCCCCATTGTAGAAAGTTAGCCGCAACGCCTGCCGACCCAAGCCCATGCTCCTCAAAGACCTTCCCCCAGATGCCCGCCCGCGTGAAAAACTGCTGGCCCGTGGCCCCGGCGCACTCAGTGATGCCGAGCTGCTGGCCCTGCTGCTGCGCACGGGCTTGCCTGGTAAAAACGCGCTGCAAATGGGTCAAGAGCTGCTTGAAAAATTCGGCGGCATGAAAGGTTTGCTGCACACCCATGCTGATGCTCTCAAAAGCATCAGGGGTCTTGGCCCCGCCAAACGCGCTGAAATCGTTGCGGTGCTGGAGCTGGCCCGGCGCGCCTTAAGCGAGCAGCTCAAAGAAAAACCCCTGTTTTCCACGCCCCAGGCGGTGCGCGACTACCTGCAACTGCAACTGGGCAGTCGCCCGCACGAGATTTTTGCGGTGCTGTTTCTCGACAGCCAGCACCGACTGATTGCGCTTGAAGAGCTGTTCAGGGGCAGCTTGAGCCAGACCAGCGTGTACCCGCGCGAGGTGGTCGTGCGTGCCCTGGCGCTCAACGCGGCCAGCGTGGTGCTGGCGCACAACCACCCCAGCGGCGCGGCCCAGCCCTCACGCGCAGATGAGGCGCTGACCCAGACCCTCAAAGCAGTGCTGAGCCTGGTGGATGTGCGTGTGCTGGACCATTTTGTGGTCACCAGTACCCAGGCGGTGTCCATGGCAGAGCTGGGGCTGCTCTAATCGCCCTATCACGGCAGTTGACTGCCAGCCCATTGACCACCCATGCGCCCTGCCAAAGACCCTAACCCCAAGCCTGACCTGGCCCCCGCACTGCGGCAGGCGCTCGAAGCCGTGCTCAAGCGTGCGCCGCCAGCGGCAGCTGCGCCCGGCGTGGCCGCGCCAGCCCTTACCCGCGCCCAAAGGCGACCGATTCGCCAGCCTGACCTGCGCACGGCACCGCCACGCGTGAACCCCCGAACCAGCGTGACCAAGACGTTAAAAAGCGGTGTCAAAACCGCTGCAAAAAACGTTGTGGCAGCCAAACCGTCTGGTGCTAGAAAGGCGGCTGAATCTGCCAAACCAGCCAGCACGAAAGCGCCCCAAAAAGCGCCCCAAAAACAACGCCCGCCCCCGGTCAAAACCCTGCAAGACCTGCAGACCGTCAAACGCGAGATAGACACCCGCGCCAGGCTGACTGCCGAGCGCGACAGGGCCAAGGCAGCTTTAGAAGCCAGGACACGCGCAGACAAGGAGCTTTTCAGCCGAACCGTTGGCGTTGTCAAGGCACTGCCCCCCAAGCACCGCCCAGGCCATCGCGTCGAGCTGCCACCAGTGCAAGCACCGCCGATTGCCGTGCAACACAAGCGCGATGAAGTCGCCGTGATGCAGGAGGCTCTTTCGGACGGATTTGACGCTGAAACCCTGCTCGACACCGATGACGCCCTGAGCTTTCGGCGCGCTGGCATTGGCACCGACGTGACGCGCAAACTGCGCAAAGGCGACTGGAGCATTCAGGGCCAGGTTGACCTGCACGGGCTGCGGCGCGAGGACGCACGCCAAGCGCTGGTCGACTTCATCAAAGACGCCACCCGCATGGGCTGGCGCTGTGTGCGTGTGGTTCACGGCAAAGGCCTGGGCTCACCTGGAAAAACACCCGTGCTCAAAGGCAAGGTGCAAAGCTGGCTGGTGCAAAAGCAGGAAGTGCTGGCTTTTGTGCAGGCCCGGCCTGCGCATGGCGGGGCAGGGGCGCTGGTGGTGTTGCTGACGCAGAGCTGAGACACACCAGACTGCACCAGAGTCTGGGGCAGACGATATCAGTTACCCTTTAAGTTACGTGACTACAAAGGTCGAAGGTAGTGAAGTCATTCAACGC
>RDZZ01000085.1 GCA_004293655.1 Polaromonas sp. | reverse complement strand
CCGCTGGGCTGGCATGTGGTGGTTTATTTTGAAGCCGTGGACTTGCCTGAGTTGTACGATTTTTTTACCGCACTGCCAACGACTGTCGTGGTTGACCACATGGGCCGACCCGATGTGACCAAGTCCGTGAATGGCCCGGAGTTTGAGCTGTTTGTCAAGATGATGCGTGAGCACTCCAATATCTGGAGCAAGGTCAGTTGCCCGGAACGCCTGAGCGTGAGCGGCCCCAAGGCGTTAAATGGCGAACAACATGCCTACCAGGACGTGGTGCCGTTTGCCAGACGCCTGACAGAAACCTTCCCCGACCGCGTGCTGTGGGGCACCGACTGGCCGCACCCCAATTTGAAAGACCACATGCCTGATGACGGCCTGCTGGTGGACTTTATTGCGCAGATTGCCACCACAGCCGAATTGCAGCAAAAGCTGCTGGTGGACAACCCCACACACCTTTACTGGAGTTGAGTTCATGTCGCTGAATAAAAACTACCTTGACGTGCCTGGCACCACGATTTTTGATGCCGACGAAAGCCGCAAGGGCTACCACCTCAACCAGTTTTGCATGAGTCTGATGAAGCACGAAAACCGTGAGCGCTTCAAGGCAGACCAGCGCGCCTACCTGGACGAATGGCCGATGACGGAAGACCAAAAACAGGCGGTCCTGGACGTTGACTTGAACCGGGCGATTTCCCTCGGTGGAAATATCTACTTTCTGGCCAAGCTGGGGGCAACCCACGGCAAAAGCTTTCAGCAAATGGCCGGCAGCATGACGGGTATGACAGAGCTGGAATACCGCGACATGATGGTAAGTGGCGGGCGTTCTGTGGAGGGTAACCGCGTGGTGGGCGAAGACGGCACAGCGCAGGCGCACCATCAACCTCAAGGTCAGCCGCAAGGCGCTTCAAACAAAAGAGCAAATTAAATGGCAAGAATCACCGCCAGCGTTTTTACGTCACATGTGCCCGCCATCGGTGCGGCGCTTGATCTGGGTAAAACCCATGAGCCGTATTGGCAGCCGCTGTTCAAGGGCTATGAGTATTCCAAGCAATGGATGAAGGAGAACACACCCGATGTGATCTTTCTGGTGTTCAACGACCACGCCACGGCGTTTAGTCTGGACATGATCCCCACCTTTGCGATTGGTACCGCTGCGTCTTACCAGCCCGCTGACGAAGGCTGGGGGCCGCGCCCGGTGCCGCAGGTGGTGGGCCACCCGGAGCTGGCCGCGCACATCGCGCAATCGGTGATTCAACAGGACTTTGATCTGACCATTGTCAACAAAATGGATGTTGACCACGGCTTAACGGTGCCGCTGAGTCTGATGTGTGGCCAGCCGCCCGAGTCCAACTTCAAATGGCCTTGCCCGGTGATTCCGTTTGCCGTCAACGTGGTGCAGTACCCGGTGCCGTCCGGGCAGCGCTGCCTCAACCTTGGCAAGGCTATCGCCAAGGCGATTGAGTCGTATGACGAAGACCTGAATGTGCATATTTGGGGCACAGGCGGCATGAGCCACCAGCTGCAAGGCCCGCGTGCAGGCTTGATCAACAAGGCGTTTGACACCGCCTTCATGGACACGATGATCAGTGACCCTGAGCGCCAGGCCGCTGTGCCGCACATTGACTACGTGCGCGAAGCAGGCAGCGAGGGCATTGAGCTGGTGATGTGGTTGATTGCACGGGGTGCGATGGCTGATTTGAACGGTGGCAACAAGCCTGCTGTCAAGCACCGCTTCTATCATGTCCCCGCATCCAACACAGCAGTCGGCCACCTGATTCTGGAGAACCATTGACATGACGAAGACGATAAAAGTAGCCTTGGCTGGTGCGGGTGCCTTTGGCATCAAGCACCTCGACGGCATCAAGCATATTGATGGCGTTGAAGTCGTCTCGCTGGTCAGCCGCGACATTGAGAAAACCAAAGAGGTCGCCGCCAGATACAACATTGGTCACGTCACCACCGATCTGGCAGAAAGCCTGGCACTCAAAGAAGTCGATGCCGTCATTTTGTGTACACCCACCCAGATGCACGCTGACCAAACCATCGCCTGCCTGAAAGCGGGCAAGCATGTGCAGGTTGAAATCCCGCTGGCGGACAGCTTGCAGGGTGCTCAAGCCGTGGTGGCCATGGCCAAAAGCAGTGGTCTGGTGGCCATGTGCGGCCACACGCGGCGCTTTAACCCCAGCCATCAGTACATTCACAAAGAAATGACGGCGGGCAAATTCAAGCTCCAGCAGATGGACGTGCAAACCTATTTTTTCCGCCGTACCAACATGAACGCGTTGGGCCAGCCGCGCAGCTGGACTGACCATCTGCTGTGGCACCATGCCGCGCACACGGTGGACCTGTTTGCCTACCAGTGCGGCAGCCCGGTGGTCAAAGCCCATGCCGTACAAGGCCCGATTCACCCGGTGCTGGGCATTGCGATGGACATGAGCATTCAGCTCAAAGCGGCCAACGGTGCGATTTGCACGCTGTCACTCAGTTTTAACAACGACGGCCCGCTGGGCACGTTCTTCAGGTACATCGGCGACACGGCCACTTACCTGGCGCGCTATGACGACTTGTTCAGTGGCAAAGACGAAAAAATTGATGTCAGTGGTGTGGATGTCAGCATGAACGGTATCGAGCTGCAAGACCGTGAGTTTTTTGCCGCCATACGCGAGGGCCGCGAGCCCAACAGCAGTGTGGCCAGCGTGCTGGCGTGCTACCAGGTGCTGCATTCGCTGGAGCAACAATTGCTGCCCAGTGATTGAGCTGCAGAGTGCCCCCCGAACTCAGACGGGTGTGGCGCGCCACTGGGGAGCTGCTGCACAACCCTGGCGAGACTGTGGCGCAACGTGAGGCTTGACAGTGGCTGTGCCATCCACGCTGCACTGTCGTAAAGTCAGGCACTCGCCACAACTTCACCACGCCACCGTCAAGCCATGCTGTTTCTCATCTCGCCCGCCAAGTCCCTTGACTATGAAACCCCGCCACACATCCAGGCCCATACCCAACCGCTGTTTACGCGCCAGTCGGCTGAGCTGATTGGCGTGCTTAAAACCCGGTCGCCGCAGCAGATCAGCACGCTGATGCGGTTGTCAGACGCGCTGGCGGGGCTGAATGTGGCGCGCTACCAGGCGTGGTCGGCCAGATTCACGGCCAAAAACGCCAAACAGGCGGTGCTGGCTTTCAGTGGCGATGTGTATGCCGGGCTGAATGCAAAAACCCTGAGCGCGCCGCAACTCGACTGGGCGCAGGCGCATGTGTGCATTTTGAGTGGTCTGTACGGCGTGCTGCGGCCGCTGGATTTAATGCAACCCTACCGGCTGGAGATGGGCACGGCGCTGGCCACTGAGCGCGGCAACAACCTCTACCAGTTTTGGGGCAGCGACATTTCCCACTACCTCAACGAGCGCGCTGCGGCAGATACGTCGCCTGTCATCGTCAATCTGGCCAGTCAGGAGTATTTCAAGGCAGTAGATCTCAAGACGCTCAAGGCTCGCGTGGTCAGTTGTGTGTTTGAAGACTTCAAGGGCGACCCAACCGGTGGCAAGTACAAAGTCATCAGCTTTCATGCCAAACGCGCACGCGGGCTGATGGTGCGCTACGCGGTTGAAAACCAACTGACCAGCGTTAAAAAACTCGAAGGCTTCAACGCCGAAGGTTACCGGTTTGATGCGGCATCGTCAGCACCCGAGCGCCTTGTTTTCAGGCGCAGTCAAGCCCCTCAAAATCATTGAGCCACCGCAAAGGAGACACCCCCATGAACCAGCCAAGTACTTCGACTGACCCTGCCACGCCCGAGGTGCTGGCCTGGCTGGCGGCGCAAACGGCACGCGGCTGTACGCGGCCATCGCTGTTCAAGTCCATGCTGGATGCGGGCTGGCAGGCCACCACTGCAGCCTGCATCATGCAGCTGACACCTGACGAAAAGGCCGCGTTTGGCGGGCTGCCGACACCGCCGCGTGTGGCCAGTGCATTGCCGTTTGCAAGCCTCGATGCCTCGGGCACCATGGTGGATGCGGGCGACAAGTGGGTACAGGTCATCACGCACCGCCAGGCCCCCGAGCTGATGGTGTTTGCCAGTCTGCTCAGCCCAGCCGAATGTGATGCCCTGATTGACGTGGCCCGGCCCCGGCTGTCACGCTCGCTCACGGTGGACACCAAAACCGGCGGCCAAGAGCTGCACCCAGACCGCACCAGCCAGGGCATGTTTTTTGCGCGCAGTGAGAACCCGGTGGTGCAGCGCATTGAAACGCGCATTGCCAAACTGCTGAACTGGCCAGTGCAAAACGGCGAAGGCTTGCAGGTGCTGCGTTACCCGCCCGGTGCGCAGTACCGCCCGCACTACGACTACTTTGACCCGCGTGAGCCGGGCACGCCAGCCATCCTCAAACGCGGTGGGCAGCGTCTGGCCACGCTGATCATGTACCTGTTGGAGCCGCAAGCCGGTGGCGCAACCGTGTTCCCTGATATTGATGTGCGGGTGGCACCCGTGCGCGGCAACGCAGTGTTCTTCAGCTATGCGCAGGCCCACCCGGACAGCCGCACACTGCATGGCGGCGAGCCTGTGACTGCGGGTGAAAAATGGATTGCCACCAAATGGCTGCGCCAGGGGGAGTTTGTTTGATTTTTACGTTGTTGTGAATCTTGCGGGGATATAAGTCATTCAACGCAGAGGCTCAGAGAACGCAGAGAACCGCAGAGAAAGAAGCAAAAATTTGTTTCCCCCCCTCGTCTTGCTCTGCGTTCTCTGCACCTCTGCGGTGAAGGTTTCCTGATTTCTTGAGGTTAGCGGCTACTCGTTAAACATCAAAAAGCACGCCACGGCACATTTGACGAGGACTTATTGCTATGAAAATAAGAGCAAACGGCATTGACATCAAGGTTGAAGACAGCGCGGGCGGCGCATCTGCTGCACAACCTGTGGTGCTGCTGATCATGGGTCTGGGCATGCAGCTGACCGCCTGGCCACCGGCTATGGTGCAAGGCCTGGTTGATGCCGGTTTCAGGGTGGTGCGTTTTGACAACCGCGACATCGGCCTGAGCCAGCATTTTGACGCGCTGGGCACACCCAATCTGCTGTGGGAGGGCTTGAAATACCGGCTTGGTCTGAAAATCACCCCACCCTACAGCCTGCAAGACATGGCCCGCGACGCGCTGGGCGTGCTCGACGCTCTGCACATTGCCAGCGCCCATGTGGTGGGCGTGAGTATGGGCGGCATGGTGGCGCAGCGGCTGGCACTGCTGGCACCTGGCCGGGTGGCCTCTTTAAGCAGCATCATGAGTTCTAGCGGCGCACGCGGTCTGCCAGCGGCCAGCCCGGCCGTGACGCGTGCATTGCTTAGCCGCCCGGCGGGCAAAAGCCAGCAGGCGGTGATTGACCACTCTGTCAAGCTTTTCAAAGTCATTGGCAGTCCTGGCTTTCCCATGCAAGACGCTGAACTGCGCGAGCGTGTGACGCTGGCCGCCCAGCGCAGTTTTCACCCGCAAGGCATCACGCGACAAATGGTCGCCATTGTGGCTGACCACACCCGCGCTGACGCCCTGCGCGGCATCACCGCCCCGACGCTGGTGCTGCATGGCCGGGCTGACCCGCTGGTGCCCTTTGCCTGCGGCGAAGACACCGCGCGGCGCATACCAGGCGCAAAGCTGGTGGGCATTGACGGCATGGGCCATGACTTGCCGCCCGGTGTGGTGAACCATTTGCTGCCGCTCCTCACCCCGCATTTCAGGGCTAATCAGACCGGTGGACAATCAGGCCATGAATCTTCCTGAAAATTCCCAACTCGGCAAAGCGTCGAGCTACATCGACCGGTACGACGCATCGCTGCTGTTTCCAATTCCGCGTGCGGTCAAACGTGCCGAACTGGGTCTGGGCAACAGTCCGCCGTTTTTCGGTGCCGACATGTGGACCGCCTTTGAGCTGAGCTGGCTCAACGCGCGCGGCAAGCCGCAGGTGGCACTCGCGCACATCACGGTGCCATGCGAGTCGCCCCACATCATTGAGAGCAAATCCTTCAAGCTCTACCTCAACAGCTTCAACAACACGCGTTTTGCCGACGCGCGGGATGTGCGCGAACGCATCCGGGCCGACATCAATGCCGCCGTTGGCGTGGGGGTGGGCATCAAGACTCTGGGCCCTGAGCTGTTTGACCGTGAACCCGTGCAGGAAATGGACGGCTTAAACCTCGATCGGCTGGATGTGGAGTGCATGCATTTCACACCCGCCCCCGAGCTGCTGTTTGCCGAATTTGACGAGATGCCTGTCAGCGAGACGCTGACCAGCAACTTGCTCAAAAGCAACTGCCTGGTCACTGGCCAGCCAGACTGGGGCAGCGTGCAGATCAGCTACGCCGGCCCGCAGATCAACCAGGAAGGGCTGCTGCAGTACCTGGTGAGCTACCGAAACCACAACGAGTTTCATGAGCAGTGCGTCGAGCGCATCTTCATGGACGTGTGGACACGCTGCAAACCCACCAAACTGTCGGTGTACGCCAGGTACACCCGGCGCGGCGGGCTGGACATCAACCCGTTTCGCACCAGTTACCCGCAAGCGCTGCCGCCCAACATTCGCACAGCGCGCCAGTGAATGGCTGATTGCTGCTAAAAACATAGCAGACAATCCCCGTACCTGCTGCTGTGGGGCCTGTTTTTGATGTGAATTCCAGAAGCTAACAGCTTTGAGGGCTTTGAGGAAGAAGGGCACCCGCCGTGCCGCGACAGAGACGCGAGAATTACTTCTCCCTTTTCGCGGCTTGTCATGCGCTCCGTGCGCCTTTGGTGCCTTCGGTTCAAATATTTTTGAATCCAGTCGGTGCCATGTTGCGTAAACATGTAACAGCGTCTGCTGTTATCAACCTAGGAGTCCCCCATGCACATGAAATTCTCGCACCTGGCCAAAGCCTGCCTGCTGCTGATCGCCGCAGGCGGTGCCATCGCATCGAGCCACCGCGAAGCCCCCGGCATCACATCCAGCCCCAAAGTCGACGGCACTGATTTTTATATGTTCAGAAGCTACGAAGGCATTGCTGCTGACGGCACCGGCGGGCGCTCAGACTATGTCACGCTGCTGGCCAATTACCAGCCGCTGCAGGCCCCATACGGCGGCCCGAACTATTTCCAGATGGACTCGAACGCGTTGTACGAAATCCACATCGACAACACCGGCAGTGGCAAAGAAGCCATGACGTTCCAGTTCCGCTTTAAAAACAACCTCAAGTCCATCACCTTGCCGATTGGCAGTGCCAACGTGGCCATTCCCCTGGTGCAGGTGGGTGCTGTCAATAACCTCAACGACGCCAACCTCAACGTCAACGAAACCTACACCGTCAGCCTGGTGCGTGGCGACCGTCGCAAAGGCACGGTATCTGTTGTGACCAAAACCGGTGGCGGTGCCACGTTTGAAAAGCCGGTCGACAACATCGGCATCAAAACCATTCCTGACTACGCTGGCTACGCTGCCCGGCACATCCACACGGTCTCCATCCCCGGCTGCCCCGCAGGCAAAGACCAGGGCCGCGTGTTTGTCGGCCAGCGCGCCGAAGGCTTTGCCGTCAATCTCGGGCCGATATTTGACCTGGTCAATGCCCCGGCTGCCGTGCTGCTCAACCCCGCCAACAAAGACGCGGTGGGCAACAACGGCAACAACGTGATTCAAAAAGCCAACGTCACCACCATCGCCATGGAAGTGCATAAAGACTGCCTGACCGCTGGCAGCGAGACCGTCATTGGCGGCTGGACCACCGCCAGCCTGCGCCAGGGCCGCCTGATGAACCCGGCCCCGGCATCGGGCAACACCAACGCTGAAAAAGCCGGTGGTGCCTGGGTGCAGGTCTCACGCCTGGGCAACCCGCTGGTCAACGAGCTGGTCATTGGCCTGCCTGACAAAGACAAGTTCAATGCTTCGTCACCTTCAGGCGACGGCCAATTTTTGACGTATGTCAGCAACCCGACCCTTCCTGCGCTGCTGAGCGTGGTGCTGGGCGCTGACGTGGCCCCCAAAAACCTGCCACGCACTGACCTGCTCACCACCTTCCTGACGGGTATCACGGGCGTGAACAAGCCAGTAACGGTGACTGCCTCGGAAATGCTGCGTTTGAACACGGCCATCAAGCCGGTGCAGTTTGCCGACCAGAACCGTCTGGGTGTGGCCGGTGAAGTGTTGCGTGTGGGCGGTACGGCCAATCTGGCAGCGGCCAAAGACCTGGCCGGTTTTCCGAACGGTCGCCGTCCCAAAGACGACGTGGTGGACATCGCCCTGGTCGCCACCGTGGGCGGCTTGTGCGCCATCAATGGTGCGAACGATTCGCTCAAGCTCAACTCGGTGCCCGGCGTTCCATCGCTGACATCGAAGTGCGACGCGACCGCCTTGAGCGCGCTGATGGCCGCACCCGGTGCGAACGGCTTGCCCAATGCAGCCAATATTCATGACGCGGTTGACCAGGCCAGCGTGCCTTTCCTGACCAGCTTTCCGTACCTGAACACGCCTAACCGCGGCGCTATTGGCGGTGGTCAGTAAGCGTCAACTTTATTCAAGGAAACATCATGCACAAGCTCAATTCAAAACGGGTGCTGACGGCGGCGTTGACAGCGGCACTGCTGGCAGGTTGCGGCGGCGGCAGCGACAGCTCTGCCAGCAGCGCAGGCGGTGGGGACTTGGCCCTGTCGGACATCAGCCAGAACATCAACACCGTCTTTGCGTACGTCAGCCGCCTGATCGCCGACAACGGCGAGAACACAGACCCGACAAACATCAATGGCTTCACATTGGCAACGGACGACACCGCCAGCCCAACGCTACTGCCATGATCAGCTGACAAGCCAGACCGGTTTCAGCCGGGTTTCACCCTGGTTGATGCCAGGCGTGTGCTTCGGTTGTTGCTGACCGATGACCGCGCGCAAAAAATACGCGCAGTCAAACGGATCCAGCAGAACGGTTGCAGCGGAGATCAGTGAAAAGCTCCATTTGCTGCAAGCCCTTTTTGCAGTGGCTGCCCCGCTGGTACTGCTGGTACTGCTGGTGCCCAGCGGTCAATGAGGTCAGAATTGACGAGCATGGCGCAGGCATTCAAACCGTTTGCAAATAATTTCAGGCGCTGTTGCCGGATTTCACACCGGTTTTAAGCCCGAGCCTGCGGCACACCGCTACGATGCACACACATCAGGAATCAGGAGACAAATCCCATGACAGTCATCACCAACATCGAAGACTTGCGCGTGCTTGCCAGAAAACGTGTGCCCCGCATGTTCTACGACTACGCCGATTCAGGCTCGTGGACCGAGGGCACCTACCGCGCCAATGAAGCGGACTTTCAAGCCATCAAGTTCCGCCAGCGTGTGGCCGTGAACATGGAAGGGCGCTCCACTGCCAGCCAGATGATTGGCCAGAACGTGGCCATGCCGGTGGCCATTGCGCCTACTGGCATGAGCGGTATGCAGCATGCCGATGGCGAGATTTGCGGGGCACGGGCGGCCAAGAAGTTTGGTATCCCGTTCACGCTGTCCACCATGAGCATTTGCTCGATAGAAGACGTGGCCCAAGCCACAGACCGACACCCGTTCTGGTTTCAGTTGTACGTTCTGAAAGACCGCGACTTCATTGAGCGCCTGATTGACCGCGCCAAAGCCGCCAACTGTTCGGCCCTGGTCATCACGCTGGACTTGCAGATTCTGGGCCAGCGCCACAAGGACATTAAAAACGGCTTGTCAGCGCCCCCCAAGCTGACCCTTCCCAACATCATCAACATGGCCACCAAGCCGCGCTGGGGCCTGGGCATGCTGGGCACCAAGCGGCACGGGTTTGGCAACATTGTGGGCCACGTCAAAGGGGTGGACGACATGAGCTCGCTGAGCGACTGGACCGCCAAGCAGTTTGACCCCGCCTTGAGCTGGGGTGACGTGGAATGGATCAAAAAGCGCTGGGGCGGCAAGATCATTCTGAAGGGCATTCAAGACGAGGAAGATGCCCGCCTGGCCGTTGGCAGCGGCGCAGACGCACTGATCGTGTCCAACCACGGCGGCAGGCAGCTCGACGGTGCGGAGTCGTCCATCCGCGCCTTACCGCGCATTGTGGCGGCAGTGGGGCAAGACATTGAAGTCCATATGGATGGCGGCATCCGCAGCGGGCAGGACGTGATCAAGGCTGTGGCGCTGGGGGCCAAAGGTGTCTATATTGGCCGCTCCTGGCTGTACGCCTTAGGCGCGATGGGTGAAGAAGGCGTGACCAAAGCCCTGCAGATCATCCACAAAGAGCTGGACCTGACGATGGCTTTTTGTGGCCACACCGACATCAGGGCGGTGAACAAGGGGATTTTGCTGCCTGGAACGTACTGAAAGCAGCGCGACCTGTGGCATCAACGGGCGCCACCGCGTTGTCTGCGCCCTGCGCCCTGTTGGTCAGACACTGTCAGACATTGCCAGACCGGGCACGGGGATATTGCAAGGTATCAGTTTGCCCATGCTCACGCGTGGCTCTGCCGCATACCCCAGCGACGCGTAAAACGCAGCGGTTGCTGCGTTGCTTTGCAGCAACTGCAAGTTGATCTTCACGCAGCCTAGGCGGGTCAGGGCCTGTTCTGCATGTGCCACCAGTTGCCTGCCCACACCCAGTTTGCGGTGCGCTGGCGAGACCGCCACCGAATACAGCCAGCCCCGGTGCCCGTCATAGCCCGCCATCACGGTTCCCACAACTTCGTCCGCGACTGTTGCAACAAAAAACAGGCCGTCATGCATGGCCCGTTTTTGATCCATCACCAGACCTGGCTCGTTGTGCGCTGTGTCATAGCCGAACGAAGCCCGCCAGACTTGCATCACTTGGCTGCGGTGAGTGGCGTTGTCAAAGGGAACGATGTTCAGAAGGGTCATGGACGGGCAGGGCGTGGGTTGAAAATGGGCACTTTACAGCAGTATTTTCCGGCACTGCGGGCCATGCAGCACTATGCTTGCGGGGCATCCGCTGCCACCATCCCATGACCACCCGCCTTCGCCGTATCGCCCACCTTGACATGGATGCTTTTTTTGCCTCCATCGAGCTGCTGCGCTACCCGCAACTCAAAGGCTTGCCGGTGGTGATTGGTGGCGGACGGCGCAAGGCGGATGATGCCCTGCCAAGAGCGCAACCCGGCCAGCCAGCGCGGGAGTCACGCTTTGTTCCTGTGGCTGATTTCCCGCTGCTCAAAGACTACGTGGGGCGCGGCGTGATCACCACCGCTACCTATGCCGCCCGGCAGTTTGGCATCGGCTCGGCCATGGGCATGATGAGGGCGGCCAGACTGTGCCCGCAGGCGATTGTGTTGCCGGTGGATTTTGAAGAGGTGCGCAAATATTCGCGGCTGTTCAAAAGCGCCATCACCGAGATTGCGCCGCTGCTGGAAGACCGGGGCGTCGATGAGGTGTACATCGACTTGACCGATGTGCCTGGCGGCCAGCGGGCGGGCGGGCGGGTGCTGGCGCGGCTGATTCAAAAAGCGATTTTTGGAGCCACTGGCCTGACCTGCTCGGTTGGCGTGGCACCCAACAAGCTGCTGGCCAAGATGGCGAGTGAGTTCAACAAGCCCAACGGTATTTCCATCGTCTATGAGGCTGACCTGCCAACGCACATCTGGCCGCTCAAGTGCCGCAAGATCAATGGCATTGGCCCCAAAGCCGATGAAAAGCTGGCCCGCCTCGGCATACAAACCATCGGTGAGCTGGCGGCGCAAGACCGGGCCTTTCTGGTTGCCCACTTCGGTAAATCCACTGGGGCGTGGCTGCACGAGGTAGCCTGGGGCCGGGACGAGCGCCCAGTCGTCACCGAAAGCGAGCCTGTCAGCATGAGCCGAGAAACGACGTTTGAGCGTGACCTGCACGCGGTGCGCGACAAAGCCGCCCTGAGCGCGATCTTCACAGACCTGTGCAACAAGCTGGGCGAAGACTTGTCGACCAAAGGCTACGCGGCCAAAACTATCGGCATCAAGCTGCGCTATGACGACTTTAAAATCGCCACCCGTGACCAGACAGGCCAGACCTTCACGGCAGACGGCAGCACCATACGGTTGCTGGCAGGCCAGTGCTTGAAGCGGGTGTCGCTGGACAAAAAGCTGCGTTTGCTGGGGGTGCGGGCCAGCGGCCTCGTGAAGGCCGCTGACGTTGCCGAACTCCAAAATTCACAACAAAAAAGGCTGCTACGGCAATGTACACAAGGATTGATTGCTATTGAAAATGTAGCGGTTGCAGGCGTAATTGGTGGACAACTGTTTTAGTTTTTTTAGTTTCTAACCGATGTTGCACATTGGGATATTGGTGAAAGCGGCTTGTACCAACACAAAATCTGCAGCAAACTGCGTTGTAAAACTGTGAGCCGGTGGTCAGAGCCGGTGGTCAAGTTGGATGGCTGCCTTTGAGCAGGCAGCATCGGTACCAACTCCCGTTGCGCTTTGAAGACTGAATCAAACCGGTCTCTTTTTCACATCAGGCGCAGGGGCGGGGGCAGGTTTACCTGCACCGTCTGTTTTGTAATAGTCACCACGGCGCATGATTTCCATGACTTTTGGCAATACGCTGTCCAGTGCTCTTTCAGGTGTTTGTTTGCCCGTCAGGCCATCATGAATGGCGACACCTAAAGCCTGTGTATTGATTTCATCCCACTCTGGAATGATCGGGCGCCAGTCAGGCTCAGAATAAAGTAGCTGCAGGCGCAGGGTTAAATATTCTGGAAAGCGCCCAAACATCTCTGGGTCTCGCAGGGTGGAGTTGCGGTGTGGCACACCACCTAATTTACAGACTTCTTTGTCTTGCGCTTTAGATGTCAGCCATTGCATCAGCAGAAAACCGGCATCGGCATTTTTTGCATTTTTAGGAATGGCCAGTCCTAACCCGCCTGACTGAGATGCATTGCGTACACCTTTAGGGTGCAAGGTGTAGCTCACAAGCTTGTCCACCTTGGATACAGACGGATTCACGACCTGACCAAAAATAAGCGATGAATCCAGATACATCGCAGCCTGCCCTTGCAGGAAAGAGGCCGTCATATCGCCTTGACTGAAGTTTGCCAGCCCAGCCGGCCCCGTATCTGCAATCAGTTTGAGCGTTTTAAGTGCATTGATTCCTGTTTCATTGTTGAAAGTAGGATTCCATTTGTCATCAAAAACTTTTCCACCCAGGGGGTTCAAGTGCAGCAGCCAGGCATGTACGCACTGATGCCCAACCTGACCGCGCGAAGTTAGAGCGCCCAGACCAGTTTTTTCTTTGACGACGGGTAGCAGCTTGACCATTTCATCGTAAGTCACTGGTGGGGTGAGCTTGTGTTTTGTAAACAAGTCACGTCGGTACGCCAATACCGATGTTTCAGCCCCATACGGCATGCCGTAGAGCTTGGCTCCAGGGCCTGGAAGATAGCCTTTCGGGCCGCCCACCATACCGATATTGTCAATGTAACGGGGCACAATGTCCTTGATCTCATAGTCAGGGTCAACCAGTGAGCTTTTGCTGAAAAACGGACTCAGCTCCTGAATGAAGTTCTTCTTGACGTACTCACCCTTCCACATGACCACATAGCACACCAGATCAAAATCCCCCTGGGGTTTTGCCAGCTCAGTGAGTTGAATTTCCTTCATGCGGGGAACAGGCTGACGATCAACTTCAACCTTGATGCCCGTCTGCTTGGTGAACTCGGGCAGCAGCTTGGTCATGGCGTCGTAGTGTGGGTGTGCCGGAATGCTCATGCGCACTGTTTGACCTGCATAACTTGAAAACCGGTTCTGTGCATGGGCCAGCACTGGCAACCCTACGCCAACAAAGCCGAGCGCGCTTGGCCCGGCAGCCTGGATCAGTAGTCTTCGTTTCATTGTTGCTCCTTTGAATGAAGTCCTATATCGTACCCAAATTAATCATGCCTCTTTGAATGTAAATCAAAAAGCCTGTGCGAAAAAGAAGTGGAGAACTTGCGAACCGGTGATCTGGTTATATATGTTGAATGCAACCTGAATCATCGACCTACAGGCAAATGTAAGCGCTTAATGGAAAATTTTTCCACAAACAAGAGTCAACCTATGACTACGATCATGTTGGCCAATAATTTTTCGGTAAGCGCTTGCTTGTCAGATCAACTATAGAGGTATCGGATTTTGCTGATTTTGAGTAATACTGGTCAGCATATCTTCATTGCTTGGAAAGCCGGCAGAGATACCCAGCGACTCATAATTTGATCTGTGTTGCGGTGATTGATTTTTTGTTTGAAGAACTTTTGAGAGGATTACAGTGGACTCACGATTTCCTGCTTTGTGTATTTCAAACAGTGTTAAGAATGATTTTTGCATGATAGTGTCAACAGAACCACATATCTCGGGAAAAGTAAACACAAAATGATTGATCATACAACTTTGATACGCATCCAGAAGCTCGTTACCGATGGTGGAAACGTTAGACTCATTGACTGGTTGATTTAACTTCTTCACTAGGCTGTTCATCACTTCAAACATCTCGTTTTCTGCTTTTAGTGCGCTGAGATGAAGCTGAAATAATACCTCTGCGTCATCCCTCAATTGATCGTCAATTTGACTTCTAGTCAGTACCTCTTGCGGTATCACGCAAAGTTTGCTGTTTTGCACACTTCCAAAGGGTGAAACACCGACTGATCCGCAAAGAATTTGGTTTCCTGCA
>RDZZ01000084.1 GCA_004293655.1 Polaromonas sp. | reverse complement strand
CAATCTGCAAAACTTCACACTGGAGGCCACGCTGTGAACGCCGCTGGCCAGTCCCGTTTTCATGAAAGCGCCCAGGCTCAAGTCGCCGGTGCTGCCACGTATGTGGACGACATCACCGAGCTGAAGAGTACGCTGTATGCCGCGCCCATCATGTCCAAAATCGCCCACGGCAAGCTGGTCAGCATTGACTGTGCTGCAGCGCTGGCCATGCCGGGCGTGGTGGGCGTGGTGCTGGCGCGTGATGTGCCCGGCGAGCGTATGCTGGCCGCGTTTGCCGGCGATGAGCCGGTATTTGCCGAGCACAGCGTGCAACACGTCGGGCAAGTCATGGGTGTGGTGGTGGCCAAAACCGTCATGCAGGCGCGGCGGGCGGCGCGCCGCGTGGTGTGCAGCATCGACCAGTTGCCCGCCGTGCTTGATGTCCACACCGCCTTGCGAGAAAAAAGCTATGTGCTGCCGCCCGTGCTGGTCAAACGCGGCGATGCAGCTGCGGCATTGGCAAAAGCAGCCCACACCCTGCACGGCAAGCTGGAAGTCGGCGGCCAAGAGCATTTCTACCTCGAAGGCCAGGTCGCCTACGTGGTGCCGCAAGAGCAAAACCAGTGGGCGGTGTACTCCAGCACCCAGCACCCCGGCGAGGTGCAGCACTGGGTAGCGCACGCCCTGGGCATTGCCAACCACGCAGTGCGGGTCGAATGCCGGCGCCTGGGCGGCGGCTTTGGCGGCAAAGAAACGCAGGCCGGGCACCTGGCGGTGTGGGCAGCGGTTGCGGCGCACAAACTGAACTGCCCGATCAAACTGCGGCTGGACCGCGACGAAGACTTCATGATCACCGGCAAGCGCCACCCGTTTGCCTACGACTACACGGTGGGCTTTGACGACAGCGGCCGCATCACGGGCCTCAAACTCATGATGGCGGTCAACTGTGGTTTCAGCGCCGACCTGTCAGGCCCGGTGGCAGACCGCGCCATTTTTCATGCCGACAATGCCTACTTTTTGCAGGATGTTGAGATTGCGTCCTACCGCCTGAAAACCCACACCCAGAGCCACACCGCCTTTCGCGGCTTTGGCGGCCCGCAAGGCATGATCGTGATTGAAAGCATCATGGGCGACATCGCACGCGTGCTGGGTGCAGACCCGCTGGACGTTCGCCGGCGCAACCTGTACGGCGTGGATGAGAGAAACACCACCCACTACGGCATGACGATTGAAGACAATATTCTGGCCCCGTTGCTATCAAAACTGCAGCAGACATCGAGCTACGACGTGCGCAGGGCCCGTATTTCACAGTGGAACGCGGCCAGCCCCGTCATCAAGCGCGGCATCGCCATCACGCCGGTGAAGTTTGGCATCTCCTTCACGGCCACGCTGTTCAACCAGGCCGGCGCTCTGGTGCATGTGTACCTGGACGGCAGCGTGCAGGTCAACCACGGCGGCACTGAAATGGGTCAGGGCCTGAACACCAAAGTGGCGCAAATTGTGGCCGACGAGCTGGGTGTGGCCTTTGAGCGCGTCATGACCACCGCCAGCGACACCAGCAAAATCCCCAACGCATCGGCGACTGCAGCCTCGGCGGGCACTGACCTGAACGCCCGCGCAGCGCAGTACGCTGCCCGCACCGTGCGCGACAACCTGGCGCAGTTCGTCAGCGGGCTGGACAACTGCGGCGCAGGTGCGGTGCGCTTTGGCGGCGGGCACATCAGCTCGCCCAGCCGCAGCCGGGCGTTTGCAGAGGTCGTCAAACTCGCCTATGCCAACCGCATTCAGCTCTGGAGCGATGGCTTTTACCGCACACCCAAAATCCACTACGACAAAACCACCCTGACTGGCAGGCCGTTTTACTACTTTGCCTACGGCGCGGCGTGTACTGAAGTGGCCATTGACACGCTCACGGGCGAGAGCCGCGTGCTCAAGGTAGATATTTTGCAAGACGCGGGTTGCTCGATCAACCCGGCCATTGACATCGGACAAATCGAAGGCGGCTTTGTGCAAGGCATGGGCTGGCTGACCACCGAGCAACTGGTGTGGAACGACCAAGGCGTGCTCAGCACCCACGCGCCCAGCACCTACAAAATTCCGGCCACGGGCGACATACCGGAACATTTCAAGGTCGATTTCTGGCATGAAGCGAACCGTGAAGACAACGTGTTTGGCAGCAAGGCCGTGGGCGAGCCGCCCTTCATGCTGGCCATCAGTGTGTACGAAGCCTTGCGCGATGCCGTGGGCGCAGCATCACCGGCCAGCCCCAGCCAGCCCGTGGTGCTGCGCGCACCGGCCACAGCAGAAAACGTGTTGGCATCGCTAGGCGGGTTGCAGGCAGCAGACGGGCGATAGGCAGTTGGGGCCGCGACATGCCCTACCTGCGCCCCAATTCAGCTGTTGTTTTGTGACTACCAACCTCGCGGAATCATGAAACCTTCCACGCTTCAGTGCCTTTGACCTTTGCAGGCACATTTTTTTGCGCTGCAGATGCGGTTCCCGCTTGAGAATGCACCAGCACAGGGTGCTCCTTAAGTGCCACGCTGCTTGTGACGCACACCAAAGATGCATGCACAGTGTGGATTCATTTGTTGTACACAAAACCGTATCTCAAAGGCACCTCCAACTTGCCCGGATGCTGGAACAAGTGGCACATTCCTTGCACAAATTTGCGTGGCGACTCGCCAGAGCGCATCACCGCCCACCCACGTCAACAGCCATTTCAACAGCCATTTCAGGACCATTTTTCATGCACAAAACACTCAAGACAACAGCTGCAGCCTTGGCGCTCCTTTGCGCGGCCAGTGCCAACGCCCAAAGCACGGTACAAATCTCCGGCTTGGTGGACATGTACGCCGGCTCCATGAAAATGGCCGGCGACGCAACGCGCCAGAGCGTCATCAACAGCGGTGGCCTCACAACCTCGTGGTTTGGCTTTTCAGGCGCTGAAGACCTCGGCGGCGGGCTGAAGGCAAGCTTTCTGCTCACGGCCTTCATCCGGGCAGACACCGGCGCACAAGGCAGGTTTGCCAATGACCCGCTGTTCTCGCGCGATGCCAACATCAGCCTGTCGGGCGGCTTCGGTGCGGTCTCGCTGGGCCGTGGTTTCGCGCCCAACTTCCTGCCCTCTGTCATCGGCAACCCCTTGGGCGGCTCGTTTGCGTTTTCGCCGCTGATCCTGCACATGAACGTGCCACTGTTCAATGGCTCGGGCTGGGCTGCCACAACACCATCCGACACGGGATGGAGCAACCAGATCATCTACACCACGCCCAAATTTGGCGGCTTGTCGGGCAACATCCACTACCAGTTTGGCGAGCAGCCGGGCGACAGCGGCAAGAAAAATATCGGCGCCAACCTCATCTACCAAGTCGGCCCGGTCACCGCCACCGGATTTTATGAGAGCGACCAGATTGCCAACCCAGCCACGCCCAACCTGCCACTGGGCACCAAAAAAACCAACTGGATGCTGCTGGGCGCGTATGACTTTGGTGCGGTCAAGCCTTTCGTGAGCTATGGCACGGCCAAGGCCGACAACACCGTCAACAAATCAAAAACCTACCAGATAGGCGCATCCGTCCCGACCAGCTCTGCAGGCAAGGTACTGGTTGACTGGGTCAAGACAGACGTCACGCCTACCAACATCACCCGCAAGACATTGACCGTCGGCTATGACCACAACCTGTCCAAACGCACCGACGTTTACGCCATGCTCATGAACGACTCGATCACCAAGCAGACAACAGGCAGCAGTGTGGCCGTCGGCATACGCCATCGCTTCTGATTCAGGCAAGTTCCACGGCCAGACCCTCGTGGTCTGGCCGCCAGGCAGCCTGTGCATCACCCGCTGAGCGGACGCGGCGTTTTCCGTTATGGTATTGGCATGGCCATCACAGACACCCACCCAAGCCCCGATGTTTACGTCCTCGCAGCCCATCCGGACTGGCAGGAATCGCGGGTCAACCGCCCGCTGATGGAGGCGGCGCACAGTCTGGCGCGTGTGCGCGTGCAAGACCTGTACACCCGCTACCCCGACTACGCCATTGACGTGGCGGCAGAGCAGGCCGCCCTGGCCAGCGCCAGACTGGTGGTGCTGCTGCACCCGATCCAGTGGTACTCAATGCCCGCATTGCAAAAGCTCTGGTTTGACGACGTGCTGACTTACGGCTGGGCTTACGGTGACAACGGCACCGCGCTGCAGGGCAAAGACCTGTGGCTGGTGGCCACCACGGGCGGCCCTGCTGCGTCTTACCACCCCGAGGGCTACAACCGCTACTTTTTTGATGCGTTTTTGCCCCCTTACGAGCAAACCGCCGCGCTGTGCGGCATGCGGTTTTTACCGCCCATGGTGCTGCATGGCGCGCACAGCGTGGCAGGCGATGTGGTGGCCCGGCATGTCGAGACCTTTGGCCAGCGCCTGCAAAGCTACCCCGACTGGCCCGAGCTGGAAGAGCTGGCGCCATGCCCCGCCTGCGTGGTGCCCATGCGGGACAGGCACCTTGCGCAGGCCGAACAGGCCGGGCAGGTGCCAGCATGACCGAGCAAGCACCCGCCTGGCTGACCAACAGCTTCATCTATCTGGCTGCCGCTGTCATTGCCGTGCCGGTGGCCAAAAAACTCGGCCTTGGCGCCATCATTGGCTACCTGGCGGCGGGTATGGGTATTGGCCCCTGGGGCTTGAAACTCGTCACCAATGTGCAGGACATTCTTCACTTTGCCGAGTTCGGCGTGGTGCTGATGCTTTTTCTGGTCGGGCTGGAGCTGCAGCCCAAACGCCTGTGGGCCTTGCGCCGCCCGATCTTTGGCTGGGGCAGCGCGCAGGTGCTGGGCTGCACGTGTGTGTTGACAGGTGTGGCCATGGCCTGTGGCGTGGGCTGGCAAACCGCGCTGGTCGCGGGCCTGGGGCTGGCGCTGTCGTCCACCGCGATTGCCCTGCAGGTTTTGGGCGAGCGCAACCTGATGCCAACGCCCAGCGGGCAGGCCGGTTTTTCGATGTTGCTGTTTCAAGACGTGGCCGCCATCCCGATCCTGGCGCTGCTGCCGCTTTTGGGTACTGTTGCAGGAGAAAATGAGGCGCTGCAGCAATCTGGCAGGGCATTTGAAGCTATTAAAATCATAGCAGTCATTGGCGGCATCATTCTGGGTGGCCGGCTGCTGCTGCGCCCCTTGCTGCGCTGGATCGCCAACAGCGGCACGCCCGAGATATTCACCGCTGCATCCCTGCTGCTGGTGGTTGGCATTGCCGCGCTGATGCAACTGGTGGGCCTGAGCATGGCGCTGGGGGCGTTTCTGGCGGGCGTGCTGCTGGCTGAAAGCGAGTACCGGCGCGAGCTGGAAACCGACATTGAACCCTTCAAGGGCCTGCTGCTGGGCCTGTTCTTCATTGCCGTGGGCATGAGCATTGACTTTGGCGTGCTGCTCAAGTCACCCGGCCTGATGGCGGCCATCCTGTTCGGCTTTCTGGGGCTCAAGCTGGTGGTGATTTACGGCCTGGCCAGAGCCATGAAGCTGCCTTTTCAGGAGCGGGCCGTGTTTACCGTGCTGCTGGCGCAAGGCGGCGAGTTTGCGTTTGTGGTGTTTCAGGCTGCCAGCGGGGCCAGGGTGTTTTCAGCCGAAACCGCTTCACTGCTGATCGGCGCGGTGGCGCTGTCAATGCTGCTGAGCCCGCTGCTCTTGATTCTGGTGGACAAGGTGTTGCTGCCGCGCTACGCCAATCGCCACGCCACGCCCATGCCTGAGATCTCCGAGCAGCAGGAAGCACCTGTCATCATTGCCGGCTTTGGCCGCTATGGCCAGATCGTGGGCCGCATGCTGCTGGCCCAGGGCATGGCACCCACGGTGCTGGACCACGACGCCGAGATGATCGAGACCATGCGCGCTTTCGGTCTGCGCGTGTTCTACGGCGACGCCACCCGGCTTGACCTGCTGAGAACGGCGGGTGCCGCGAGCGCCAAAATTCTGGTGGTTGCGGTCGATGATGTGGCGCAGTGCTTGAAAATCGTCGACTTGGCGCAGTCGCATTTTCCCCAGTTGCAGATTGTGGCCAGAGCGCGCGACGTCACGCACTGGAACGCCCTGCGCGCCAAAGGCGTGATGCATGTGGAGCGGGAGGTGTTTGAGTCCAGCCTGCGCAGTGCCAGGTGCGTGCTGGAGTTGCTGGGCCAAAGCGCACACGCCGCCCGGCAGACGGCCATGCGCTTTCGGCTGCACAACCTGGCGTTGTTCGAGCAGTTGCATCCGCACCACAAAGACCGCGCCAAAGTCATTGCCGTGGTCAAACAAGGCCGCCTTCAGCTACAAGAGCAAATGGCACAAGAGCGTCAAACCCAGGCCCGTACCCGCCCCAAAGCGTGGGGGTCTAAAGGGTGAGTTGCCAGACTTTCGCGGCACCCTGCTGACAGGGGGTGGTTTCATCCGTTAACCTGAGCAGATTCTTACAATCGAGCGAGGCGAGCTGAGCCACTGGCCCTGTCTCGCTTCAATGACCGTCAGCACGCAGATGCACACTTTTGTGGAACCTTCAAAAATGACTCCAGACAGCTTTCCGCCCATTGTGGACCCCAGGTCTGTCGCTGCCAGCAAGCCCAAGCCGCGTGTACTGGTTGTGGACGACACCGAGGACAACCTGTTTTTGATGACCGCACTGCTGGAAGATGACTACGAGCCCATCACGGCGGCATCGGGCAGGCAGGCGCTGGACATCATCATGTCGCAGGCCCGGCCCGACCTGATTTTGCTGGACATCATGATGCCCGAGATGGATGGCTATGAAGTCTTGCGGCGCATTCACCAGCACCCGCCAACCGCGCTCATTCCCGTGATTTTTCTGACCGCACTGAGCACGGTGGAAGACGAGCAGCTGGGCCTGGACTTGGGCGCGGTGGACTACATCACCAAGCCCATCAGCCCGCCGCTGCTGCTGGCCCGTGTGCATTCGCACCTCGAACGCCACGACAACGCCAGGCGGCTGCAGGCACTGTCCGAGAAGCTCTCACGCTACCTGGCCCCGCAGGTCTGTCAGTCGCTGTTTGACGGTTCGCAAAAGGCCGAAATCCACACCGAGCGCAAAAAGCTCACGGTGTTCTTCTCGGACATCAAGGACTTCACGGCATCGACTGCACGCTGGCAGCCAGAAGACATCACGCGCTTGCTCAACAGCTACTTTTCAAAAATGTCACGCATTGCGGCCGACTATGGCGGCACGGTGGACAAGTTCATCGGCGACGCCATGGTGATCTTTTTTGGTGACCCGCACAGCCGGGGCGTGCAGGAGGATGCGCTGCAGTGCGTCAAAATGGCCATCGCCATGCAGCGCGGCATGGCCGAGCTGCAAGATTTGTGGCGCGACATGGGGCCGAGCAAGACCTTTCGCATCCGCATCGGCATCAACACCGGTTTTTGTGATGTGGGCAACTTTGGCAGTGACCTGCGCATGGACTACACCATCATCGGCCCCGAGGTCAACCTCGCCGCCCGGCTGGAGCAGGCGGCTGAGCCTGGCGGCATCCTGATTTCCGGCGAGACCTACGCACTGGTGCGCCACGAGATTGAGGCCGAACCCTCGGTGTCGATTGACGCCAAAGGGTTCGCCGAGCCCATCACGGCGCATTCAGTGCGCGTACACCTTGAGATATCGGGCGGTGCGCGCCGGGCGCTGCAGCGCGAATTGCAGGGCATACGCGCCCTGGTCGAGCAAGACCGCCTGCCCACTGAAGACCGTGCCGCAGCAGCGCGAGAGTTGCGAGTCATGGCAGACATGCTCAACACTGACGACTGACGGCTGACGGCTGACGGCTGACGGCTGACGGCCTGCGTTTTCAGGCAAGCACTGATACAACCCCAACCAGAATGCATGTCATGGCAAATTTGACCGACACCGCCTCTTCGCAATACCCACTGCCGGCGCATCACACCGAGGCTGAAAAAGCGTTGCTGGCCAGCAACGCTGCCCAGGAAAAGCACATCAAGCAGCTCTCGGCATCGCTGTCGTTTCTGACCCACACCCTCAACGCCTCTGCCGACGGCGTGATGGCCATCCACTTTGCCAGCGGTGCCAAGTACATCAACCCCCGTTTCACAGAAATGTGGGGGCAAGCACCCAAAGCGCTGATGGCACCGGGGCAAGAGGCCGGGCTGATGCGGCTGCACGCCTCCATGGTCAAGGACGAAGCACAATTTATAGAACGCGCCAATGAGTTGTGGCAAGCACTGGACAGCCCCTCGTTTGATGAAATCGACATGAAGGACGGCCGTGTGCTTGAGCGCACCATCACCCCGCTGCAAGCCGACGGCAACCTGACCGGTCTGGTATTTAACTTTCGGGATATCACCGAGCGCGAGCGCGCCGAGAGAAAAATCCGGTTCAATCAGCTGGTGGTTGAAAACTCCGCGCCGCTGTTCTGGCTGGACCCCATACATCGCCGCGTGGTGTACGCCAACAAGGCTGCCTGCGAACAGCTGGGCTACGACATTGAAGCCTTCATCGGCAACGACATCAGCGCCATTGACCCCACCGCAACGCCTGAGAAGCTCGATGCACTGACCAAAGCCTTGAGAAAAACCGGCAAGCCACGCTATTTTGAAAGCCGCTTTCTACGCAGCAACGGCGATCTGATCAACGTCGAGATCACCATCTTTTTGGCCCAGGACGAAGAACGCGCGGTACAGGTGGTGACATTCAAAGACATCACGGAAGAAAAACGGGCCGCCGCCGAGATCAATCGCCAGCGTTCGGCCATGAGCATGCTGGTCAACGCCATTCCCGACCCCATCTTCCATAAAGACCACGAGGGCCGATACCTCGCTTGCAACGAAGCCTACTCAGCCCTGGTGGGACGCACGCCAGAGCAGGTCAAAGGACTGGTCTGTGAAGACCTGTTTCCGGCTGATGTGGCCGTCGCCATGCGTGTGCGGGACGGTGCCGTCCTGAAGACTTTGAAGCGGGTGGGCGCAGAGCACTGGATCACCTACCCCGACGGCCGGCGCGTGCTGGTCGAAACCATGGTCTCGCCCATGCCGGGAGAAGACGGCCAGCCCACCGGTTTGCTGGGGGTCAGCCGGGACATCACCAACCGCAAGGAAGCCGAAGGTGCCATCCACCGTGCCAGGCTGGCGGCTGAAGAGTCCACCCAGATGAAGTCGAGTTTTCTGGCCAACATGAGCCATGAAATCCGCACCCCCATGAACGCCATCATTGGCCTGTCGCATCTGGCCCTGAAGACCGACTTGACACCGCGTCAGCGCGACTACATCACCAAAGTACACCGCTCCGGTCAGCACCTGCTGGGCATCATCAACGATATTCTCGACTTTTCAAAGGTCGAAGCCGGCAAGCTCACCATCGAGCGCATCGACTTCGAGGTTGACAAGGTGCTGGACAACGTTGCCAACCTGATCACGGAGAAATGCAGCGCCAAAGGCGTGGAGCTGGTGTTTGACGTTGCCCCCGACGTGCCGCAGATGCTGATCGGGGACTCGCTGCGGGTCGGCCAGATTCTGATCAACTACGCCAACAACGCCGTGAAATTCACGCAAACCGGAGAAATCGCCATTTCGGCCCGCGTCATGGAGGCCACGCTGGAAGACGTGCTGCTGCGGTTTTCAGTGCGCGACACCGGCCAGGGGCTGACCGAAGAGCAGATCTCCAGGCTGTTTCAAAGCTTCTCGCAGGCCGACAGCTCAACCACCCGCAAATTTGGCGGTACCGGTCTGGGGCTGGCCATCTCCAAAAGTCTGGCGGAGTTAATGGGCGGCCAAGTCGGCGTTGAAAGCGTGTTTGGCAAAGGCAGCGACTTCTGGTTCACCGTGCGGCTGGGCATCAGCCAGCAGCCCAAGCGCATCCTGGTGCCCAAGCCTGACCTGCGTGGCCGCCGCGCCCTGGTGGTGGACGACAACGACCATGCCCGCAGTGTGCTGCGGGACATGCTCGAAGGCATGACGTTTGATGTCAATGATGTCTCTTCCGGTGCCGCCGCCGTGAAAATAGTGGCCTCCGCATCGGCTCAAAATCAACCCTTCGACATCATCTACCTCGACTGGCGCATGCCCGGCATGGACGGCATGGAAGCTGCCCGCCGAATACTGGCCCTGGGCCTGACGCCGCCGCCCATCCTGGTGATGGTCAGCGCCTATGGACGGGAAGAGATGGTCAAGGAAGCCGAGGCCATGGGCATTGTCAACATGATGGTCAAGCCGCTCAGCCCCTCGATGCTGTTTGACACCACCATGGAAGCCATGGGCCGAACCGACGCAGAAAACCGCATCAGCCGCCCCGCCGTGCCCGACAGCATGAACCAGTTGATGCCAGTGCGTGGCGCGCGCATCTTGCTGGCAGAAGACAACGAGATCAACCAGCAGATCGCCTGCGAATTGCTGCAGGACGCAGGTCTGGTGGTGGAAGTGGCCGAAAACGGACGGATTGCGCTGGAGATGATGAAGCGCTCAGCCTACGACCTGGTGCTGATGGACATGCAAATGCCCGTCATGGACGGCTTGGCTGCCACCGCCGCCCTGCGCTGCATGCCAAGATTCAACGCCCTGCCAGTTGTCGCCATGACAGCCAACGCCAGAATGGAAGACCGCCTGGCCTGCATCGCCTCAGGCATGAACGACTTTTTATCCAAACCGATTGATCCAGACGCCATGTGGCCGGTGCTGCTCAAGTGGATCAAGCCCCGGGCAACTGCGCCAGACGCGAGTGCTGCCGCAACGGTCGCACCTGCCGCACCTGCCGCAACAGTCACACCTGCCGCACCTGCTGGTTCGCTGGCACCCGTTGCACGCCAGCGTGCAGCAACAGTCAGCTCTGACCTGCCAGACGCTGTGGCAGGACTGGACGTGCGCCTGGGCCTGAGCCGCATGATGGGCAAAAAACCCCTGTACATCACCATGCTGAAAAAGTATGTGGCAGGTCAGAAAGACTGCGTAGAGACCATAAAGCAAGCCCTTCATTCAGGCGACTGGGCCACCGCACAGCGCACCGCGCACACGCTCAAAGGTGTCTCTGCCACCATAGGCGCGACAGACATCCCGGCCCTTGCAGACACACTGGAGCAGGCCACCCGCGAGCAACGCCCTGTTGCAGAACTTGAAGCCCTGCTCACCGCAATCGACGCACCCTTGGCAACGCTGCTGGGCGAGCTTGAGGCGTGGTTTGCAACCCTTGCGTAGAGCCGCGCAGACCTGTAAGGCCCAGCAGCGTCAGGTGCAGTCAGGCAGTGCTGCCAACCACCGCCGGTTGGCACCACAAATTAGCAACAAAAAAGGCCGCTACGGCAATACACACGGATACTTTATGCTATTATTTTTGTAGCATTCTGGTATTGACTCCATGAACAATCAGTGTCTGTATCGGGCAGCACTGCTTTTGTAGCGAATTGCCACTAACCCTGTGAATCACCAGAGCCGTCTCCCGGCGCTTCATGCACCTTGGCGAAGGTCAAAATCACTTCGCGGATGAGTTTGCGCTGGGGTATGGGGAGTTTGAGAAACGCCTCAAAAATATCCCTGTCCTGGTAGCCGATGCCGCTGTCCCAACGGGCACGCTGCTGCTCTACCTTGCGTCCGCTCGGTCCACCATAACTGAGCTGGTGTACCGAAACACCAAGCCACTTGGACAGCGTCTCCATCTTGTTGAAATCGGGCATGGTTTTACCGAGCAGCCATAGCCGCACGCCGTGCAGCGTCATGGGCTTTCCCCAGTGCCGGGTGTTGAACTCCCTTTCAAGTACCGCCGGTTTGGGATCGAAGCCTGCTGCAACCATGGCCTCGCGTAATTGACTCGCAAACTGTTTCTTGGCAATGTCCATCCACCAACGTTATTTTCAGTGTCGTTTTTGAGCGTAAATTTGACTTATAGTCACGTTTTATAACGTTATTAATAATCACGTTGACGGATTCTGCTCATCCAGAGGCGGGTCAACGCCGCCGCCATGCTCATTCTGGAAGACATCCAAAAAAACACAGCTGTATCCGGCATTGAACCTGGGCAGGTGGTGCGCATCGTCACCACAGAGCCGGTCGGCGGCAACGCGCTAACCGTCTATTACAAAACCCCTGACGGCAAACTTCTGGAGCGCATGCTGTTCCGCACCGATCAGGCCAGGTTGTCTCTGGCTGAGGCGGGCCGCCCCTGGGCGTTTGATGCGCCCGGCGACGCGTTCAAGCTGGCTGTGGAGGCTTACCGGATCAATCTGGCGCATTTGTTCGACCCGATGATGGCCGTACACACCTCCAACGTCGAGCCGCTGCCGCATCAGATCACCGCCGTTTATGAGTCCATGCTGCCGCGCCAGCCCCTGCGCTATGTGCTGGCAGATGACCCTGGTGCTGGCAAAACCATCATGGCGGGCTTGCTGATTCGCGAGTTGCTGATGCGGGCGGACGCCAGGCGCGTGCTGATCGTGGCACCGGGCAGTCTGGTCGAGCAGTGGCAAGACGAAATGTTCGAGAAATTCGGCCTGTCGTTCACCTTGTTCTCACGCGGGCAGCTTGAGGCCTCACGTTCTGGCAACCCGTTTGACGACATCGACCTGATGGTCGCCCGGGTAGATCAGCTCTCCCGCAATGAAGACCTGCAGGACAAGCTGCGGCTTTCGCATTGGGACCTGATCGTCGTGGATGAGGCGCACAAGCTGTCGGCCAGCTACTTTGGCAACCAGGTCAAAAAAACAAAGCGTTTTCAGCTGGGCGAACTGCTGGGCTCCATCACGCGCCACTTTCTGCTGATGACGGCCACGCCGCACAACGGCAAGGAAGAAGACTTTCAGCTGTTCATGTCGCTGCTCGATTCCGACCGTTTTTTCGGCAAATTCAGGGACGGCGCGCACAAGGTCGATGTGACCGACCTGATGCGCCGCACGGTGAAAGAAGACATGCTGCGCTTTGATGGCACCAAGCTGTTCCCTGACCGGCGGGCCATCACTGCCAGCTACACACTTTCCCCGGCTGAAGCTGCGCTGTACGCCGCCGTCACCGACTACGTCAAACAGGAAATGAGGCGCGCCGACAAACTCGACGGCCAGCGCAAAGGCACGGTTGGTTTTGCCCTGACTTCACTGCAACGCCGCCTGGCCTCCAGCCCCGCGGCCATTTACCAGTCGTTGCAGCGGCGCTGCAACAAGCTCAAGCGCCGGGTTGAAGATGAAAAACTGCAGCAACGCGGGCAAGCGCGCGAACTGTCGGGTAGCCAGTCGCTGGCCGAAACCTTCAACCTCAATGGCGCACCCGAAGACATCTGGGAATCCGCAGAGGCGCTGTCTCCTGACGACTACGAGAGTTTTGAAGAAACCGTGGTGGACCAGGCCACCGCCGCGCAAACCATCCAGGAGCTTGAGGCAGAAATCATCATCCTCACCGACCTCGAAGAACAAGCCAGAAGGCTCGTCCACTCCGGCCAGGACCGCAAGTGGGACGAACTCTCCAGCCTGCTGCAATCGCCTGCCATGCGCGAAGCCAGTAGCCGCCAGCGCAAGATCATCATCTTCACCGAGCACCGTGACACGCTGAACTACCTCGCCATCAAAATAAGCGGGCTGATCGGCAATGAAGACGCCGTGACCATGATTCACGGCGGCGTCAAACGCGAAGACCGCCGCAAAGTGCAGGAGCTGTTCCGCAATGACCCGGCCACGCGGGTGCTGCTGGCAACCGATGCAGCGGGCGAAGGCGTCAACCTGCAAAACGCCAACCTGATGGTCAATTACGACCTGCCCTGGAACCCCAACCGCC
Source organism: Polaromonas sp. (assembly GCA_004293655.1). Lineage (GTDB taxonomy): Bacteria > Pseudomonadota > Gammaproteobacteria > Burkholderiales > Burkholderiaceae_C > Polaromonas. Next base: position 950 of record RDZZ01000084.1, on the reverse strand, counting down.
TGGAACAGCGCTTTGGCCGCATCCACCGCATCGGCCAAACCGAGGTGTGCCACCTGTGGAACATGGTCGCAGCCGAGACCCGCGAGGGCGACGTGTTTCACCGCCTGTTTGAAAAGCTCGAAGTTGAACGCGCCGCACTGGGTGGCCGCGTGTTTGACATTCTGGGCGAAGTGTTTGAAGACAAAAGCCTCAAAGACCTGCTGATCGAGGCGATTCGCTACGGCGAAGACCCCGAAGTGCGCGCCCGCCTCATGCGCAAGATAGAAGGCGCACTTGACACCACCCACCTTGAAAACATCATCAAGCGCAACGCCCTGTGCGAAGAGGTGATGAGCACCGAACGTCTGTTTGCCGTGAAAGAAGAGCTTGAAAAAGCCGAAGCCCGCAAGCTGCAGCCTTATTTCATTCGTGCCTTTTTCAACCAGGCCTTCCAGCAACTCAGCGGCGAACTGCGCCCGCGCGAGCCAGGCAGGTATGAGATTACCCACGTTCCCGCCCCAATCCGCGAGCGTGACCGGCAAATCACCGGGCGTGATCGCCGCAATACCGACACCGTGTTGCGCCGCTACGAACGCGTTTGCTTTGAAAAGCAATACGTCCGCCTGCTTGACCGCCCAGGCAGCCCCATGGCCGCACTGATGCACCCCGGCCACCCGCTGATGCAGTCGGTGACTGACTTGGTGCTGGAGCAGCACCGCAACAAGCTCAAGCAAGGCGCTGTACTGGTAGACCCCAGCGATCTAGGCATCACCCCAAAAGTGATGTTCATCATTGACCACTCCGTAAAAGAAGGCAGCGACCCCACCAAGGTGGTGTCACGCCGCATGCAGTTTGTTGAAACCGACCCGCAGGGCCGTGCCATCAACGCAGGCTGGGCACCGCACCTGGACATGGAACCCATCAGCACAGCCGATCTGGCCTTGATTCAGGACGTTCTCGCCGCGCCATGG
>RDZZ01000041.1 GCA_004293655.1 Polaromonas sp. | reverse complement strand
GCCAGATGCCCGCCTTTCAACAGCACCGCGCGCGCGCCTTTGGCCAGCAGTTCGTGTGCAGCGGCCTGCATGTCTTGCTCGCTGCTTAAGCTGCGGCCAACGAGGAGCGAGGCCTCGTCAAGGTTCGGGGTGACCAGCACCGCCCGCCCGAAAAGTTCACGCACCAAGGCTGCAATGGCCGGGTTGTCAATCAAGACGGCCCCGCTGGTGGCCACCATGACAGGGTCAAGCACCACATGGGCAAGCGCATGCCGATCAATGGCTTGAGCCACGGTGTGTACGGTATCAAGCGAATGCAGCATGCCAACCTTCACGGCATCCACGCCAATGTCTTGCACCACAGCGTCAATCTGCTCGCGCAGCATGTCGGGCGGAGCGCTGTGGATGGCACGCACACCCGTGGTGTTTTGCGCGGTGAGCGCGGTGATCGCGGTCATGCCGAAGCATCCCAGCGCCGAGAAAGTCTTCAGGTCTGCCTGAATACCTGCCCCGCCGCCGCTGTCAGAGCCTGCAATGCTGAGCAGGCGTGGGTATTGGTAAGAATGTTGTTTGAAAAGTGGATTCATGGACTGTGGGTTCAAAATCTGCCGTTTGTTTTTCAGAGCTGCTGGTGCGCGTCTTCACCACAGCCAAGCTGCAGCGTAAAACTTGAAACAGCGTTAAGAGCCGCGCAAACCTTCTGCCACAGTCCGGTAACGCAGCACCACCTTCAGCTCCTGTTTCAAGCGGCGGTTGTCCAGTCGCCTGGACTCTGACATGAAGCTCAGCTGCATCGCTGGCAGTCGTATGCGTGCGTCTTCACGCGTCAGCCGGGGCGGTCGGGGCAGCTGGTACAAGTCAGCGGCCAGGTCAAAGTAGTCACCCATTTTGAGGTCGGTGTCATCGCTGGTGTGGCTCACGCGCTGGGGCTTGCCGCGCCACAGGGCAGCCAGGCAGGCCCGTGCGAGGTCGTCTGCATGAATGTGGTTGGTGTACACATCATCTTCTGCCCGGAGCACGGGCGTACACTTGAGCAAGCGCCCATGCGGTGTGCCACCTTCACGGTCAGGCGCGTAAATACCCGGAATGCGCAAGATGTGTACCGCCGTGCCAGCACTGCGCCCGAAAAAGCGCAGCTGGCTTTCTGCATGGACGCGGCGCTGGGCGCGAGGGGTCTGCGGGTTCACGCACCGCACCTCGCTGACCCGTGCCCCCTGACAATCGCCATAAACCCCACTGGTCGAGCCATACACCAGCGACTGTGGCAGGCCCGCCGGGCCTCGCAAGCGCAACACGCGCAGCAGCGTTTGGGTGCGCGGGTCTTCACGCCACTGCGGATGGGCATTGGGATGGGAGTTAGGCGGTGGTGCCAGGTGGACGATGCGGGTCGCCAGTGCGGCCAGACGGCGCAAACTGGCTGCATCGTCAAGGTTGCCCAGCAGCGGCGTGATGCCTTGGGCGCGCAACTGCGGCATTCGCTCGGGCGACGATGTCAATGCCAGGCGCTTGACGCGCGCAGGCAGTAACTTGGCCACGCGCAGGCCCACGTCACCGCAGCCGACGATCAAAATACGCTGCCTGCGAAAACGCGCAGGCAGTGCGCCAAGGGGATTGAGGTTTGAGGGCAAAATTGAGGGCCAGCTGGTCAAGACAAATTGAAGCCAGATTGAAACACACTCGATACGCCCAGCATAACGAACAGGATTGCCATCATGTCTTTTAACATCACCGTGCAACCCAGCGGACGCACCTTTGTAGTGCAAGCTGATGAGGCCCTTTTGGCCGCTGCCATTCGCCAGGGCATTGGCCTGCCTTATGGCTGCAAAGATGGCGCCTGCGGCTCCTGCAAGTGCAAAAAGCTACAAGGCACTGTCACACACGGCCCACACCAGCTCAAGGCACTCTCAGTCGAAGAGGCCGAGCAGGGCTTCATCCTGACCTGCTGCGCGGTAGCGCATTCGGACGTGGTGGTCGAGTCACGGCAAGTCACCGACGAAAGTGCCTTCCCCATCAAGAAAATGCCAGTGCGCGTCAGCAATCTGGCCCGGGCATCGCATGACGTGATGCTGATGCGCTTGCAGCTGCCAGCGAGCGATGTGTTCAAGTACCACGCGGGCCAGTATGTCGAGTTTTTGCTGCGTGACGGTGCCCGCCGCGCTTATTCGATGGCGAACGCACCCCACACCCAGCTGGAAACCCCTGGCATCGAACTGCACATACGCCACATGCCGGGCGGTAAATTTACCGACCACGTTTTCAGCGCCATGAAAGAGAAGGAAATTTTGCGCATTGAAGGGCCTTTTGGCAGTTTCTACCTGCGTGAAGACAGCGCCAAGCCGATGGTGCTGCTGGCATCCGGCACAGGTTTTGCCCCCATCAAGGCCATGATCGAGCACATGCAGCTCAAGCGCATCACCCGCCCGGCTGTGCTGTACTGGGGCGGCCGTCGGCCCGCTGATTTGTACATGCATGACTGGGTGCTGGCCAAAGTCGCCGAGTTGCCGAACCTGCGCTATGTCCCCGTCGTCTCGGACGCGCTGCCAGAAGATGCCTGGACAGGCCGCACCGGCTTCGTTCACAACGCCTATGCCTGCGGCGCGCCGATTGTGGTGGACTCTGCACAAGCGGCATATATTGCAGCTGGTTTGCCGGAGGACGAGTTTTACGCTGACTCGTTTGTGACCGAAAAGGACAAGGCCGAGGCAAGCGCTTGAGAAAGCCAGCTGTCAAACCGGAATTTTCCAACCATCGGAGAACGAATATGTTTTACTTCAAGCCACAGATCCTTGGCCTTATAGCGGCCCTGGCCTTGAGCACCACTGCCGCCTTTGCACAACCCAAAGTCACCCGCCTCATCGTGCCCTACGCCGCAGGCGGGCCGATTGATGTCACCGCCCGCCTGCTGGCCGAACGCG
>RDZZ01000083.1 GCA_004293655.1 Polaromonas sp. | reverse complement strand
TTGGGGTAAGTGTGAGATGCCAAACTGCAGGCGTGCCTTCACAAGCAGGGGCCGCGGGACTGGCTTCGCCAGACCGCAGGCGCAGCGGCCCCCTTGGGGGGCAGGGAGCGACACGAAGTGCGCGACCGTGGGGGCCATATCAATCTCGCGTGACCCGCAACAACTCTTCGCGAGAAGTGATACCGCTGGCCACCAGACGCTCGCCGTCCTCCCGCATCAGCGTCATGCCCGCCTCAACAGCAGCTCCGCGAATATCAGCTTCAGAGGCCCGGTTGTGAACCTGCGCACGAATCGCATCGTTGGCGACCATCAGCTCAAACACGCCGGTGCGACCCTGGTAGCCAGTTTGGCCGCATTCGCCGCAACCTGCACCGTGGCAATGAATGCATACTTTGCGTACCAGCCGTTGCGCCAGAACACCGAGCAAGGAAGAGCTGAGCAAAAAAGGCTCGACACCCATGTCGGTCAATCGCGTCACGGCACTGGCGGCATCGTTGGTGTGTAGCGTCGCCAGCACCAGGTGGCCCGTCAGTGAGGCCTGGATGGCGATTTGAGCGGTTTCAAAATCGCGGATCTCACCGATCATGATCACGTCTGGGTCTTGCCGCAAAATAGCGCGCAGCGCTTTGGCAAAGTCCAGATCAATTTTGGTGTTGACCTGGGTCTGGCCCACGCCAGGCAGTTCGTACTCAATCGGGTCTTCGACGGTCATGATGTTGCTCGCACCCGCGTCCAGCCGCTGCAATGCTGAGTAAAGCGTGGTGGTCTTGCCTGAGCCGGTAGGCCCGGTGACCAAAATGATGCCGTGCGGCTGCGTTACCAGGCTTTCAAAGCGGCGCAGTACATCGCCCTGCATACCGACCGATTCCAGACTGAGCTTGCTCTCGCTTTTGTCCAGCAGCCGCAGCACGGCACGCTCACCGTGAGCACTGGGCAGGGTGCTGACACGCACGTCCACCGCCCGGGTGCCGATGCGCAAACTGATACGGCCGTCCTGTGGCAAGCGCTTTTCGGAAATATCGAGGTCGGCCATGATTTTCAGACGCGAGATCAGCGCCGCGTGCAGTGCCCGATTCGGTTGCACTACCTCGCGCAGCGTGCCATCGACCCGAAAACGCACGCAGGAGTGGCGCTCGTAGGGCTCAATGTGAATGTCACTGGCACCGTCACGTGCGGCTTGTGTCAAGAGTGCATTGAGCATGCGGATGATGGGGGCATCGTCTGATGTTTCCAGCAGGTCTTCGACAGCAGGCAAGTCTTGCATCATGCGCGAGAGGTCCGCATCGGACTCCACTTCGCTGACCACTGCCGCCGCACTCGATTCACCATTGGCATAGGCTGCGCTGATGCGCTGGGCCAATGTGCCAGAGTCGGCGCGCTGCAGACCCAGAGCAAAACTGTGCGCGCCATACTTGCGCATCACCTCACCCATGGCCGCTAGGTCTGGGTTGGCGTTGTGCCACAGCAGCAGGCCGTGGCCGTCGTCCTCCAGCAGCAGGGCGTTGCTGCGTGCAAAGGCATAAGGCAGAGGGTAGCGCATGGCGTGATGACCTATGATTTAGTTGACCGGTTTGTCGACTGGTGACGTGTTGGGCAACACAAACGGCTGCTTGACCTGCGCGGAGCCAGGCGCAGGAACAGGCTGTGGGGGTAAAACCGGGCCACTGCTGATCGGCACCATCACATTGGTGACGGGCTGGGCGTCTTTCTGGGTAGCACGCATCAGCTCGTAACGGTCCAGCGACAGGTTGTCGGTTGCCACCGCATCACGCACCACCACAGGCCGTAAAAACACCATCAGGTTACGTTTGGAACGGGTGCGTTTTTCGCCTTTGAACAGGTTGCCCAGCAGCGGCACATCGCCCAGCAGAGGCACTTTCTCCTGCCCGCCCGCGTATTCGTCGGTCAGCAGGCCACCCAGCACCACAATCGCGCCGTCTTCAACCACCACGTTGGACTCGATCGAGCGCTTGTTGGTGGTCGGGCCATTGGCCGATGTGGTGGTTGCCGGGTCAATGCTGCTGACCTCTTGATAGACCTGCAGCTTGACACTGCCGTCTTCGCTGATCTGGGGCTTGACCCGCAGCGTCAGGCCGACATCTTTGCGTTCCACCGTCTGAAACGGGTTGACCGAGCCGGAGTTGCTGTTGTTGCTGGTGAACTGTCCGGTGACGAATGGCACGTTCTGGCCCACCACAATGCGGGCCTCTTCGTTGTCCAGCGTCAAAATGTTGGGGGTTGACAGCACATTGCCGTCCCCGCTGGACTCCAGTGCCCGTGCCAGAAAACCCAGCACATAAACACCGTTGCCCTGCTTGCTGGCCAGGCCAAAATTCCCCCCGGTGGAGGGCACGGTGGTGCCTTTGGCCGCGTTCGTTGCCAGCGAGATGATGTTGGCCCCGCCAATAGTGAAGTTGGTGCCCAGCAAGCCGATGTTGCTGTCGCCTTTTTTACCCAGAGCGCCCTGAAACTGGATGCCAAACTCAGCAGCTTTGTCGGCGTTGACCTCGACAATCAAACTCTCGACAAACACCTGCGCCCGGCGGGAATCGAGCTTGTCAATCACAGCGCGCAGCTGGCGGTACTGCGGCTCGGGTGCCGTGATGATGAGTGAGTTGGTCGATGCATCGGCCTGTATTTGCCCCCCGGTGGATGGCTGACTGCTGGACAGGGCCGTGCCGCCGGCACTGCTGCCAACGCTCCCTGACCCTCCCGTACCACCTACCCCGCCCAAGGCCCCCGCACCGGAAAGCCCTGTGGCTGGGGGCGCGCTGGACAGCCCTGCGCTGCCGCCCCCACCACCGCTGCTGTTGTTGGCTGCCATGGCAGCGCGCAGTGTGGTGGCCAGTTTGGTGGCATCAGCGTTTTTCAGATACACCACATAGATGTTGCCGCTGGCCATGTCTTTGTTTGCGGGGGTGCCAGTGTTGCTGTTGTTGAAAGCGCCCTGGTCAAGCTTTTCAACCAGCGTCCGGACCAGCGCCAGACGTGCCGGGTTGGATGCTCGCAGAATCAGCGAGTTACTGCGTGGCTCGGCCAGCAGTGTGGTCTTGAACGAAGTGTCAGCCTGACCAGCGCCCGCACCGCCTGCCAGTCCAGACTCCATCAACCGGTTGACCAGCGGCGCGAGGTCGGTGGCAATGGCGTGTTGCAAGCGGATGATCTCGACACCTGTGGCGTTGGCCACATCCAGCGCAGCAATGATGGTGCCAATGCGCTGCAGGTTGTCAGCGTAGTCGGTGACGATCAGCGAGTTGTTGCCCGGATTGACGTTGATGGTGTTGTTGGGGCTGATCAACGGGCGCAGCACTGGCACCAGATTGTTGGCGGTTTCGTGGTTGAGCCTGAAAATCTGCGTGATGATCTGCCCGCTGGCTGCTGGCACTGCCCCTGCTGAGACACTACCGCTTTGCAGTTTGGCATCGGCTTCAGGCACCACCAAATACAGACCTGCGGACTCGACCAGCGCAAAACCCTGTGTGCGCAACTGGCTGGAGAACAGCCGCAGCGCCTGTGCAGGCGTCACGGCATTGGTGGTGACCAGCGTCATGGCGCCTTTGACGCGCGGGTCAACCACCACATTTCGCCCGGTGATCACAGCCATAGTACGGGCCACGGCGTCGATTTCAGCATTGGCGAAATTCAGCGTGACAGGGCCACCGGCGCGGTTGGCGTTTTTGGTGTTGTCTACCCCTGTACTTTTGATGTTTTGAGCAAAAGAAAGACCTGTAGCGCACGTAAACAAAGCACTTACAGCTATTGAAATAATAGCAAATCGGGTTATTAGAGGCATTTTCAGCGGTAGTAACGGGGTGGGGTGGGGTATGGTCATGTGCGGTTAGCCCAGTGTGATGATGGAGCGCGTACCATTGCGCCGCCCGATGATGTTCAGTAAATTGGACAAAGCTGCTTCATGTTCAGGTGCAGCACTGGCCACACCGCTAAAGCGCAGGCGTGGCCCTGTCCAGCTGCCACTGCCGCTGAGCTGCAAGCTGCCCTCTACCGTGGTCAGCTCAAGGGTCGGGGTGCTGCCACCCTGCAAGGTAAGGCGGTAACTGCCCATGGGCTTGAGGGTGGACAGCCGGGAAGACAGCGCCAAGGCTGCCAGTTCGGCTTGCCCCGACAGCGTGAACCGCCCTTCAAACCAGGCCATTGAAAAGCTTTGCGTGCTCAGCTGCAGGCTGCCCTGCGCCTGCACTGTATTCCAGGGTGTGCCCAGCCCTGCCAGCAAAGCGGCAGGCCATTGCGAGCGGCCGTCACGCACCTGCAAACTGACACCGCTCCAGCGCTGGGTCAGCCGGGCTTGCAGTGGGGCTGTTGTACAGCAGTCCGCACTGACTTCCAGATTCAGGGCCAGCCAGCCGGGGCGAAGCCGCCATGTCAGTGGCCCAGGCAGGGTAGCGTTGTCACGGCTGCCCGCCCCACCTGCAAGTTGCAATCTGGCCGAGCCTGTCCAGACAGTACCGCGAGGCTCGATCAGCTGCACCCGGCCTGCACTGGCTTCGTTGAGAGCGAACGCCAGCCAGCTGGCCGGGGCGTACACCAGCAGGGCCGTGACCCAACCCATCAGCGCCCCCAGCACAGCCCAGCGCCATGGTGCGGCAAATGACGGGTGGCGCGCCAAGCGCTGGGCGTTGAACATGGTTTGCACGAACTGGTTTATTGCGCAGGAAGGCTCAGAGTCAGCGTGCCGTCCCACGCCACAGGCGTACGGTTGCCCGGCATGGGCGGCAGAGCCGGGTTGGTACTGCGCACCAGCCGTGCTTCGCTGGGAATGGCACGCGCGCTGACTCGGGCTTGCACCAGCCATTGGCTCAGTGCTTCTGCGGGGACGTTTTTCAGTGTCACGATGGCGCGCTCACCCAGCATATTGAGCTGCGCGCCTGCTCCCAGGCGCTGTTTGACGGAGGCTTCGAGCGCACGCAGGGCATCGTCGCGGCTGAGTTTGGGCTGCGATTGCAACATCAAGGCCTGGGCTTGCAGGGCTTGCATTTTTTGCGCCTGCCCGTCCAGGCTGCGTTGCAAGGTGTCAGCCTGACGCAAGGTTGCCAATGGCGGTGCAAGCAACACCCACCAGACCAATGCCAGACCCACCACGCCTGCAGCGCTCAGAATCAGCGTTTGCTCTCGGGCGGGCAGTGTTTGCCAACGCGCCTGCAAAGGCAGGAAAACTGCGGGCCACTTCACGGTGTACCTCCTGTTGGTTTGCTGACTGGATTGTCAGGCGGGTTGGTGCTGGTGTTGCGAATGGTTTCTTGCTTGACAACCAAGGCATCGCCGTCTTGACGCACTGCATAGCCCTGCCCTTGCAATTGGCCAGCCAAATTGGATGCCTCTTGAGCCGTCAGTTGCAAGCCCTTGACTTTCACTTCGCCGGCCAGAAAATCAATAGCGCTGGCGGTACGGTCTGGCGGTGCTGCACTGCCCAGCGCACCCAACAGGGCTTCCAGGTCGCCACCAGAAGTAGCCCCGGTCGCCTGGCGCAAAGCAGCTACTTCACGCTCCATTTGCAAAGGTGCATCAATCACCAGCTTGACTTGCGGGAACGTCTGCGTCAGCAGGCCTTGGGTGGCTGCACGCCTGGCTTGATAAGCCGATTGCTCTTTCCAGGCCCAGGCATTGAGGCCCAACAATTGCGCGCCCAGCAGCACCGCAATGCCCCAACGGGCTGGCCGCCAGCTGGGCGACTGCAGCAAATCGCTGAGCACACCTGAGAGCCGCTTGACGGTACGGGCACGGCCTGAATTAGCCATGTCAAACTGGGCCAAATCCCACGGGGAGCGGGCGGCATCCAGCCAGCGCTCTGAGCGCGTCAGCAGCGTGACCTTGCGCTCCAGCAACTGCTCGGCCAGCTCAGAGACTGCTGGTTCTGCAAATATCAGCGATTGCTCATCAGGAAGGCTAGATGGCACCAGGGCAATGTTTGAGGCATGAAGGGGTATGCGTAAAACGCCGCCCACTGCCTCTCCTGTGGCTACCAGTTGCTGCTGATCTGCGTCTCCTACGGCATGCACATGCAGGGGCCCGGTCTCAGGCGCAAATTCGGGCACCACACGGGTGATGGGACGCTGTGCAGACTCCAGCGCTTGCAGATGCCCCTGCAGCCAGGTTTTGTTGCACACTGCAACCCAGACAGAACCCGTCACAGAAGCACCGGGGGCCAGTGCCATATGCAGGTCGGCGGTGTCGTCGAGCAGGCGATCTTCGAGTAAATTCTCAAGCACCAGGCGCAAACGCGGCGAGCCCAAGCCCACCCCTTTGGGCAGCTCGACAGCATGCCATGACAGCAAGCTGGCAGGCACCACAGCCACTACATCGCCTCCTTTGGCTGGGGCGGGCAGTAGCGCCAGGCAGGCGCTGGCATTCTCGCCCAGTGATCGCCCATCCGGTGTGATGACGTAGTCATAAGGTGTCGTTGCGCCGTGCGCAGCGGGGGGAAGGCAAATAATCAATGTGCTCATGGCAAAAAAGTGTCAGCGCATTGTAAGGGAGTGCTTTGGCAGCATTTTGATACTACATTGACCCTGCATTGCCAAGTTCAGACCAAGCTGGCTCATGAGCGTCCGGGTGCATCGGGGCGGTCTGCGTACACCCCCCGGTCGCGCCACAGCGTGCGCACTGTCAAGCCGTCGCGTTGCAAAACTGCCCGTTCCACAACCACATTCTGGTCCAGCCGTAGGCGGCTACTGACAGCAAAAAACCGGGTCGATACCGAATGCTGGCTTTCAGTAAACCGCAGGACTTGGGCGCCTAGCTTCAGGTTGGCATCGGCAAGCGTGCGAAAGTGCTGGCCAGCCCTGGCCACAACCAGTTTTTGCGCATCTGCCAAGTCCAAACCTGGGGTGCTGGCATAAATGACCTCAGCGCTGGCGGTGTTGAGGTTCACTGGCGTTCGAGTTGGCAGTAAGGTGATGTGGGCACTGAGTTCGGCCAGCACTTCAGGCCGCAGGCCTAGCCAGCCCAGCTGGTCAGCATGCTGAGGCATCAAAGGGGTCAGTGCGGTTGCTGCCTGACCCGTGCGTTGTGACGCCGCCAGCAGGTTGCTGGCCAGAGTCTGGAGTTGATCGGCCGGCAAGCCCAGCTGTTCAAACAGGCGCCCAAAAATGACCAGGGCAGGCTCTGACAGTGCGCTACCGTCAATCAGGTTGGTCACATTCAGCCGTGCTTGCAAGTCACCCATCTGACCTGACAAAAAAGCTTCACGATCTGTGTCTGCTGTGGTTTGATCGACGGCCAGAAAACTCGACAGTCGCGCCTCACTGAGCGGTACAGCCCAGGGTTCAGCCAAATGGTCGGCACCGCCGGAGCGTGCATCTTCACGCAAAATCAGTCGTGCCCAGTCCAGCGCACCAGCCAGAATCCAGCTCGACTGAACACGCGCCCGCTCGGCAGCCTCGACCTCGACACTGCGCCACTGCTGCCACAGCGCCGCTGCTGCAAATGTAGCCACCAGCGTGACGGTCAGCATGGCGGCCAGAAGTGCAGCACCGGTTTGGGCATGAAAACGCCTTGGAGACCGTGACAGCATTCCAGTCCAGCCAGGGCTGCGGAACTGGCTCTGCCAGGCCGCAGACGAAGCGGCCCCCTCGGGGCTGGAGCCTGCGGCTCCGAATCTGCTTGAACAAGTTTTGATAGGCGCTAAATGTGAAGCCTCCGGCGAGCGGCGGCCTGCCAAGTGCACAAAGCTGCGCGAAGCGAGCAACCTTGGGGGCCATCTCATGATTTGTCCCCGCTTAAGGTCGGGCGTACCCAGTCCAGCGTGAGCTTGCCACTGATGGCCGAACTGGGCGCGAGGGTCAGTACCAGCCTGACTCCCTCTGGCACTGTGGTTTGGGATGTCGCAGTGCTCGCAGCAGGCGGATTGGCTGTGACAGCAGTCTGGCTGGCGTCGCTGGACAGCGGGTTGGTCCAGGCATCGCTGCGAAAGTAAAAAATCTGCCAGTCTCGCAGCGGCATTATCTGAACTTCGCGCGTACGGTCTTCGGTGCTGGCATTTTGTGCCCATTGTGCAGCCCGATTCCAGGCATCGCTCCAGGCTCCGGTGGTGCGCAGTACCGGGGACTGCCAGCGCAGCCACTGTCCACCCGCATCACTGCGGCGCGTCCAGGCCACCACAACCAGGCCGTCGCCCAGCGGAGCCGTGCGGCGCGTCAGGCGAAGCACCCGGCCGTCCCAGTCGAGGCTGCTGGCAAAAGGTGTCTGAGTCAGTGCGTCCAAGTCGACCTTCCACTGAGCCAGTCCGGCTTGCAGCGTCAGCACCTCGTCGGCACGCTGGCTGGTTTGCGATTGCGCGCGCGCCATGCCGTCCAGACCGCGCCAGCTCAGCACAGCCATCAGCGCCATGATGGTGATGGCCACCAGCAGCTCAATCAGCGTGAAGCCGCCGACTCGCACTGGCAACACTGCCAATTGTTGCCTGGGTTGCCCTGCCTGCTGCATAGTCATGTCAGTACTGTGTGACCACGGTGACCAGCTGCAATATGGGTGTGCTGCCGCTCATGACTTGCGCATCAACCCGCCTAAATTGCGGGTTGGGTGTAGGGCGTACCGAAAGCTTGACCTGAAAAATGCGTCCGCCTTGCTCGCAGCCGGTGCTGGTGTCACCCACCCCTGGCATTTGCCGCGACAGCCGCGTTTTGATCAGCTCGTTTTCTGCACACAGGTGTGCCAGCAATACATCAGACTGGCGCGAGGCATTGTTAGTCAAGGCGGCAGTGGCCTGCAGACCGGCGATCAGCGCAACCGCCACAATGCCCAGGGCCACCAGTACCTCAATCAGGGTAAAACCGTGGTGTGGGTGAGCTGTTGTGCGCACGCCTTGCATCACGGCTGGCTCACAGCATTGACTGCAAATGGCCGCAAACCGTCCGTGGCGACACGCAGTGAGGAGCTGCCTTGTTCGGCTGCTTGCCCAGCTGGCTGGCGGGCTACCAGCTCCACTGCTTGCGGCCCAATCAGCGGTTCGGGCCCCAGCTGCACAATGGCCATGCCACGAACGCTGGTGCTTTCTGTCAGCCACCGCTCTGGCAGCGCGCCGGGTGCCAGCCCTTCAAATTTGAAACCACTGTCAGTGGCGTACCATATCACCCGCACCCCACTGGTGCGTGACTGTGCACGGGCCGACTCAAACAACACCACCAGCCGCTGCGCTTCCCGCTCCAAAGCCGTTTGTGCGTTGTCCCGCATCGCCAGACTTACCCCTGAAGTGGCCAGCGCCATGATGGCAATCACCACCAGCAACTCCAGCAAGGTAAAGCCTCGCGTCAAACGGTTGGCATTACACGCAGTGAACGAGCGTACGGGCAACATTCACTGCCAACTGCCCACATCCGCATTTTTCCCCTCGCCTCCGGGCTGACCATCTGCACCGAAGGACATCACATCAATTTCGCCCTTGAGGCCGGGGTTCAGGTACTGGTAAGGCCTACCCCAGGGATCGTTGGGTAATTTGTCCAAATAGGGCTTCCAGTTTTGCGGAATCGGGCCAGTGGTGGGTTTGACTATCAGGGCCTGCAGGCCCTGCTCTGACGTAGGCGCACGCTGGTTGTCAAGCTTGTAGAGCTTGAGCGCCTGCATCACATTATTGACATCGGTGCGTGCAGCCATGATGCGTGCATCATCAGCGCGGTCCAGCACGTTGGGCACGATCAAGGCCGCCAGCACACCAATGATGACCAGTACAACCATCAGCTCGATGAGTGTAAAGCCAGCTTGTCGCTGGCGTCGGATAAAAGATTTGAAGGCAGTCATAAAGGCATCAATAACAATGGTTTGCAAAATACTCTCTTCCATCATAATCTGTACATGATGGCATTTTCACAAAGCAAATGGGGCATGCGCGGACTGACGCTGCTGGTCTGGGCGCTGGCTGCAGCCAGCATCGCCTACTGGGGACTGCGGTTGCTGGCCCGGCCTCCTGCATTTACGCCTGCACCCGTTGCCTTGAGTGTACCCATGCCTGCTGATCCGGCAATTGTTGCACGTTTGCTGGGAACAACAGCGGTACAAGCGGTCCCACAGGTCAGTCTGGCCAGTCGCTTTGCGTTATTGGGTGTGGTAGCTGGTGCGCCAGGGGGCGCCGCCGCGTTGATCGCTGTGGATGGCAATCCCGCCAAGCCTTTTCGCGTGGGCGGCGTGGTTGAAGAAGGGCTGGTGTTGCAATCTGCATCTGCCCGCCAAGCCACACTTGGCCAGTCGCGGGACAGTCCGGCGCTGGTAACGCTGGACATGCCTTCACTCTCAAAGTAACCCAGAGCAGCCAAGGTCGGTGCTGCGCATAGCGCAGCACCGACCCATTACTTTGTCGTTACGGTCTGTAGCGGGCACTGCGTAAAATACAGTCACTGCGATTGACCAACACGCATTTTCAACCGGCACTCACCCCGAGCGCCCGCGCATACCGAGTGTTGCCAGAAGATCAATCCAGGCATCGCTTTTGGCAATGTTTTTTCACCCTTGATTCCTATGCTCACTTTTCAGCAAATTATCTTGACATTGCAGACCTATTGGGCAGACAAAGGCTGCGCGCTCTTGCAACCCTATGACATGGAAGTCGGCGCAGGTACGTCACACACTGCAACTTTTTTAAGAGCATTGGGCCCAGAACCCTGGAAGGCTGCTTATGTGCAGCCCAGCCGCCGCCCCAAAGACGGTCGTTATGGCGAAAACCCCAATCGCCTGCAGCACTACTACCAATACCAGGTGGTGCTCAAACCTGCACCCGCCAACATCCTGGAGCTGTACCTAGGCTCGCTGGAAGCACTCGGTTTTGATTTGAAGCAAAACGATATCCGCTTCGTGGAAGACGATTGGGAAAACCCCACGCTTGGCGCTTGGGGCCTGGGCTGGGAGGTGTGGCTCAATGGCATGGAGGTCACGCAATTCACGTATTTCCAGCAGGTGGGTGGCATTGACTGCAAGCCTGTCACTGGCGAGATTACCTATGGCCTGGAGCGACTCGCCATGTACCTGCAGGGGGTGGACAACGTCTATAACCTGACGTGGACGGAAGACAAAACCACAGGCCACAAGCTCAGCTACGGCGACGTGTACAAGCAAAACGAAGTCGAGCAATCGACCTATAACTTTGAGCACAGCGACGCGGACTTTTTGTTTACCGCGTTCACTGCGCATGAAAAACAAGCCAAACACCTGATTGAACAAAAGCTGGCGTTGCCCGCTTATGAGCAGGTTCTAAAAGCCGCGCACAGCTTCAACCTGCTGGACGCGCGCGGTGCCATCAGCGTGACCGAACGCGCCGCCTACATCGGGCGAATCCGCAACTTGGCCCGAGCCGTAGCACAGAGCTATTACGAAAGCCGCGAGCGCCTGGGTTTTCCGATGGCGCCGCGTGAGTGGGTCGAGCAGATGACCAAGAAAGCGGCTTGATGGTTCTGGAAATCGCCCAATTGCAAATCAAACCTGGCGAAACAGCTGGATTTGAAGCGGCTTTTTCAAAGGCAGGGCACATCATCTCTGCCATGCATGGCTACCTCGGCCATGAGCTGCAACGCTGCATGGAAAACGACCACCACTACATGTTGCTGGTACGCTGGCAAACACTTGAAGACCACACGGTGGGTTTTCGTCAGTCTGTCCAGTACCAGGATTGGCGCGAGCTGTTGCACCATTTTTATGACCCCTTCCCCACTGTGTTGCATTACACGGGTGTTGACGCGTGACTGTCTATAATGTAGATACATGTTTCTACTTTGGAGTCAAATCATGGAGCTGCAAGTTGGTAAATGGGGTAACAGCCTGGCGTTACGGCTGCCCGTGACGTTGGCCAGGCAGGCAGGCTTGCGCGAGGGTAGCCGAGTGCTGGCCGATGTGACGGCTGGGCGTGAGCTGCGTTTGGTCAATGCGGGTAACGAATTAAAAGCAACATCGCGGGCGCAATTGGCCCAAGAGTTAACAGACATGCATCGCGAGTGGCCGATGGGGCGCTCTGTCGTACGCTGGATGCGCGACCAAGGCTGCTGACGCGTCCAATGGTTTACCTCGATACCAATGTATTGATGGCACTGTTGTGCCCCGAACCCGAAACCGATGGGGTCATCGCTTGGCTGGCCACGTCTGACGGGCTTGAGCTGGTCAGCAGCCCGTGGTGCCGGACAGAGCTTGCAAGTGCGCTCGCCATCAAAGAACGCACCAAGCAGCTGAGTAAAAAAGAAGTTGCTATCGCCAGCCAAAAAGGTTTGGCCATATTGGCATCTACCCGTTGCGAGCCGGTTGAGAGCGCTGATTTTGATGATGCTGCTGTTTTATGCAGCCAGGTCACCTCAGACTTGCGAGCGCCTGATGCGCTGCATTTGAGTCTGGCCAGGCGCGTGGGCTGCACAACCATTGCCACCATGGATGTGGTGATGCGTAAAGCAGCCCCCAAACTGGGATTGAAGCTGGTTAATTTTCGGGAACGAAGTAAGTGAAGAATCTTTTAATTGAACTGTTTGTGGAAGAACTCCCGCCCAAGGCACTCAAAAAGCTGGGGGATGCATTTGCAGGGGCCATGTTTGACCAGCTCAAGGCGCAGGGGCTGGCAACAGCTGGCTCGGTCTTGACGGCATTCGCTTCCCCGCGCCGCCTGGCCGCACACATCACTTATGTTTTGCCACAGGCAGCGGACAAGGCGGTGTCTCAAAAGCTGATGCCTGTGGCCGTGGGTTTGGGTGCAGACGGCCAGGCCACGCCTGCGCTGCTTAAAAAACTCGCCGCACTGGGCGCGGATGCGTCAAGCGTGGCAGGGCTGAAGCGCGCACCAGACGGCAAGGCAGAAGCGCTGTTTTATGACAGCATGGTCAAGGGCGCAACCCTGGCCGAGGGCCTGCAAAAAGCCCTGCTGGAAGCGATTGCCAAATTGCCGATCCCCAAAGTCATGACGTACCAGCTGGCCGATGGCTGGAGCGACGTGAAGTTCGTACGGCCCGCGCATGGCCTGGTTGCCCTGCATGGCAGCGACGTTGTGGCTGTTCAAGCCTTGGGCTTGAAGGCGGGCAACACCACGCACGGTCATCGGTTTGAAGCGCTGCTTGACCCCGTGGTTGTGCAGCACGCCGACAGCTACGCCGCTACGCTTGCCAGAGACGGCGCAGTGATTGCCAGCTTTGCCGAGCGCCGCGTCGAGATCGTGCGCCAGCTGGCCGCCGCTGCCGCCAAAATTGGTGGTGGTGTCAAAGTGATTGATGACGACGCGCTGCTCGATGAGGTCACTGCCTTGGTCGAACGCCCCAACGTGCTGGTGTGCGAGTTTGAAAAAGAATTTTTGAGTGTGCCGCAAGAATGTTTGATTCTGACCATGAAGGCGAATCAAAAATACTTTCCGCTGCTTGACGCGAATGGCAAGCTGACCCACCAGTTTCTGGTCGTCAGCAACATCAACCCGGCTGATGCAAGCTTTGTGATCGGCGGCAATGAGCGCGTGGTGCGCCCACGTCTGGCCGATGCCAAGTTTTTCTTTGACCAGGACCGCAAGAAGACGCTGGCGTCACGCGTTGAAGGTTTGGGCCAGGTGGTTTATCACAACAAGCTGGGCTCGCAGGGCGAGCGGGTTGAGCGCGTGCGGGCCATTGCCAGGGCGATTGGCCAGCAGCTGGGTGGCGACGTGCTGGCTAAGAAAGCCGACCAGGCCGCGCAGTTGGCCAAGACCGATCTGGTGACCGATATGGTCGGGGAGTTCCCTGAATTGCAGGGCACCATGGGGCGCTACTACGCGCTCAATGATGGCTTGGGCCTTGACGTGGCCGATGCAATTGAAGACCACTACAAGCCGCGCTTTGCAGGTGATGAGTTGCCGCGCAATGAGGTAGGCGTGGTGGTGGCGCTGGCGGACAAGCTGGAAACGCTTGTGGGCATGTTTGGCATTGGGAACTTGCCGACGGGCGATAAAGACCCGTTTGCCTTGCGCCGACATGCTTTGGGTGTGACGCGGATGTTGGTCGAGCGTGACTCACCGCTGCTTTTTCACGAATTGACACGGGCTGCGTTTTCGGCTTTCCCCGCTGGGTTTCTGCAAGATCAAAGCACGGCACTCGATGAGTTTTTGGTAGAGCGATTGAAGGGTTACCTCAAAGACACCGGCTACTCCTCAGCTGAAGTGGATGCAGCAATTTATGCGCAAAAGCTCGGTTGTTGGTTTTCGATACCCAGACGCCTGGCCGCCGTCCGCACCTTCGCTGCCCTGCCCGAAGCCCCAGCTTTGGCAGCGGCCAACAAACGCATCAGCAACATCCTCAAAAAGACCGACAGCGTGGACGCCCATGTCCGCGAGGCGCTCCTCACAGAACCCGCAGAAATCGCGCTGCATGCCGCGATGAAGACTGTTCTGCCAGAGGCTGATGTGCAGTTTGAGGCTGGCGACTACACCGCATCACTGCAAACGCTGGCAGCCCTGCGTACACCAGTCGATGATTTTTTCAGCGACGTGATGGTCAATGCCGAACAACTGGACCTGCGCCTGAATCGCCTGGGCCTGCTGGCCACGCTGCACGCGGCCATGAACCGGGTGGCGGATTTGTCTAAACTCGCCTGAAAGGCTCACAATCGTGGCTACTGCTGTTAAAAAGGCATCTGCAATTCGACGCTCTCGCTCTTCTTTGGCAGCTATCACCATAGAGGGGTTTAAGTCGATCAGCTCGGAGTGCAAATTAGAGCTGGGTAGCTTGAATATTCTTGCCGGTGCCAATTCAGCGGGCAAGTCGAGTTTTTTACAACCCTTGTTGCTTTTAAAGCAAACGCTTGAAGCCGCCTACGATCCAGGCCCCTTGTTAATTGACGGGCCCAATGTCAAATTTACAGAATTAGCCCAGATTTTTTCAAAAGTGACAGGTGCCAAAAAGCAGTTGTCGATTGGGTTATATGCCAACGATGGACGCGCATTGAAACTAAGCTTTGAAATAGGCGCTAAGAAGCAACTTCAAATCAAGGAAAACATCCACACCGATAGCAAAGGGGAAACCCTGTTTCTGACCGAAAAACTA
>RDZZ01000082.1 GCA_004293655.1 Polaromonas sp. | reverse complement strand
GCCAGTTTGCCCTGGTTGTTTGAGGCCAGCACAATTTTCATGATGAAAAACGACTCCACGGCATGTTGTACAAGGACTTTTTGCTATTTATTTGATAGTGACTGCTTTTGCAGCACCACCAGCTCACGGATGCCTTTTTCAGCCAGCACCAGCAGAGCGTCCATTTCCTGGCGGGAAAAAGCGGCACCTTCTGCCGTACCTTGCACTTCTACAAAATGACCAGCGCCGGTCATGACGACATTCATGTCGGTGTCGCACGCAGAGTCTTCGGTATATTCGAGATCCAGCAAGGGCACGCCCTGCACAATGCCTACCGAAATGGCGGCCACGTGATCCGTGATGGGGGTGCCTGCCAGCTTGCCTGCCGCCAGCAATTTGTTAACTGCGTCCTGTGCGGCGACAAAAGCACCGGTGATGCTGGCTGTACGCGTGCCACCATCGGCCTGGATCACATCGCAGTCCAGGTAGATGGTGCGTTCACCGAGTTTTTTCAGATCAAACACCGAACGCATCGAGCGGCCAATCAGGCGTTGAATCTCCTGCGTGCGTCCGCTTTGCTTGCCGCGAGCGGCTTCGCGGTCGCTTCTGGTGTGGGTCGCGCGCGGCAGCATGCCGTACTCAGCGGTGACCCAGCCTTCACCGCTGCCCTTTTTGTGGCCGGGTACTTTTTCTTCTACCGACGCCGTACACAGCACTCTGGTGCCGCCAAACTCAATCAACACCGAGCCTTCTGCATACGCGGTGTAGTTGCGGGTGATGCGCACGGTGCGCAGCTCGTCTGGCGCGCGGGCGCCGCTTCTCTCAAATGGGCTCATGGAAGACATCAAGGCTATGGCTTTCTGGCGAACAACGCCGGGCGAGTGAAAAGGTGGGAACGCAGCTGTTAAGGGCTGACGCGATGTATCAGCACATCAGTGCATCAGTACAGCTATCTGGGGTACGTCAGGCTTTTCTGGCCGCAGAGCGGCGTATGGCCTCGTTGATTTCAGCAATCGAGCGCTCAATGGTTGCCTCGTCAAGCTCATCGATCACTGTGTCCAGACCACCGGCCTGAATGGTGGAGGCAAACATGCCATCCGTGATGCTGTCTGTCGATACCCCATGGGTGGACTCGAAAGCGTCAGGCGTCTCCCACTCCATCGCCAGAACGGTGACGTTGTCGCTGTGTTCACCGCCTGCACGCAATGCGCTCTCGACCAAGTCAGGAACGGCGTCAGACACGCCCTTGCCAGCGAGTTGCCTGACAATCTCATCGTCACTCAGGCTGCCCCACAGGCCATCCGAACACAACAGCAACTTGTCACCCTGCTGCAAAACAGCCGGGCTGCTCACATCAAACACGGGTTTGGTGGGCGAGCCCAGGCAGGTGAACAAAATGTTGCGGTTGATGTGCTCAAGTTTGACGACCCCGGCTTTTTGCTGCTCCATGTAGGAGTGGTCGCGCGTGCGGGTCAGCAACTCGCCGTCTCGCACAACGTACAGGCGCGAGTCACCACAATGCACCCAGGTAGCACCTGCGCCCTGCAAGACGACGGCAACCACTGTGGTTCGAGGGGTGTCCAGCATGCCTTTTTCACTCGCGTAGCGAATGATCTGGTGGTGCGCAGCCATCACGGCGCTGGACAGAAATGCAGCCGGGTCTGCAATGACGGGCCGCGCTTCTTTTTGATAAAGGGCAGAAATGGTCTGCAAAGCCAGCTGGGCCGCGACTTCACCCTCGGGGTGACCACCCATGCCATCGGCCAAGACAAACAAGCCCGACTCGCTTGTATAACAGTAACCCATGCGGTCTTCGTTTTTTTCACGACCGCCTTTTCGACTGACCTGGAAAACTGAGAATTTCATTTTATTTTGGTCGCGCCACCACCGGCTTTACGCGCATTCTTTTTGGTTTCAGACACCATATTGTCAAATTGAAGGCGCACCTTCTCGCTGACCGTGAGCTTGGTGTAGTTGCGCTCGCCTTCCCGGCTCAGTTCTTTTTGCAAGGCAAAAACAGACTGGGGCCGTGACAGGGGATCCACCGCCATGCACCACTCTACAACTTCGATCATGTTGTCAGAGTAAACGCCGCGCAAACGGGACAGTGCCAGCGACAAACGGTCTTTTTCCAGGCGCTGGGGCGCGTCATTGGGCGGGTAGCCCTGCATGGTGGCGTAAATGCAGGCACCAATCGCGTAAATATCGGTCCAGGGGCCCATGGAGGAGTCGCGGCGATACATCTCCGGCGCCGCAAAACCAGGGGTGTACATGGGGCGTATGAAGTTGCCTTCTTTGCTCAATACCTCCCGCGCTGCGCCAAAGTCAATCAGCACGGCACGGTTGTCGTCCGTGATGAATATATTGGCCGGCTTGATGTCCAGGTGCAGCATCTTGTGCTGATGCACGATGCGCAGCCCGCGCAAAATCTCATCAAACAGGGACCGGATGGTGGACTCGCGGAACACTTTCTGCTTTTTAAGCTCGCGCGCCGTGATGATGAAGTCCTGAAGGGTTGCACCTTCGAGGTAATTCATCACCATATAGACAGTTTCGTTTTCACGAAAAAAATTCAGCACGCTGACAACTGAGCCGTGCGAGATCTGGGCCAAGGAGCGGCCTTCTTCAAAGAAACTTTTCAGGCCGAGCCGGTAAAGGGACAGCTTGTCGGGTCTGACCTCGGGCAACAGCTTGCCGGCTGCGCGATCAGCCAGCGACGATGGCAAATACTCTTTGATGGCAACTTGCTGGCCCTCGCTGTCCACAGCCAAGTAAACTAAGCCAAAACCACCAGCGGAAAGCTTACGCACAACCCGGTAGCCTCCTATGACGGTATCGGGCGGTAAGGGTGCTGGCTTGACCTTTGACATAATTTGAAATGAGCAAAGGGTTTACAGACCCCCCGAATTTCGCTCCTGCAGTCCTGTTTTTAAGAAAAGCTTATTATCAAATGTCAGTTTACAGCATGACGGGCTATGCGTCCGTTCAATCCAGCACAGCCAGACCGACGCAAGACAATGAACCGGGCACGGAGACAAACGCCCGGCTTGGGCTGGAAATACGCTCGGTCAACAGCCGGTTTCTGGATCTGGCATTTCGGCTCCCGGATGAGCTGCGCCAGGCCGAGCCTGCCCTGCGTGAACTTTTAACCGCCAGGCTCAGGCGTGGCAAGGTAGAAGTACGGGTGGCACTGGAGAGCGGCTCGACCAGCAGCCTGAAAGCACCTGCGCCCGCCACGCTGCAGCGTCTGGGCTCACTGCAAGACACCATCCAGTCATGGCTGCCCAGTGCAGCGGCACTCAGTGTTGCAGATGTGCTCAGAATCGCTGTCAACGAAGAAAAAAAACCCCATGACTACAGCCAGGAGCTGACGAGACTTGCCAAAAAAGCACTGGATGAGTTGTTGTCGGCAAGGCAGCGTGAGGGCGAAAGGCTCAAGCTCATGCTGCTGGAGCGGACAGCGCAACTGCGCAACCTGTCGGCCCAGGCTGTGCCCCTGGTGCCCAGGCTGGTGGAGCAGCAAAAGGCCCGGTTTCTGGAGCGCTGGAAAGAAGCCATGGCGCTGCCTGACAGCCAAGTGCTGCCTGAAGCGGCGCAAGACAGGGCGCTTTCCGAGGCCACGGCCTTTGCCATTCGCATTGATGTGGCGGAAGAAATCACACGTCTGGCCTCCCATCTCGACGAAATAGACCGCCTGCTTGACAGCGGCGGTGAATTGGGCAAGCGCCTTGATTTTCTGATTCAGGAACTGCACCGGGAAGCCAACACCCTGGGCGCCAAATCAGCCTCACTGGAACTCACGCATATTTCGGTTGACATGAAGGTGCTGATCGAGCAGATTCGCGAGCAGGTACAAAACATTGAATGATGGGCGCAGCACACCTGCCATATTTATTAAAATTGATAGCAACTGAGCCAACCATCACATGGACTATCCCGGAAATTTGTTTGTTGTAGCAGCGCCCAGCGGGGCTGGAAAATCAAGCCTGGTCAAGGCCCTGATGGAGCTTGACGCCCGTGTGCAGCCCGCTGTGTCGCACACGACCAGACCCCCTCGAGGGCAGGAAAAGCATGGTCGAGAATACTTTTTTCTCTCGCCCGAAGAGTTCGACGGCATGGTGCAGCGCAATTCATTTCTGGAGTGGGCGCACGTTCATGGTCACCGTTACGGTACGTCACGGCACGCCATTGAAGAGCGGGTAGCCCACGGTGCCGATGTCATTCTGGAAATCGACTTTCAGGGCGCCATCAATATCAAACGCATTTTTGCCAACGCAGTTCTCATCTTCATACTCCCACCGAGCTGGGAGGAATTGCGCTCGCGGCTGCAACGGCGTGGCGAAGACAGCACAGACGTGATTGAATTGCGGTTGAAAAACGCTGCTGCCGAGATGGCTCAGGCTCGGGAATTTGACTTCGTTATAATCAATGAGTTGTTTGAGCGTGCGGTTTTCGACCTGAAAACCATTGTCCACGCACAACGGCTCAAGTTCTCAGCCCAGCGACGCACGCGCGCCAGTACATTTGAGGCGCTGCATATTTCCTGAGTCAGCTCTCAGATCAGCTCTCGAATACCCGTCTGCTTGCCGCACTAGAAACTATCGCACTCAAGGAGACCATC
Source organism: Polaromonas sp. (assembly GCA_004293655.1). Taxonomy (GTDB): domain Bacteria; phylum Pseudomonadota; class Gammaproteobacteria; order Burkholderiales; family Burkholderiaceae_C; genus Polaromonas. The sequence goes on along the minus strand of RDZZ01000082.1, from coordinate 10,554 downwards.
ATGGCCCGCATCACCGTCGAAGACTGCCTCGAAAAAATCCCCAACCGCTTCCAACTGGTGTTGGCTGCAACCTACCGTGCGCGCATGCTGAGCCAAGGGCACGCCGCCAGAATCGAGAGTAAAAACAAGCCCGCAGTGACCGCATTGCGTGAAATAGCAGAAGGCAAGATCGGTCTGGAAATGCTTAAAAAAGTACCCGGCTGATTTTTCTTCAAAGCGCCCTGAAAAAGCGCTGCTGTGTGCATCCCGCAGCACACGAGTCGCCCGCCGTCCACCCGTCGCCCATCCGTCATCAGGCAGGCATACACAGCAGGCACCCTCGGCGAAGGCGGCAGCCTTCTGCCAGGCAGATTTATGATCCTGCCCGCCTAGACGGGCAGGGCCACGTGAGCAGCAGCAGGCCATTTCATTTGCTGAAACCATGGCAGCCTGTCGCGCTGACGCTCTTTTCAATGGTCTTTCAGGGTCCTGCCGCAATCCCTACTTGGCTCATCAGCTATATTTTTTATAGCATCAGCCACCCTGGTTTGCGCGAGCTTTTCAGCGCGGCAACTTGGGCCGAGGCCGCTTGCTGGGTGTCACGGCAATCTCGGTTTTGCTGTCTTTGCGCAGCACACTCACAGGCGCGGCTGTCCCGGGCTTGAGTGAGGCAACCGCACCCAGCAGTTCGGCCACGGTGCTGACGGCTTTGCCATTGACTGCCACAATCACATCACCGGGCTGAATGCCGGCTTGCGCCGCCGGGCCGTTTTGCAGCACACCAGTGATGATGACACCGCTTGCGACCTTGACGTTGAACGTCTCGGCCAGTTCGGGGTTGATCTCCTGCGGCTCCACACCAATCCAGCCGCGTGTGACCTGGCCGTCTTTGACAATGCCTTCGAGCACCTGTCTGGCGGTTGACACAGGAATGGCAAAACCAATGCCCATGGAGCCGCCAGAGCGCGAATAAATCGCTGTGTTGATGCCCATCAGCGTGCCATTCACATCGACCAGTGCGCCGCCTGAGTTACCGGGGTTGATCGCTGCATCCGTCTGGATGAAGTTCTCAAACGTATTGATGCCCAGCTGGTTGCGGCCCAGCGCGCTGACGATGCCACCCGTCACCGTCTGGCCCACACCAAAGGGGTTGCCAATGGCCAGCACCGGGTCACCCACCTGCAGCGAGTCAGAGTTGCCCAGCACGATCACGGGGAGTTTGTCGAGCTCGATCTTCAAGATGGCCAGATCGGTGTCAGGGTCGGTGCCTATCACCTTGGCAATCGCCTTGCGGCTGTCGTTCAAGATGACTTCAATCTCGTCAGCACCTTCGATCACATGGTTGTTGGTCAGAATGTAGCCACTCTCGCTGATGATCACGCCGCTGCCCAGCCCACCTTGCGGCTCGTTGCGGCCCTGCTGGTCACCATAGAAAAACTTGAACCACGGGTCGTCAGAGTGCGGGCTTTTGGCCGCCAGTTTGCTGGTGTTGATGCTGACCACCGCTGCCGACGCTATTTTTGCTGCGGAGCTGAAGCTGCCAACCGCACCGGTACTGCGCTGGCCACTGCCCGCAGGCGCTTGCAGCACCGCTATCGAGCTTAAAGTGGGCCTGCGGTCCAGCCACTGCGGCTTGAGCGTGAGCACCACAAAGTAAGCTGCCAGAAAAACAGTCGCGGTTTGTGAAAACAAAAGCCAGAGTTTGCGCATAAGGGAAACCAAAAGAGAAGCCAGAAAGCGAGAAAAAAGTGGCGGCAGCGCACCCTGCTGCTGTGATCAGTATTTTCACCCAGATTGCGCTGTGCGCTGGTGCGTCGCAGACAATGCATTAAAACGTGTTATTTTCATGCGGCGAACAACCATTGTGCAGGCGCTTTGCCAGCCCACCTTACCGGAGACCTTGATGAAAGCACCCAGCGTTCTCGCCACCATCGGCAACACCCCGCACATCCGCATCAACCGTCTGTTTGGCGCGGCGTGCCAGACCCACCAGATCTTCATCAAATCCGAGCGCTCCAACCCCGGCGGCTCCATCAAAGACCGGATTGCCCTGGCCATGGTGGAAGCTGCCGAGCAGGCAGGCACCCTCCAGCCTGGCGCGACCATCATCGAGCCGACCTCGGGCAACACGGGCGTCGGGCTGGCAGTGGTGGCCGCTGTCAAGGGCTACAAGCTGGTGCTGGTCATGCCCGAGAGCATGAGCCTTGAGCGCCGCCGCCTGATGCTCGCCTATGGCGCGAGTTTTGACTTGACACCGCGTGAAAAAGGCATGAATGGCGCGATTGCCCGGGCCAGAGAGTTGTTGGCACAAACGCCCGGTGCATGGATGCCATCGCAGTTTGACAACCCGGCCAACATCGACATTCATGCGCGCACCACTGCACTCGAGATATTGGCCGACTTCCCCCAGGGCGTGGATTACTACATCACCGGCGTGGGCACTGGCGGGCATTTGACGGGTGTGGCACAGGTGCTCAAGGCAAAATTTCCCAACACCAAAGTGTTTGCGGTTGAACCCGGCGCGTCCCCTGTCATCAGCGGCGGCAAACCTTCACCGCACCCGATTCAGGGCATAGGCGCAGGTTTTATCCCAGCCAATTTGCACGTGGCGCTGCTTGACGGCGTGATTCAGGTCGCGGGCGATGGTGCCAAAGACTACGCCCGCCGCAGTGCTGCGCAAGAAGGCTTGCTGGTCGGTATCTCTTCAGGTGCCACGCTGGCCGCCATTGCCCAGAAGCTGCCAGACATTCCTGCAGGCAGCACGGTGTTGGGTTTTAACTACGACACAGGTGAGCGTTATCTGTCGGTCGAAGGGTTCTTGCCTTGACGGTGACCCGCGTGGCGTTGACCCGCGCGTTCGATGCGCTGCTTCAGCCTGAGCGATTCAAAGACTTTGCACCGAACGGCCTGCAGGTGGAAGGCCGGGCCGAAGTGCGCAAAATTGTCTCCGGTGTCACTGCCAGCATGGCACTGATCGAAGCGGCAGTGGCCAGCCAGGCGGATGCGATTTTTGTTCACCACGGTTTGTTCTGGCGGGGCCAGGATGGCCGGGTTACGGGCTGGATGAGAAAGCGCCTGGGTCTGCTGTTGGCACACGACATCAACCTGCTGGCCTATCACCTGCCACTGGACGCACATCCTGAGCTGGGCAACAACGCACAACTGGGGCTGTTGCTGGGGCTGCGTGCATATGACGGCGCGCAGGGGCGTTTTGCGGACAACCAGCTGGGGTTTTTGGGTGGCCGCGTCGATGGTGGCAGTTTTGCCTCTGCCGAGGCACTCGCCCAATGCCTTGAATCTGCATTAAAACGGCCTGTGCTGCACGTAGGACAAGCACCAGGCGCTATTAAAAAAATAGCATGGTGTACAGGCGGTGCCCAAGGCTATTTTGAAGCTGCGATTGCCGCCGGGGCCGATGCCTTTGTTACTGGCGAGATGTCAGAGCCGCAGGCGCACTACGCCCGCGAAATGGGCGTGCCGTTTTTTGCCTGCGGTCACCATGCAACCGAGCGTTACGGTGCGCCTGCTGTGGCAGCGCATGTGGCAGCGCAGCTGGGCCTGGCACATGTTTTCATCGACATTGACAACCCGGCATGATGAGGAGCGCTTTTCAACCGCTCTTCAATGTTTGCCACACATTCCTTCAATATCCGCTTCAATATCCGCTTCATGAGTCAAGCCTGAAAAGCATGGAAAAAGCAAGCCCGACGCATCCACTCCCTTTTTTGATCACCATGGGCGATGCAGCGGGAATTGGTCCTGAAATCATCGCCAAGGCCTTTCGCGATGCACCGCTTGACATGCGAGGCTGCGTTGTGGTGGGCGATGTGGCAACCCTGCGCCGCGCCGCTGCGCTGGTGGCCGCGCCACTGGCCATGCCAGTGTTGCAGCTCGAATCACTGGCTGGGGCTATTGCTCTGCCTCCTAACGCCATCCCTGTGCTACAAAAATGTGATCTGGTAGCGCCTGTGTCTTATGGTCAGATCAGTGGTTTGGCCGGTCTTGCAGCGGCCCAGTGCATTGTCTGGGCAGCGCGTGCCGTGCTGGCTGGCGAAGCGGCGGGCATGGTGACGGCGCCCATCCACAAAGAAGCGCTCAGTGCGGCAGGGGGCTGGGCAGCCCATTTTCCGGGCCACACCGAGATGCTCCAGGCTGAAGCTGCCGCCTTCTTGGGCAAATCGGTGAGTGAAGTGCCGGTACGCATGATGCTGGCCAACGACGAGCTTAAAACCGTGCTGGTCAGCATTCACGTGTCACTGCGCCAGGCCATTGAGGCCGTGACGTTTGACAATATCCTGCAAACCCTGCGCATCACGCACCATGCCCTGAGCGCCACACTGGGCCGGGCGCCTCACATGGCTGTAGCCGGCCTGAATCCACACGCCGGTGAAGGCGGGCTGTTTGGCAGTGAAGAGCAAGCCATCATCACCCCGTCCGTGGTTGCAGCCCAGGCCGAGGGGCTGCATGTGAGTGGCCCCTTCGCGCCAGACACTGTGTTCATGCGGGCCCGCAACACATCCACCAAGCGAGGCGAGTTTGACGTGGTGGTAGCGATGTACCACGACCAGGGCCTGATTCCAGTCAAGTACCTGGGCGTGGAGCGAGGTGTCAATGTCACGCTGGGCTTGCCTTTAACGCGTACCAGCCCTGACCATGGCACCGCATTTGACATCGCCGGGACGGGGCGGGCAGATGCAGCCAGTTTTGTGACGGCTGTTCGTATGGCACGCCTGCTTACCACTGCGAAATAGCAGAAAAATAGACCTCTTCAGCTTTTTTGGTAAGGACTTCTAGCTATTTAATCAATAGCAAAATTCAAACGACTATTGCCTGACCCGCAACCAAAAGTCTATTTTTTCAAGCTGTCGCGAATCTCGCGCAGCAAAAGCACGTCTTCAGCCGTTGCGACAGGTGCAGGAGGAGCCGGGGGCGTTTCCCGCTTCAGGCGGTTGATCTGTTTGACCATCAGGAAAATGATGAAAGCCAAAATGACGAAATTCACCGCAATCGTGATGAAGTTCCCGTAGGCCAGCACCGGCACACCTGCTTTTTTAAGCGCGTCCAGCGTCGTGGGGACACCTGCGGGAACGTTGCCCAGCACCACAAACAGGTTGGAAAAGTCGATTTTTCCAACAACCGCACCGATGAGCGGCATGATCAAGTCACCGACCACTGAATCCACGATTTTGCCAAACGCCCCCCCGATGATCACGCCAACGGCCAGATCCACCACGTTGCCTTTGACAGCAAATTCTCTGAACTCTTGCATCATTCCCATAAAAGACTCTCCTGTGATTTGTTTGGGTGGTTTGTCCAGGCTCTCTGGTTGCGCCACAGCGGTCACCAGAAAACCTTGTACTCCAAGGGCAATTATGTGCGCCCAAATGGGCCTGACGCGAAGACCTGCCAAACCTTGCCGGATCATTTTTTGGATGACGGGTGACAACACGCACGATTGTGTCAGTGACGCACTCGGGATTAGGCCCCGGCGCTTGAATAGTCTTTTCGCGCTCCGCTACAATCAAGTTCTACATTTACAAGCCACATTCAAGCCAGCTCTTGAAAGATTTTCATGACCCAAGCAAGCGTGAACAGTACACCTTTAGGTACACCATTAGACAAAGATAAAAGAAACTGGATTGTTGCCACAGCTGTTGTAGGTGGTGCAGGTGTAGCCGCTGTTGCAGTGCCTTTTGCGAGTACCTTTACGCCGTCAGAACGCGCAAAGGCAGCTGGCGCATCGGTTGAAGTCGATATTTCAGCAATCAAACCAGGCGAAAAGATCACTGTTGAATGGCGCGGCAAGCCGGTATGGATTCTCAAACGTACACCCGAACAGGTCGCAGCGCTGCCCAAGCATGACAGTCTGCTTGCTGACCCCTTGTCCAAACGCAAGCCAAGTGAGTTGACGCCAGTTTATGCGCGCAACGTAAACCGCTCCATCAAGCCAGAAACACTGGTAGTTGTAGGCATTTGCTCTCATCTGGGCTGTTCACCGTCTGACAAGTTGGCGGCCGGCCCCCAGCCTTCGCTGCCTGACGACTGGGCAGGGGGCTTCCTGTGTGCTTGCCATGGTTCAACTTTTGACGTGGCAGGTCGTGTTTACAAAAACAAGCCTGCGCCAGACAATCTCGAAGTACCCCCACACATGTACCTTTCAGACACGCGGCTGCTGATTGGCGAAGATAAAAAGGCCTGAAAACGACGTATTCCAACGTTTTCAAAAGACCTTGCCGACCGTGCTTGAAGTCCTTGCTGACACTTCTGCAAACCCCGCGGTTTGACTGAAGTTTCCAGACCTGATTCACGCAATCGTCAAAAACCATTCTGATACCAGGACACCTCATGGCTGCCGAATACAAAGAAATATCCCCAGATGCCCCGCTGGCTGACAAAGCACTCAACTGGGTAGATAACCGCTTTCCTGCCTCCAAGCTCTGGAACGAGCACATGGGTCAGTACTACGCACCCAAAAATTTCAACATTTTTTATATTTTTGGCGCGTTGTCGATCCTGGTGCTGGTGATCCAGCTTGTCACAGGTTTGTTTTTGACCATGCACTACAAGCCAGACGCCGCCTTGGCGTTCGCATCGGTTGAGTACATCATGCGGGACGTATCGTGGGGCTGGATGGTCCGCTACATGCACGCGACTGGTGCATCGGCGTTTTTTGTTGTGGTCTATCTGCACATGTTTCGCGGTCTGATTTACGGAAGCTATCGCAAACCGCGTGAACTCATCTGGATTTTCGGCTGTGCCATTTTCCTGTGCTTGATGGCTGAAGCATTCATGGGCTACCTGTTACCTTGGGGGCAGATGAGTTACTGGGGTGCCCAGGTCATCGTGAACCTTTTCGCTGCCATTCCGTTTATTGGCCCTGACTTGGCACTGCTGATTCGTGGCGACTATGTGGTGGGTGATGCAACATTGAATCGTTTCTTTGCATTCCACGTGATTGCGCTTCCCTTGGTATTGATTGGACTGGTAGCAGCACACATCATCGCGCTTCACGAAGTGGGATCGAACAACCCCGATGGTGTTGAGATAAAGGCACCCAATGCGCCCAAAGATGCCAAAGGAAATCCACTTGATGGAATCCCTTTTCATCCTTACTACACAGTACACGATATTTTTGCAGTCAGCATGTTTTTGATTGTGTTTTCGGCTGTGGTTTTCCTGGCACCAGAGATGGGTGGCTACTTTTTGGAATATAACAATTTCATTCCCGCCGATCCATTGAAGACACCTGCACACATTGCACCTGTGTGGTATTTCACGCCGTATTATTCAATGCTCAGAGCCATCACTGGCGAGATGATGTATGTGATGATGGCATGTACTTTGGCTGGTGCCGGTTTGATTGTTACACGTGTCAAAATGGCAAATGTGTACAAGACAGTCATCATTGCTGGCGCATTGGCTCTCACCACAGCCATGTGGATATTCGATGCCAAATTCTGGGGCGTTGTCGTCATGGGTGCTGCAGTCATGATCATGTTTGCACTACCTTGGCTGGATTACAGCGAAGTCAAATCAATTCGCTATCGTCCCACCTGGAACAAGTACCTCTACGGTGCTTTCATTTTCATGTTTTTCGTACTGGGTTACTTGGGCATCAAACCACCAGGTGTTTGGGGCATTGTCTTAGGGCAAGACTTGGCTGAACGTGTCTCCCAACTGTTCACGCTTGGTTACTTTGGATTCTTCTTGCTGATGCCTTGGTGGAGTCGTCTCGGTGAGTTCAAAAAAGTGCCCGACCGCGTTGTATTCGCTGCTCATTAAGACAGAGATTTAGTTATGAAAAAAGCTTTGGTTAGTTTACTTTTAACTGCGGGAATGTCCTTGGGCGTCCATGCTGCCGGTGGTGGCATTGCCTGGGACAAAGCGCCCAATAAAACCAATGACATGGCAGCACTTCAAAATGGCGCCAAGATTTTTGTCAACAGTTGCCTGAACTGCCACGCTGCTGCGTTCATGCGTTACAACCGCCTTCAAGACATTGGTTTGACCCAACAGCAAATCAAAGACAACTTGTTGTTCACGACTGACAAAATTGGCGAGACAATGAAAGTCGCGATGGACCCAAAGAACGCGAAAGATTGGTTCGGTGTTGTTCCGCCTGACCTGACACTGATAGCGCGTTCGAGATCTGCAGCAGGACAGGGATCTGGTGCCGATTATCTGTACACCTACTTGCGCACTTACTATCGTGACGATACCAAACCAACCGGCTGGAACAACCTTGCTTATCCGAATGCTGCCATGCCGCATGTCTTGTGGGAACTGCAAGGAGAGCGTCAGCCCGTTTATGAAACAGTTACACACAACGGTCATCAAACTTCTGTTCTCAAAGGTTGGGACCAAGTCAAACCGGGCACGATGACGCCACTACAGTTCGACCAAGCGATGGGGGATTTGGTAGGGTATTTGCAATGGATGGGTGAGCCTGTGCAGAACAGTCGCATTCGCATTGGTGTTGGCGTGTTGCTGTTTTTATTGATATTCACGTTCTTTGCATGGCGCTTGAATGCATCGTACTGGAAAGACATCAAATAATTTTTCTGTCGGGCCTTCTGGTTCCGGCATCTTTTGGAGTGGACTCTTTTTTAGTGTCCACTCTTTTGCGTTTAGGAGTTGCGAATCATGATGGTCCTTTATTCAGGCACAACCTGCCCTTATTCACATCGCTGCCGTTTTGTGCTGTTTGAAAAAGGCATGGACTTTGAAATTCGTGATGTGGATCTGTATAACAAGCCCGAAGACATCAGCGTCATGAACCCTTATGGACAAGTACCGATTCTGGTGGAACGTGACTTGATCTTGTATGAATCGAACATCATCAACGAATACATTGATGAGCGCTTTCCGCACCCGCAACTGATGCCCGGTGACCCGGTGGACCGCGCTCGCGTGAGACTTTTTTTGCTGAACTTTGAAAAAGAGCTTTTCGTACATGTCAGTACGCTGGAGTCGCGTGCATCCAAAGGCAATGACAAGGCTCTCGAAAAAGCCCGCTCACATATCAAGGACCGACTGACGCAATTGGCACCGATTTTTCTGAAGAACAAATTTATGCTGGGCGACAGCTTTTCGATGCTGGATGTGGCTATTGCGCCGCTCCTTTGGCGTCTTGATTATTACGGCATTGACTTGTCAAAAAATGCCGCACCCTTGCTTAAATATGCCGAGCGAATCTTTTCGCGTCCAGCCTATATTGAGGCACTGACACCATCCGAGAAGGTCATGCGTAAGTAATATGGCCCCCACGCTTGTCACTTTGTGTACTGCGCCGCACCTCGCAGACTACAGCCCCGGGTGGGCACTGCACTTGCGGCCCGGCATAGCCGGTTGCGCAGCCCCGACTTGCTCTGCGGGAGCGTGGAAGAGTGATAGCAGACTGCTGAGCCACCCATGACTGGCGATTTTATGAACGCACTGGACTCTACTTCCACCCGTCCTTATCTGGTTAGGGCGCTTTATGAATGGTGCACCGACAATGGGCTGACGCCTTACGTGGCGGTGGCTGTTGATGACTCTGTGCAGGTGCCGCGCGAGTATGTCAAGAACAATGAAATTGTGCTCAACATCAGTTTTGATGCGACGTCTTCACTCAAGCTGGGCAATGATTTCATCGAGTTCAAGGCACGGTTTGCGGGCAGTTCTCGCGAGATCATGGTGCCAATGAGTCGCGTCATGGCAATTTATGCCCGCGAAAATGGTCAGGGAATGGCATTTCCTATGCTGGAAGAAGTACCCGCCGGCGCCCAGCTTCCTGCCAGCACGTCACCTGCGACATTGCTGTCCTCCGTACCGTCATCAGAACCCGCTTCGCATTTGGCCGGTCCAACGGCAGATGGCAAAATTGTACAATTGACAGGTGCTGACAAGGCCTCGTCGGTAGCAGACAGCCAAACGGATTCGCCAGAACCACCGAAAGCGCCACAAGGCTCTCGTCCAGTACTCAAGCGCATCAAGTAGAATATTGAATTATGCCGATTTAGCTCAGTTGGTAGAGCAACCGCCTTGTAAGCGGTAGGTCATCAGTTCGACTCCGATAATCGGCACCACTTCTATAAAATCGCCCGGCGTGTTCACCAACAGAATACGCCGGGCGAGCTTTTTTGTAAGGGTTCTGAATACTTTACCTTTGACGATCTGAAGGGCGGGTGATCAATATTTTCAGCCGGATTGATGTCACATTCCATCCTTTGCCAAGCAGTCGCGACTGAATCAGCGGTGTGAGTTGACGCAGTTTGCCTGCAGCTGCGTTTCCTTTGACCAAAAGGCACCAAACGCCACCGTCTATGGGACCAGCCTTAACAAAAGGCCTCAGCGCCTCAGGAATCAATGACTCAATGGCTCTTAGCCGTGAACTGGAATCCTCAATCAACGCCGTCAACTGACCCAAGGCCTGTGAGTTTTTAACCGCTTCATGCGCTGTAATCGCTTGCTTCTGCGGCAGGGCTTTTGTGATGTGAATGCGCTGGTTCATGAGTGCGATTATTGAGCCAGCAAGCGCCAAGCTTTTCTAGGAGGTGAGTGAATGCATTTGATTATCACGGATGCGTGGCTGGC
>RDZZ01000081.1 GCA_004293655.1 Polaromonas sp. | reverse complement strand
GACACCCATGGGGGTTTGGGTGATGTCGCTCAAGGCCTGGGCCTGCAGGCGGGTCTGGTTGAGCAGGCTGTTCATGGTGTCTATGAATAGGCCGTTGGCGTTGCCCACCACCACGTCTATGCCCCCGCTGGCGTTGGCTTTGAAGCCGCCATCGGCTTCAAACGTGTCGGCTATTTGCAGCACGGCTCCGAGCATGGGGTTGATCAGGTTGAACTAAGTAGCAAAAAGTACCCTTGTTTGACGCTATGGAAGGTATCTTTGGCGATACGAACACTGCATAGCATCAATAATCAGCGTCACTCGTGGCGGCTGGCTGTTTCGTGCTCTACTTCTACCATGCGGTCAAGTTCAGCGCATACGTCAGCCATACTGCCAGAGATAGTCATTCTGCCCGCACAAAGCGGACTGATGTCTGGCTCAAATTGGCGCACGATTTTCAGTCGAACTGGAGGCTGTTTCAGAGAAAAGCTGATCTGAGAGTCAAGAAGTCCATCTTTTTTAGACGTCTGACAGATATGTCGGCCAGCGACTGACTTCAGCTTGCGCAGTCTGCTTTTTTTGACTTCTCTAAACGATGCAGCGACTGATCCTGATGCATCCGTATCAAATAACCCCAACTGGATTCGCAGCCGTACTAACAGCGTGGACAATGCTGGAATTCTTGAAAAACTGACAATTCCCATGGGAACTTCCTGTTCAAGCGGCCTGCACAGGCACAGGAGCTGTGCTTGTGTGGCACTATGAGATGGTTGCAACAGGGTTTGGCCAATTGCTTGACTGAAACCCCACCAGATCGCAGTTAAAGGAGCAAATCGTTATGCCAGAAAGGTGTTGCGGATCAGACCTACGGCGATGCCTTCAATTTCAAAAGGCTCTCCAGGCTGGATGACGATTGTCTTGAAATCGGGGTTTTCAGCGAGCAGCTCAATGACAGACTTGGTTTGCCGAAAACGCTTGACCGTGACCTCATCGCCCAAACGCGCCACCACAATCTGGCCATTTTTAACGTCCCTGGTTTGTTTGACAGCCAGCAGATCACCATCCATGATGCCTGCATTGCGCATGCTCATACCGCTGACTTTCAAAAGGTAGTCAGGCCGCTTCTGAAACAAACTGCTTTCAAAGCAATAGTTTTGCTCAATATGTTCCTGCGCGAGAATAGGACTGCCGGCGGCGACTCTTCCTATTAGGGGGAGCATCAGTTGGCTCAGGCTTGGCAAGAGTAAAGAAGTCTGTCTCGTGCGGGAACCACGAAGCTCGTTGATGGAGCGCAGTACATCGCCGCGCAACCGTATCCCGCGTGAGGTACCACTGATCAGCTCAATCACACCTTTGCGGGCTAATGCCTGCAGGTGTTCTTCAGCAGCATTAGCAGAACGAAACCCCAGTTCATTGGCGATTTCAGCGCGGGTAGGAGGTGCTCCCGTCCGGGTAATCGCGTTTTGTATCAGCTCCAGAATCTGTTGTTGGCGTGCTGTGAGCTTAGGTATTTCTTGGCGCATATTGGAGAGGTGGTTCAAGACACTCATGGCGTGTATATTCTTTGTGTGACCTGAAGTGTTGTGATCAATCGTTAAAGCGCAGACATGCTTTGTGAGGATTGAGGAACCTACACGGAGGCACTGTTTTAATATCCAGTTGCTGTATTTTTATCCAGTTTTTTATGTGGCGCAAGCTAATTTATTCATGCATCAAAAAAATACCGTAATTTTGGGAACGGGCGGCACAATTGCAGGCCAATCCGTTAGTGCCAGTGACAACATTGGCTACACCGCAGCGCAAGTCGGTGCGGCTGAACTCATAGCGGCTATTCCCGCACTTGCTACGTCAAGTCATCTGCTGGTTGAACAGCTGGCACAGATCGACAGCAAGGACATGACTTTTGCAGTGTGGGTGAATCTGGCTGAACGTGTGCGTTATTTTCTGTCGCGGGACGACGTTTGCGGCATCGTGATTACCCATGGCACTGATACGCTGGAAGAAACGGCTTACTTTCTCCAGGCTGTTCTGAATCCGGTCAAACCCGTGGTGCTGACATGTGCCATGCGTCCTGCAACATCGCTGGTGCCTGACGGCGTTCAAAACATCATGGATGCACTGACCGTAGCCCGGCACACCAATGCACGCGGAGTGGTAGCCGTGTGTGCTGGTGTGGTGCATAGCGCGCTAGACGTGCAGAAGGTTCATACTTACCAGCTGAACGCGTTTAGTTCTGGGGATTGCGGCCCTGTGGCTTATGTTGAAGAAAATGCACTCAGAACATTACGTGACTGGCCTTCTCAACACCAATTACGGACGTTGTCAGCAACAGATTCAATCGCTGTCTTGGCAAAGGCGCTGTCTGACGAAACCTGGCCCAGCGTAGAGATCGTGATGAGTTATGCAGGTGCAAACGGCATGCTGGTTGGCGCGTTGTGCAAGGCAGATGTCCAGGGCATAGTGGTAGCTGCCACAGGCAACGGCACAATACACCAGGAGCTTGAAGCGGCTTTGCTCAAGGCACGCTCTCAAGGCATCGAAGTGGTTCGGGCTAGCCGTTGTGTGAATGGGCGGGTCTTGCCTAAGCTAGGCGAGTTTTTGACCGATTCAAACGGCCTGAGCCCGGTCAAGGCCAGGGTCGAGTTGATGCTGCGCCTGATGTTGTTACCAAGCGCAGTGCAAGCCTAAATAACCAAAGCCGCGAAAACTCTGGCGGTGATGTCCTCAACGGCTCCCATGCCACTGATGGCGCGATATGCCGGCGCGTGTGCTGGCTCAGCCTGTGCCCAACGCGAATAGTAATCCACCAGCGGACGGGTTTGTGCGCTGTAGACATCCAGGCGCTTGCGCACAGTGGCTTCCATATCGTCTTCGCGCTGAATCAATGCCTCGCCCGTCACGTCATCTAAGCCCTCAACTTTGGGTGGGTTGTACTTGACATGGTAAGTGCGGCCAGAAGCGCTGTGTGAGCGGCGGCCACTCATGCGCTCAATGATGGCGTCAAAAGGCACGTCGATTTCCAGCACATAGTCCAGTTTGACACCTGCAGCTTTCATGGCATCAGCCTGGGGAATCGTCCGGGGAAAGCCATCGAACAGGAAGCCTTTGTCGCAATCGGCCTGTGCAATACGTTCTTTAACGAGGTTGATGATCAGGTCGTCACTGACCAAAGCACCAGAGGCCATTATTTTTTTGGCCTCAAGTCCCAGAGGGGAACCTGCTTTGACAGCTGCGCGCAGCATATCGCCTGTCGAGATTTGCGGGATGTTGTATTTCTGGCAAATGAAAGTGGCCTGGGTGCCTTTGCCCGCACCCGGTGCACCTAACAAAATCAGTCTCATGGTTGTCCTCGTATTTTTTATGAATTCGGCGGTTTATCCGCTTGACGATTCCGCTTTTTTGCCAGAAAAGCGACCAAACCGACGATAGGGTCAAGTCAGAGCTGGCGTTCCACAGCGGTACATCACGGTTATGTTTTCCAAGGATAGCATGCGCCTATTGAGGCCAGCTTACGCTTGCCATCAGGCTGCCGCAGCCATATTTGCCAAGGCTAGGAAAACAACCGCTGGGCTTGCGCCAGATCTTCAGGTGTGTCTATGCCGAAGCCTGGTGGACTGTGGGTGATATGCACTGCGATACGGTGACCATGCCACAAGACCCGCAGCTGCTCGAGTGCCTCCAGTTGTTCCATGGGCGCTTGGGATAAGGCGGGAAATCGTTTTAAAAAACCGACACGGTAGCCGTAAATGCCTACGTGGCGAAGTGGCCTGGGCAATTGGCTGTCAGCTTTCCACCAAGCCTGACTTGCAAAATCACGTCCTGCAGGAATGGGCGAGCGGCTGAAGTAAAGAGCGCTCTGGTGTGCGTCCAGCACCACTTTGACGATGTTCGGATTCAAGTAGTCGGCAAGCTCCTCAATGGCATGTGCCGCCGTACTCATGACGCATTGCACACGGTCAGACAGCAGCAGCGCCACTTCGTCAATCAGTGCCGGCTCAATCAGCGGCTCGTCTCCCTGCACGTTGACAAGCAGGGCATCGTCGTGCAACGCCAGTAAATGGCAGGCTTCGGCCAGCCGGTCACTGCCGCTGGGGTGGTCAGTACGTGTCAGCACGGCGGTGATGCCAAAGTCAGCACACTTTTCAATGATCTTCTGGCTGTCAGTTGCAACCACAACCCGCTCTGCACTGCTGAGCCGGGCACGCTGAGCGACCCGCACCACCATGGGCACACCGCCAATATCGGCCAGGGGTTTATTAGGCAGGCGCGTCGATGCCAGACGTGCAGGAATGATGACTGTAAAGCCCATGCTTTTTATACTTTCAAATCACTATAGACCGAGTTCTTCGTCGCTCAGGGGCCTGGCTTGCGCCTCCAGCATCACTGGCAGCCCGTCCTTGACGGGATAGGCCAGCCGGGCGCTTCTGGAGACAAGCTCCTGCCTCTCACGATCGTAGGAGAGAGGGCCTTTTGTGACGGGGCAAACCAGTAATTCAAGCAGTTTAGTGTCCATGGCGTGATGGTA
Source organism: Polaromonas sp. (assembly GCA_004293655.1). Classification (GTDB taxonomy): domain Bacteria; phylum Pseudomonadota; class Gammaproteobacteria; order Burkholderiales; family Burkholderiaceae_C; genus Polaromonas. The sequence goes on along the minus strand of RDZZ01000081.1, from coordinate 15,672 downwards.
GTTGAGAAAGCAAGGGTTTGAGTAGGGCATCTACTGCATCTAAAAAAGCGGGCTCGGGTGAAAACTGCAGCGGAACTGCCAGTAAACGTACCGATGCCATTGCTGGCAATCCAAAAAGCTTGACAGCATCTTTTTCAGTACACAGCACCGTGCAATCCTTGGCAACGTCAGGCTTGTAAGCTGAAAAGTCGTAGTGATCTGGCAAGCTGATGGTTTGACCCAACACCAAACCGCGTGCCATCAGCATGCTAAAAAATGCCTCAGGATGGGCGACAGCCGCCAGAGCAGCTAGTTTCTGACTTTTGAGGTTATCCAGCCAGAATCGGTTACCGCTGGCATCGACTGCATAGTCGGCCAATTGCCTAGATGACCTGAAACCACCGAATGCAGGGGATTGACCCGTGTGTAAAACCAGATCAACGCCACGTCTTAGCCGCTCTGGCCAGGGTTCACGCAGCGGGCCTGCTGGCAGCAGCCAGCCGTTGCCTGCACCCCGATCATCGAACACAACCACTGCCACATCGCGGGCCAAGGCGTAGTGCTGCAGGCCATCGTCGCACACAAGCAATTGGGTCTCGGGGTAGGTCACCAGCAATGCCTTGGCAGCATCAAGGCGGTTTTTCGCTACAAAAATAGGAGCATCTGTCGTAAGCCTTATAAGCGCTGGCTCGTCGCCCGACACCGCTACGGGTGTACTCGCACGCACCTCGACGCAGGCTTGTCCTGTTCGTCCATAGCCGCGCGACACCACACCTACCTTTAAGCCGCGCTGCTGGAAATGCTTCACCAGTGCCATGACCAAGGGGGTTTTCCCAGCACCGCCTGTAACCACATTGCCCACCACCAATACTGGCACACCAACTCGCGCCGATTTAAAAACACCCCACTGATATAAACGCTGGCGTCCGCTCACCAGCAGGCCATAGACCTGTGACACGGGCCACAACAAGCGGGCCAGCCATCCACGGCTTGACCAGGCCTGCTGAAGTACACGCTCTATGCCTTGGTTGTCAGCAGGCGGTGCTAAAGGTTCGGACCCATGCAGTTGCACACCCATTGAACACGCCTGTTAGCGCACTCCTGCTTGCGCAGCGCTCTGCGTGGCGAACGTGATCTGTGAAAGCCCACTTCGGCGAGCAGCTTCCATGACCGCGATGACTGCCTGGTGCGTGGCACTGGCGTCAGCACTGATGATGAGGACGCTGTCTTTGCCGGCTTTGGCAGCGACCGTCAACGCGGCACTGAGGGCCTCAATCGTGCGACTCTCCACTGCTGTTTTATTAACAACGTAGCGTCCGTCGCTGCTGACCGCTACGATAATTTCCTTGGGGTAGTCGCGCTGCTGCTCGGTATCAGCCACAGGCAGTTTTATTTGCAATTCGGTGAACTTGCTGTACGTTGTGGACAACATCAAAAAGATGAGCACAACAAGCAGCACATCAATGAAGGGGATCAGGTTGATCTCAGGTTCATCACGCGAGGAGCGGCGGAAATTCATCGGTTGTCCCACTCAGATTCTACAAATTGCCAAAGCCGCTGCAGTGCGTAATACCAAGTCACGACAGATGAGCGGGTGTGCCATTATTTGCGTAATGTGTTCAAGTGACGTGTAAACCGCTCCGATGCCAGCTCCATCGTCAACAGATAGCCGTCTATGCGCGCACGGAAGTAGCGCCAGAAAATCAACGATGGAATGGCCACAATCAGCCCAAAGGCAGTGTTGTACAGCGCAATTGAAATACCCTGGGCCAGCTGTGCAGGGTTGCCGCCTGCAGAACTGCTGGCGCCACCACTACCCGGCTGCGAACCGAAAATCTCGATCATGCCGATCACTGTTCCTAAAAGCCCGAGCAAAGGTGCTGCTGAGGCGATGGTAGCCAGTGCGGCCAAGTAACGCTCAAGTTTGTGCGCCGCTTGTCGGCCCGCACCTTCAAGTGTAGAGCGCAAATCGTCTTCACTGAGTCTGGGGTTGGCGTTGAGTGCCCGCAGGCCGCTGGCCAGAACTTCACCGAGCAACGAGCTTTGTTCTAGCTGCAAGACCACTTCTGGCGATGGAGTCGCCGTGCGCGATACCGTGATGGCTTCTTCAATCAATTTCGCAGGCGCGACTTTGCGCGTCCTCAAACTGCTAAAACGCTCGATGATCAGCGCGAGCGCCAGAACGGAGCAGGCAATAAGTGGCCAGATGGGCCAGCCTGCGGCTTGTATGATCGAAAACAACGCACATCTCCCAGCGAATGGACTGAGCCTGATTATGTCCTACACAAGTTACCACTTTGGTGTCTTTATGGGGGGTGTCGCAAAGATGACCAAAATTTACCCGTCGGCAATGAAGACCACAATGCCCCACAGAACTTGTGGATAACTTTGTTGATAAGTCTGCCGCTAGCTTTGCGAAAGCCCGCCCAGGCTGCAATGTGACAAAACGATCAAATATCAAGCAGAAAAAATTGTTCTAAAGTGCTCTAACATCAATGTTTTACAGCGGTTTTCCCCGTTTCTGATGGCAGAGTGTCGGGGCATTCCAAACGCTGTGAGCGGCTGCAAAGCAGCGCTTTTCCAGATGCCAGGAGTTTTGTGATGGTCGATACAGTTGCTGCGCCTGTCAGCCGTGGCTCCAATATCAAGTTGTGGCCTGTGAGTTCATTGCTCAGAGCTATTGCTGAGAGCTTCGAGACGCGTTTTAGCCCGGTTGCGGTTCAAGGGGAAATCACAGGATTTTCTCGGGCGGCCAGTGGCCACTGCTACTTCTCGCTCAAGGATGAGCATGGGCAGATTCGTTGTGCCATGTTCCGCCGGGCAGCTTGCCTGCTGGACTTCTCCCCGCGCGACGGCCAGCGGGTGGAGCTGCGCGGCAAGCTGGGTGTGTATGACGCTCGCGGCGAGTTGCAGTTGGTGGTCGAATCTCTGCAGCAGGCCGGGCAGGGCAGCTTGTTTGAGCAGTTTATAAGGCGCAAAGACGCTCTTGAGGCTGAAGGTTTGTTTGATGCTGGGCGTAAACGCGCCTTGCCCTTGATGCCCAAAGCCATTGGTGTGATCACATCTTTGGGTGCAGCGGCATTGCACGATGTGGTCACGGCATTGAAGCGCCGCGCGCCGCATGTTCCCGTTGTGATTTATCCCGCCAGCGTTCAGGGTACTCAGGCCGCTGCCGAGCTTCGCCAAGCCCTGGTCACAGCCGGTCGACGCAATGAGGTAGATGTTGTGTTGTTGGTACGCGGCGGCGGCGCAATAGAAGATTTATGGGCCTTCAATGACGAGCAACTCGCCCGTGCGATTGTTGCATCACCTTTGCCCGTTGTCAGTGGTGTGGGGCACGAGACAGACTTCACCATCGCGGATTTTTGCGCCGATGTACGCGCTCCCACACCGACTGCAGCGGCAGAATTGAGTGCCCAGTCGCAAGACATTTGGATGGGTACCTTGGCTGACAGGTTCTCCCGACTGCAACAGGGCGTGGACAGACAGCTGCAGGCCAAATGTCAGCGCTTCGATCTTGCAGCCGCACGTTTTGGTCGTCCTTCGCACTTTGTTGCCCGCCAGCAGTCCAGGTTGACAACTCGCGCAAAAGACCTGCAGTATGCGAGTCAAGCCATGCTCGGCCGTGAACACGCCCATCTTGAGGCGCTGACAGCAGATTTTCCGAAAGTACTTGCCAGTCTTGTGCAACAAAAAAAGTGGCAACTCGCCAATGCCCAAGTCAAGCTGGATTCAGTGAGTCCAGCACTCGTCTTAAAGCGTGGCTATGCATGGCTGGCCAATGCCGGGGGACATGCCATCACAAGTGCTGGGCAAACCCAGACAGGACAACAGGTACGCGCTATCCTTGTTGATGGCGAGGTCGATTTAAGCGTCACGGCATCTCGGCTGATTTAGTTTTTACAATAGATGTTGTAGCGTACTGAAAATTTTTTAACCACTGCGAGGAAACCCATGGAACATACTTTGCCGCCCCTGCCTTATGCGATTGACGCACTGGCACCGAACTACAGCCAAGAAGCCTTTGAATACCACCACGGCAAGCACCACAATGCGTATATTGTGAACCTCAACAATTTACAAAAAGGCACTGAGTTTGAGACCATGACACTTGAGGAAATCGTTAAAAAATCAAGTGGCGGTGTCTATAACAATGCAGCCCAAACGTGGAATCACACGTTTTTCTGGAGCTGCATGAAGCCTGCTGGCGGGGGTGAGCCTTCTGGTGAACTGGCAACCGCGATTAATGCCAAATTTGGCTCTTACGCTGCCTTTAAAGAGGCTTTCGTAAAATCTGCAGTCGGCAATTTTGGTTCAGGCTGGACCTGGCTGGTGAAAAAGCCAGACGGCTCGGTCGATATTGTCAACACCGGCCCTGCTGGAACACCTTTGACGACAGCCGACAAAGCTTTATTAACAGTTGACGTCTGGGAGCATGCTTACTACATTGACTACCGGAACATGCGGCCCAAGTTCGTTGAAACGTTTTTGGCGAGCCTGGTGAACTGGGACTTTGCTGAAGCAAATTTCGCCTGATTTGACCAGATCTTCATGAAAAAAGCCGACTTCGAGTCGGCTTTTTTATTTTGGATGACTGGCTTTGGACATCGCTAGCGTGGCGCCTGAAAAAGAACACCTTGAAGCTTGCTGCCCGCCTTGATTCCTTTTTTGGCAAACCAGCCTTGGTTCATCTCCAGAACATAACGCACCGGCTTGTCTGAGCAATGCGCATCCAGCGCCTGTGGCTTCATGTCCGCCAGGTTCACAATGGTGCCGTCGTCCGCCACAAACGCGGCCGTCAATGGCAAAGGTGTGTTTTTCATCCAGAAGCACTGTCTGGTGGGTTGATCGAACACAAAAATCATGCCTTCGTGCTGGGGCATGTCTTTGCGAAACATCAGTCCAATTTGGCGTTGTTCAGGGCTTGATGCGACCTGAGCGTCAATTTGATGCATGCCCGCAGACAGCACCACACGCTGCAAGTTCATCTGCGGCGTATCTTGTGCCCAAGCAGGCAAGCTGGTGAGCACAACAAAAGCGAACAGTGTGCCGCGCCGCAACAGCCGTCTGAAATATGAGAGATAAAGTTTAAAAGCCATGATGGGTAAATAGTCCCTGTCAAAAGCCAAAGCATAGACGACTGCCATAAAAAATGCCCGCACAGGGCGGGCATTTTGACTTGGCAAAGCAGGAATTACTTGGCTGCAGCAGGCTTGGCTTCAGCTTTCACTTCAGTCTTGGCAGCTGGTTTGGCTTCCGCTTTCTTGGCGGCAGCAGCGTCAGCTTTCTCTTTTTTGGCCGCAGCAGCTTTTTCTTTTTTAGCAGCCTTGGCAGCATCTTTTTCTTCTTTGGTCATCGCGGCAGGCTTGTCTTTGTTAGCCATTTCTTTTGGCTTGGCTTCGCTTTTCGCTTCAGCTTTTGCAGCAGCAGGTGCAGCTGGTGCTGAAGCTTGTGCGAATGCACCGGTAGCGAAGAGACCAGCAATCAGGACGGCAAGAATTTTGTTCATTTGGATTTTCCGGAAGTAATGTTGTTAGGAATGAGTACCCCGAAAAATTCGGAGACCTTACCGTAACGAGACCCGTTCGGACTTGGTTGACAGACCTGCGCAGATTTTTTGCACCAAAAACTTTCCGGATAGAATTTAGGGGTTTTTACCTAAACTGCAAATGCAGTGCGCTCAATCTCACTGCCAATGCTTCCTGGAGACCCTTCAAAAATGTATCAACACATCAAAGTACCCACTCAGGGCAGCAAAATCACTGTCAATGCCGACAACTCATTGAATGTGCCTGACGAGCCTGTCATCCCCTTTATTGAAGGCGATGGCACCGGCACAGACATCACGCCGGTCATGCTGAAGGTGGTGGACGCTGCAGTTGCAAAAGCCTACAGCGGCAAGAAAAAAATCCACTGGATGGAGGTGTATGCAGGCGAGAAATCCACCAAAGTCTATGGCCCGGACGTGTGGTTGCCGGAAGAAACTCTGCACGCTGTGCGCGACTATGTCGTGTCCATCAAAGGACCGCTGACGACGCCCGTAGGTGGCGGCATTCGCAGCCTGAACGTGGCGATGCGCCAGGAGCTGGACTTGTATGTCTGCCTGCGCCCCATCCAATATTTTGCAGGCGTTCCTTCACCTGTGAAAGAGCCACAAAAAACAAACATGGTGATCTTCCGCGAGAACTCCGAAGACATCTATGCTGGCATTGAGTTTGAAGCAGGCGGTGACAAGGTCAAAAAGTTGATCAAGTTCCTGCAAGATGAGATGGGCGTCAAAAAAATCCGCTTTCCCAATACATCGGGTATTGGCATCAAACCAGTTTCCAGTGAAGGCACCGAGCGACTGATGCGCAAAGCCCTTCAATATGCCATCGACAATGACAAGCCCAGCGTGACCATCGTCCACAAGGGCAACATCATGAAATACACCGAAGGCGGCTTTCGTGACTGGGCCTATGCATTGGCCCAAAACGAGTTTGGCGCTGAACTGGTCGATGGCGGCCCCTGGTGCAAGTTCAAGAACCCAAAAACGGGCAAAGACATCATCGTCAAGGACGTGATCGCCGATGCCTTTTTGCAGCAGATTTTGTTGCGTCCAGCCGAATACTCAGTCGTTGCCACGCTCAACCTCAACGGCGACTACATCTCCGATGCACTGGCAGCGCAGGTTGGCGGTATTGGCATCGCCCCTGGTGCAAACTTGTCTGATACCGTGGCCTGTTTTGAAGCAACCCACGGCACAGCACCCAAATATGCAGGCAAAGACTACGTGAATCCTGGCTCCGAAATCTTGTCTGCTGAAATGATGTTGCGTCACATGGGCTGGTTTGAAGCGGCAGACCTGATCATCAGTTCCATGGAAAAATCGATCAAGTCCAAAAAAGTCACCTATGATTTTGCGCGTCTGATGGAAGGTGCAACCCAGGTCAGTTGCTCTGGTTTTGGTCAGGTCATGATTGAAAATATGTAATAGCGTACAAAGGCTGCTAAGGGCCGCCAAACACAAACCCCAGTCGATTGATTTCACTGGGGTTTTTTGTTTTCTACATACAAAGACCGACAAGGACAGCCAAACTTTCTGGAGCCATAGAACGGTATGATTTTGGCTTTATGGCAACAGCGCAGGCCCAAACCTTTGAGACATTTGCAAAAGTCTGATTTTCTGAAAAGATGACGCAGGCGACGGCGCGAACCCAAAAACAGAACCTGGCCTGGATGGTCAACGATGTGTTTCCCGTCATTGGTGCGATACCGCTGGGCGAAGTCCATGCAAGCGACGTGCTCAAGCTGCTGGAGGGCATGAGGAACACCCCTACCAAGGCGAACAACATCCGGGCCATCATCGAACGCATCTATCAGTACGGCGCACAAAAGCTGCTGGTGACGTACAACCCAGCCACGGCCATGAAGGGGCTGATCGACAAGCCCCCAGCCACGCACTACCCGCCATTGAAGCCCAATGAGATACGCGGCTTTCTGGAGGCGGTGCGCACATGCGGCGCGCATCAAGGCACCCGGCTGGCGGTGGAGTTCCTCATGCTGACCGTGGTGCGCAAAGACAATGTTTGCAAAGCCCGCTGGGAACACTTTGACCTGGACAAGGGGACCTGGACGATTCTGGGCCGCACCACGTTCAATGGAGCCATACTTGGAGCCATAAACGCCACACTCAAATATAAGAATCCAGCATTCATGCGGGTTGCAGCCGTTTATACAGAGAATGATTGCTCAGCCCCAAAGTCCAAGTTGATTCATGAACCGTCCGGAAGTCATCCGAGGCGGTTTTTTCATGGGATATTTGAAACTTCAGAGCAAAAGACTGGCACGATGGCTAGAATGAAATTTATGGCAACGAAACCCCCGAAAACTCCTGTAAGCCCAGCCTTGCCTGCGTACAAGCCCGGCAACAATGACGACGGTACTGTCGTTCTGGAGCGCAGGCCACAAAAGACCAAGCCCCCACAGATGTACCAAGTGGTTCTGCTCAATGACGACTACACCCCGATGGAGTTTGTCGTGGTGGTGATTCAGGAGTTCTTCAACAAAGACCGTGAAAGCGCCACCCAGATCATGCTCAAGATCCATCTCGACGGCAAAGGTGTCTGCGGTGTCTTTTCCAAGGATGTAGCGGCCACCAAGGTGGACCAGGTTACCGAGGCCGCCCGAAAAAATGGTCATCCACTGCAGTGTGTGAGTGAGCCCATTGAATTGTGAAAAACCCGGCCCATATCTGAAATGTCCCGAGTCAGTTGTCAGAATCGTCCGTTAAACATCAACGCAGCAAGCGAGAAGGAAAATCAATGATTGCCCAAGAATTAGAAGTCAGCTTGCACATGGCCTTTGTCGAGGCGCGCCAGCAACGCCACGAGTTCATCACCGTCGAGCATTTGCTGCTGGCGCTGCTGGACAACCCCAGTGCGGCAGAGGTGTTGCGCGCGTGTTCCGCCAATGTTGATGATTTGCGCAAGTCGCTGTCCAACTTCATCAAAGACAACACGCCGCAGGTCGCAGGCACCGACGACGTTGACACGCAACCCACACTGGGCTTTCAGCGTGTGATTCAGCGCGCCATCATGCACGTACAGTCCACAGGAAACGGCAAGAAAGAAGTCACCGGCGCGAATGTGCTGGTAGCCATTTTTGGTGAAAAAGACTCGCATGCCGTTTACTATCTCCACCAACAAGGGGTCACGCGGCTGGATGTGGTGAACTTCATTGCCCACGGCATCAAAAAGAGTGACCCGCCCGAGCCTGCCAAACCCGGTGAAACCGCTGCCGAAAATGAAGAAGGCGGCGAGAAAAACGAAAAGCAGTCACCGCTTGAGCAGTACACCATCAACCTCAACCAGCTGTCCAAAGACGGCAAGATTGACCCGCTGATCGGTCGTCACTACGAAGTCGAGCGCGTGATCCAGATCCTGTGCCGCCGCCGTAAAAACAACCCGCTGCTGGTCGGTGAAGCCGGCGTGGGTAAAACCGCCATTGCCGAGGGCCTGGCCTGGCGTATCACGCAAAAGGATGTGCCGGAAATTCTGGCTGAAGCCCAGGTGTATTCGCTGGACATGGGCGCACTGCTCGCAGGCACCAAATATCGGGGAGACTTCGAGCAGCGGCTCAAGGGCGTTCTCAAGTCGCTCAAAGACAAGCCCAATGGCATTTTGTTCATTGATGAAATCCACACGCTGATTGGTGCGGGTGCGGCTTCTGGCGGCACGCTGGATGCCTCCAATCTGCTCAAGCCGGCGCTCAGCTCGGGCCAGCTCAAGTGCATTGGTGCCACCACGTTCACGGAATACCGTGGTATTTTCGAGAAAGACGCCGCCCTGTCACGGCGCTTTCAGAAGGTGGATGTGGTCGAACCCACAGTACAAGAGACGGTTGACATCCTCAAAGGTCTCAAATCCCGTTTTGAAGAGCACCACAGTGTGAAGTACGCCGTAGCAGCACTGCAGGCAGCAGCCGAGTTGAGCGCCAAGTACATCAACGACCGCCATTTGCCTGACAAGGCCATTGACGTGATTGACGAGGCCGGTGCTGCCCAGCGCATTCTCCCGCCGTCCAAGCGCAAAAAAATCATCACCAAGACAGAAGTCGAGGAAATCGTCGCGAAAATCGCCCGGATTCCGCCTGCCAACGTCTCCAATGACGACCGTGGCAAGCTCAAAACCTTGGAACGCGACCTGAAAAGCGTGGTGTTCGGCCAGGACAAGGCACTCGACATTCTGGCTTCCAGCGTCAAGATGGCGCGCTCTGGTCTGGGCAAGGACGACAAGCCCATTGGCTCCTTCCTGTTCTCTGGCCCCACGGGTGTCGGCAAGACCGAAGCGGCCAAGCAGCTGGCCTACATCATGGGCATTGAGCTGATCCGCTTTGACATGAGCGAATACATGGAGCGCCATGCGGTGAGCCGCCTGATTGGTGCGCCCCCAGGCTATGTGGGTTTTGACCAGGGTGGACTGCTGACTGAAGCCGTGACCAAAAAGCCGCATTGCGTGCTGCTGCTCGACGAGATTGAAAAAGCACACCCGGATATTTTCAACGTGCTGCTGCAGGTCATGGACCACGGCACGCTGACCGACAACAACGGGCGCAAGGCAGATTTTCGCAATGTCATCATCGTCATGACCACCAATGCCGGTGCCGAGACCATGAACAAGGCGACGATTGGCTTTACCAACCCGCGTGAAGCCGGGGACGAGATGGCCGATATCAAGCGCCTGTTCACACCGGAGTTCCGTAACCGCCTGGACGCCACCGTCAGCTTCAAGGCGCTGGATGAAACCGTGATTTTGCGTGTGGTCGACAAGTTCCTGTTGCAGCTGGAGACGCAACTGGCCGAGAAGAAGGTGGACGTCACCTTCACCGATGGCTTGCGTAAGTATCTGGGTAAAAAAGGGTTCGACCCACTCATGGGTGCCCGCCCGATGCAGCGCCTGATTCAGGACACCATCCGCCGCGCCCTGGCTGACGAGTTGCTGTTTGGTCGCCTGATGGACGGTGGCCGCCTGACGGTGGACATGAAAATCACCAAAGACGAAAAAGGCATCGAAACGGGTGATGTCCAGCTTGACATCCAGCCGCTGCCGAAGAAAGAAGGCAAGACCAAGCCTGAGCCGGAGTCTGCCGAGACCAACTAAGTCGCCCCTGCGCCGACTTCACGGACAGCCCGGAAAAGCCGCTAGCATCACGCTACCGGCTTTTTTGCCATTGCACTATAAAAATAATAGCTAGAAAGTCTTGTGTACATTGCCGTAGCGGCATTTTTCTTTCACATATTGACTCAAAATGCCTTCACATACTTTTTTATGGCACGACTACGAAACCTTCGGGCTGAACCCCAGGTGCGAGCGACCATCGCAGTTTGCGGGCATTCGCACCGACGCTGAACTCAATGAAATTGGCGAGCCGGTGATGATGTACTGCCAGCCTGCCAATGACTATCTGCCTGATCCGGCGTCGTGCCTGCTGACCGGTATCACGCCGCAGTTGTGCCTGGAGCGCGGCCTGCCAGAGCATGCGTTTGCAGCCAAAATTGAAAGCCTGCTGGCGGAGCCGGGCACCATTGGTGTGGGTTACAACACGATTCGCTTTGACGATGAAGTCACGCGCAACATGTTCTGGCGCAACCTGATCGACCCGTACGCCCGGGAGTGGCAAAACGACTGTGGCCGCTGGGATATTCTGGACATGGTGCGCATGGCGTATGCACTGCGTCCTGAAGGCATTGTCTGGCCGCGCAAGCCAGACGACCGCAAGCCTGACGACGCGAGCGCTACCCGGCCCAGCTTCAAACTTGAAGACCTGGCGCGCGCCAATGGGCTGCTGCATGAGGCGGCCCACGATGCACTGTCAGACGTGCGCGCCACCATCGCCCTGGCGCGCCTGATTCGCAGCGCGCAACCGAAGCTGTTTGACTTTTGTCTGGGCCTGCACAAAAAAAGCCAGGTCATCGCCGAGCTGGGTTTGCCCGCCACCGCGCAGTACGCGCAGCCTTTCATACACGTGTCAGGCATGTTTGCGCCGGAACGTGGCTGCATGGCCATCATGTGGCCACTGGCTACCCATCCCTTCAATAAAAATGAAATTCTCGCCTGGGACTTGGCGCACGACCCCAGCGAGTTGGCCCTGCTGGACGTGGCCACACTGCGTCAGCGCCTGTTCAAGAAGTCAGCAGATTTGCCTGAAGGAGTAGAGCGGCTGCCGCTTAAATCTGTTCATTTGAACAAATCACCCATGGTGGTGCGCAAGCTGCAAACCCTGCGCCCCGAGATGGCTGAGAAATGGGGTATCGACAAGGAAGTCGCACTGGCCAATGCCGAACGGGCCCGGGCTTTGCCGGACATGAGCGCGATCTGGCCCGAGGTCTTCAGCCGCCCCGCGCCGGCTGTCATTGACGTTGACGAGAACCTGTACGGCGGTTTTGTGGGCAATGAAGACCGGCGGCGTTTGAACCAGCTGCGAGCGCTTTCACCCGCTGAGCTGGCGCACAGCCGTACGGGTTTTGACGATGCCCGGCTGGGCGAGCTGCTGTTTCGTTACCGGGCCCGCAACTTCCCTCACACCCTGTCACCGGAAGAGGCCGAACGCTGGGAAGCACACCGTGCGGCACGGCTGCTCGAAGGTCAGGGGGGAGCGCGCAATCTCGACGCGCTGTTTGCAGAAATTGATGCGCAGGCCGAAACTGAGCGGGGCGCCAGCGAGCAAGGCCAGGCATTGCTGGGCGTGCTTTATGACTATGCGGAGATGATTGCGCCAGAGGTTTGATGCAGAGTTTCGATCCAGTAGTAACTACTGACCCCCGAGGAATAAGAAAACCTTCAACGCTTCAGGCGCAGAGTACGCAGAGAACCGCAGAGAAAGAAGCAAAAACTTGTTTCCCCCTCGTCTTGCTCTGCGTTCTCTGCGCCTCTGCGTTGAATGACTTCACTGCCTTCGACCTGTCAGAAATGCACTTCACGCAGTCTCCATATGCATTCAATGCTATTGAATCAGTAGCATTTCATCAATACCTGTCATCTCGTTGCAAGACCACGGCGGGTGTTTTTCCATCACGCTGGCCAACAAGCTGCTGGCCTCAAACGCTGTGAGCCAGGCTTGCAAACGTGACCACGGCTGGGCTGCAAACCAGGCGGCATCGGTATGGGCAAACTGCCGCACAAAGGGCAGCAGCGCCATGTCGGCCAGGCTGGCTCGCTTGCCGAACAAATGGCCACCCACCAGTTGTGCCTCCAGTTTGAAAAGCCATGCGCTCCCCAGACTGCGATGTGTCTGCGCAAAGTCGGTGAGGCCAAGGCCCCGGTGTTCAGCCGCATAGCGGTGCGGGTATTTGTAGCGGTCCAGGCTGTGCTTGAAAGGGCCGTCGTTGGCCGCCACCAAGGCCAGCATCTCGTCAAAAGTGCTCAGGGCTGCAGCACCACCCTCGGGGTGCTGGGGTTGCAGCCACAGTGCTGGGTCATGCTGGCGCAGCGCCCAGAGCATCACGTCCAGGCTCTCGGCCACGACTTCACCGCTGGCCAGCACGAGCACAGGCACGGTGCCTTTGGGGGATGCGGCAAGCAATTGGACAGGCTTGTTTTTCAAGACAACCTCGCGCAGCTCAACCACCCGCCCGCTGACGGCAATGGCCAGCCGTGCGCGCATGGCATATGGGCAACGGCGAAACGAGTAAAGAACGGGCAGATCAGCCATCGGTCTTTTTCGTCTCATCCGAGCTGCTCTGCTTGACCCCGATATGCCCCTGCTGGCGTACACGGGCCAACAGCGTCTGCTTTTGCCGCTCTCTGTAGCCGGCTTTTTGTGTGGCGGTGGTCTGGGCGTGGCAGTGCGGGCAGCTCACCCCCAGCTCAAACAGCGGCGACTTTTTGTCGTCGTCGCTGACAGGGTTGCGGCATGAGCGGCACAGGCTCAAGGTGCCAGGTGCCAGCGCGTGGCCGACGGATACCCGCTCGTCAAACAAAAAGCATTCACCTTGCCAGAGGCTTTGGCTCTCGGGCACGGTCTCCAGGTATTTGAGAATGCCGCCTTCGAGGTGATAGACCTCTTCAAAGCCCCTGGAGCGCAGCAGCGCCGTGGACTTTTCGCAGCGGATACCGCCGGTGCAGAACATTGCCACGCGCGGCTTTTTGCCATTGACGCTGGCGAGCTTGCCACCTTCAAGCATTTCACGCTCTACCCAGCCGGGCAGCTCGGTGAAGGTGCGGGTGTCGGGGTTGATCGCACCCTCAAACGTGCCAATCTTGACCTCATAGCTGTTGCGTGTGTCCACCAGCACCACATCAGGGCTGGACACCAGCGCGTTCCAGTGGGCGGGCAGGACGTACTGGCCGGCCATCAGCGCCGGGTGAACTTCGGGCACACCCATGGTGACGATCTCTTTTTTCAGGCGCACCTTCATGCGGTAGAACGCCTGCACGTCTGTCCATGACTCCTTGTGCTCCAGCTGCGCCAGGCGCTGGTCACTGCGAAGCCAGGCCAGCACGGCACGCACGCCAGACTCTGGCCCGGCAATCGTGCCGTTGATGCCTTCAGACGCCAGCAGCAGCGTGCCCTTGACACCTTGTGCTTCGCACAGGGCCAGCAGCGGGGACTGCAGCGCCGCAAAGTCAGGCAGTTCAACAAACTTGTAAAGTGCAGCGGTTAAAAAGCGGGGCATGACAAAAGGAGCCGGTGTGACTTGCCTGCGTTCCGTCGCGGCATCAAAAGCGGAGCAAGCATAAATTAATGAGTGAAAAAGGCCTCTACGGCAATGTTTACGGAGGCTATTTGCTATATTTTCAATAGCAAACAGCGTTTGATCCTACAAATCAAACATGCGTTGCGCCAGCCACCAGCTGGCCAGCAGCGCCACCAGCAGCGAGCCGCCTGTCAGCACGCCCACCCGGTAAAAGCGGGTTCGCCGCAGCCAGAAGGCCAGCGGCAAGAACACCGCGACGATGCTGAGCTGGCCCATCTCTACGCCGACATTAAAGCCCACCAGCGCGAGAATCAAGGCGTTTTGCGGCAGGCCCAGATCAGCCAGCACAGAGGCAAAGCCAAAACCGTGGATCAGCCCGAACACAAACGCCATGGCCCAGCGCCGCCCTTCGATGGTGCCGCGCAGATTGTTCAATGCCGCCAGAACCACCGAGGCGGCAATCACGGACTCCACCAGGCGAGAGGGCAGGCTGATGATCTGCAGTGACGCCAGCGTCAAAGTGATCGAATGCGCCACGGTGAACGCTGTGACCACCTTGACCACTTCAATGAAAGCGCCGCGCAAGGTAGGTGCAGGCTCCCACTGGCCGTTTTTGCGCAACAGCACGGCGGGCAGCAGCAGCGCCAGCAAAAACAGAATGTGGTCATAGCCAATCCAGATATGCCAGACGCCATCTTTGATGTATTGCTTGAGGGTTTGCCAGACGCCGCCAGGCTGCAATGCCAGCACCTGTTCGGCTGATTCAGCGCCAAAAACCAGCGCCTGCGCGGTGTCCACGCCGGGTGCCACCCATTGCACCAGGCCGCGGTGGGAGGGGTCCACATCAAACAGCATGGAATAACCCGCCCTCAGGGGGGCCTCCAGACTGGCGCACTGGGCGCTCAGGCTCAGCACGGCGTACGTTCCGTCGCTGTGTTTGTCGAGCATCATGGGGCTGGCGTTGGCCAATGCGCAGGCCGTGCCTGCCGCCGTGAAGGTCAACCTGCTTGCTGCCAGCTTGGTGATGTCAGCCTCGCGCTGACGTACCTCGCCCCAGCTGAGGTCGCCGTTGCCATCGCGGTCCAGTTGCAGCACGTAGTCCAGGTCGCGCAGGGCGATGTCCCAGCGGATCGACAAGGTGCTGGTGCCCTGCGCCGCACGCACCGTGAGGTAGCTGTCGCTGGGCTTGTGTGCCCAGGCGGCTGTGGGTGCCAGCAGCGCCAGCATCAGCCATGCCAGCATGGCCAGCAGATGGCGACAGCAGTGGCCAAAGGTAAAAAAGCGCTTCATCGTGTGGCTCCCTTGCTGGCCAGCTGGCTGGCCAACTGGCTGATTGCCGGGTCTTCGTAGCGGCTGGTACGCAACCAGTCGAGTGCGGGCTGGGCTGATTTGGCCTGGTTGGCTGCCAGCGCGGCGCGCATCAGGATGTCTGCGTCGCGCGGCTCTTTTTGTACCGCGTAATTCTCGCTGGCAAGCACCACCGCTTTGGCCGCGTTGCCTTCAATGTCCAGCTCAAA
>RDZZ01000080.1 GCA_004293655.1 Polaromonas sp. | reverse complement strand
GGCAGGGCGGGCGGCGGCTTCATGTTCATCAACCTCAAGCCGCTGGCGCAGCGCCCGGACGGCATCGGTGGCCAGGCGGTGATTGCCCGACTGCGCCCGCAACTGGCACGGGTTGCGGGCATCAGTCTGTTTTTGGGCACCGTGCAAGACCTGCGGGGCGGCGGGCGGGCCAGCAATTCGACGTACCAGTACACCCTCAAAAGCGACAACATGGCCGACTTGCGCAAATGGGCCACGCGCCTGGCTGAGCAGATGAAGAGCCAGAACGCGCTGCAAGACGTGGACACCGACCAGCAGGAAAACGGCGTTGAAGCCATGGTCACGGTGGACAAAGACAGCGCTTCACGCCTAGGCATTACATCGCGCGATGTTGACAACGCGCTGTACAACGGCTTTGGCCAGCGCCAGGTCGCCACCATCTACAGCGACATCAACCAGTACAAGGTCATCATGGAGGTCGCGCCGCGTTACCGGCAAAGCCCCGAAGCACTCAAAGACATTCATGTGCCCGCACGCGCGGCAGGCGTGGGCGTGGCCAATGCCGCCAGCCTGGTCAACCCTGCCTTGCGTGAGCAGTCTACCGGCCAGGCCCTGAGCAGTACAGGCAGCACCATGGTGCCGCTGTCAGCGATTGCCACGTTTTCTGAAAGAGCCAAGGCATCGAGTGTGAACCACCAGGACGGCGAGCTGGCCACCACGGTGTCGTACAACCTGGCCGAGGGCGCGACGCTGCAGCAAGGGCAAGACGCAGTCCGGCAGGCAGAAGCCGAAATTGGCCTGCCCAACAATGTGCGCGGCAGCTTTGAAGGCACGGCGCGCACAGCGCAAGAGTCGCAAGGCCAGCAGCCGCTGTTGATTCTGGCGGCGCTGGTGGTGATCTACATCGTGCTCGGGGTTTTGTATGAAAGCCTGGTTCACCCAATCACTGTGCTGACAACCCTGCCCTCGGCAGGCGTGGGTGCCGTGCTGGCGCTGATGCTTTTCAAGCTGGAGTTTTCCATCATTGCGCTGATTGGGGTTTTTCTGCTGATTGGCATTGTCAAGAAAAACGCCATTTTGATCATCGACTTTGCCATTGATGCCGAGCGCTCGCGCGGCTTGAGCGCGTTAGAAGCGGTGCGTGAGGCGTGCCTGCTGCGCTTTCGCCCGATCCTGATGACCACACTGGCCGCCATTTTGGGTGCGCTGCCGCTGGCCATTGGCTTTGGTGAAGGCGCCGAGCTGCGCCGCCCGCTGGGCATTGCCATCATTGGCGGCCTGGTGGCCAGCCAGTTGCTCACGCTGCTCACCACGCCGGTGGTGTATGTGCTGCTGGACAAGCTGCGCAGGCGCAGTGCGCATGAAGTGCATTTGGCGCGGGCGGTTTAAGTGGCTGTATTGAGCCGTAGAAGTTTCCAACGCCAAGGCGCCAAGGTGCAAAGGCAGCAAAGGTTTAAAACCATGAAATCACAGACATTCTTTCCTTTGCGACCTTTGCTACTTCGCGCCTTTGCGTTGGCGGCTTTGAGTCTGTGTGCTCTGCTGCTCATCACAGGCTGCGCCGTTGGCCCCACTTACCAGCGGCCTTTGATGCCAGAAGTTGCAGCCTACAAGGAGGCAGGGGACTGGGTGCCAGCGACACCACTGGACGCGCTGGAGCGCGGGCCGTGGTGGCAGCTGTTCAATGACCCGGTGCTCAATGCGCTGGCGGTGCGGGTGGAGGTGTCCAACCAGAACGTGGCCGCTGCGGTGGCTGCTTATGCACAGGCCCGCTCACTGGTGGCCGAGCAACGCGCCGGGTTGTTTCCGACCGTTACCCTGGGCGGCGGGACCAGCCGCGCACAAAGCAGCAGCAACAACAGCAGCAACACCCGCAGCAACTACCAGGCCAGTCTGGGCGCTTCGTGGGAGCCTGATGTGTGGGGCCGCCTGCACATTGCAGCCCAAGGTGCAGCCGCTGCAGAGGCCGCCAGCGCGGCGGACTTGGCCTCAGCCCGTTTGTCAGCGCAAGGCGAGCTGGTGGTCAACTATTTGTCGCTGCGCCAGCAAGACGCGCAAAGGGCTTTGCTGGCCACGGCCTTGACAGGCTATGTGCGGGCCCTTGAAATTGCGCAAAACCGCTACACCGCAGGCGTTGCCGCCAAAACCGACGTGCTGCAGGCGCAAACCCAGCTGGCCAATACCCAGGCTGAAGAGGCAGGCTTGCAGCGCACCCGCGCCCAGCTGGAGCACGCCATTGCCGTGCTGGTAGGCCAGGCACCGGGCAGCTTCGCCTTGCCCGCGCAAACGCACTGGCAGCCCAGCGTGCCTGAGGCTCCTGTGGGTGTGCCATCGACCTTGTTGCAGCGCAGGCCCGATATTGCCACCGCCGAGCGCCGCGTAGCCATCGCCAACGCACAAATCGGCGTAGCCAGGGCGGCGTACTACCCCAACATCGGCTTGAACGCATCGGCAGGCACAGCAGCCAGCCGGGTGGCAGACTTGCTTAGCGCTCCGGCGGCTGTGTGGTCTCTGGGGTTGTCAGCGGCGCAGGTGTTGTTTGACGGGGGTGCCAGAAATGCCCGTGTTGACGCGGCCACTGCGGCGTATGAGCAGACCGTCGCACGCTACCGCCAGGTGGTGCTGTCGGCATTTCAAAATGTGGAGGGCCAGCTGGCAGGCATGCGTGTGTTGCAAGCCCAGCAAGCGCTGCGCATCCAGGCAAGCAGTGCGGCTGACCAGCTCGAGCAGCAGGTGCTCAACCGCTACCGCAGTGGCCAGGTCAGCTACAGCGAAGTCATCACCGCGCAAACCACGGCCTTGAACGCCCGGCGTGCCTTGGTACAAGTTACCGCTGACCGCCAGACAACGGCTGCGGCACTGATGCAGGCGCTGGGGGGCGGCTGGCAGGCGGGGGAGTAAAGCTTAACGGCATCATGACTGGATGCTACTTATTTAATAGCAAACAATCGCCATGGTCATTGCGGTGGAGGCACTTTTCATATGTAAAAAAGGCTGGGTGCCAGCTTCACGCCACTGGCCCTGTCATTTACTTGCCGTTGATCGCCAGCAGCTCAATTTCAAACACCAGCGTGGCGTTGGGCGGAATCACGCCGCCTGCACCGCGTGAGCCGTAGGCAATCGCTGCCGGGCAGGTCAGTTTGGCTTTGCCGCCTTTTTTCATCAGCTGCACACCCTCGGTCCAGCAAGGGATCACGCCGTTGAGCGGAAATTCAGTCGGCTCGTTGCGTTTGTACGAACTGTCAAACTCTTTGCCATCAGGGAAAGTGCCTCTGTAGTGAACCTTGACTTTGTCACTGGCCGCCGGGCTGACACCCGTGCCGTCCTGGAGCGAGCGGTACACCAGCCCGCTTTTGGTCACGCTGGCACCGGCTTCTTTGGCAGCAGCGGCCAGTGTTGTGTCCGCTTGCGCCAGGCACAGGGGTGCGGCCAGCACCGTCAAAGCAAGTATGGCGGCGGTTGGGAAGGTTGATCGCAGAGTTGAGTGCATGAAATTCCTGTGACGTTGTAGAGATAAGAATGATGGGTTGGCTGTGATTTTAGTGGTGTCTGCGTGTCAGTACGCTGTGGGGCTGCTTGACCTGCAACCGCTCGACGCTCCACCAGGCTGGCAGCAACGCCTGCACTTCAGGCCGCGTGAAGCGGTCGTCCATCAAATAGATCACGCCTTTGTCTTGCTGTGTGCGTATGACCCGCCCAGCGGCCTGCACCACTTTTTGCAGGCCGGGGTAGAGGTAGGTGTAGTTGTAGCCGCTGGCTGAGTCCCGCAAAGATGGGCTGGCATCCCCGCTGAAGTAGGCGGCCACGCGTTTTTTCACCTCTTCATTGACCGGGTTGACCTGCGGCAGGCCCAGCGTGGCGATAAATGCCCCCACCAACCGCTTGCCGGGCAAGTCCACGCCTTCGGCAAACGCACCGCCCAGCACAGCAAAGCCGATGCCTTGCGATGTGGGGGTAAAACGCGCTAGAAATTGCGCACGCCCGGCCTCGTCCATCTGCCGGGTTTGCTCCCAGCAGGGGATGTGCGGGCAGCACTGTCTGAACAGTGTGCATAATTTTTGCAAGTAGTCATAACTGCTTAAAAAAACCAGATAGTTACCAGGTGCGCGTTGGTACTGCTGCGCCATCAAACGGGCCATAGGTGCCAGTGACTCGGCCCGGTGCTGGTAGCGCGTCGATAAATGGGTGGCTGCCAGGACCCGCAACTGTTCAGGCACAAAAGGCGACGGCACGTCGATCCAGCGCGTGGCGGGCGGCAGTCCCAGCATTTGCCGGTAAAAGTTCTGCGGGCTCAAGGTGGCCGAAAACAGCGTCACGCTGTGAGCCGCCGCCAGACGCGGGGCCAAAAACGGTGCGGGCACCACGTTGCGCAGGCTCAGGGTGGCGCAGCCGTGGCCACCGCCTGGGTCAAGTTGCAGCGCCAGGCTGCCAGCGGCATCATGCGTGCTTTGCAGCTCGTCCGTCAGGGTGATGTCGAACATCGAATGCGCACCAAACGCATCGGCCATGCGTGAGAAATGCAGCGCTTCAAAATAAAACGCCTGCAAGTCAGCATCCACCCGCGTCGGGTTGGCCACGAAAAAATCCGTCAGGGCCACGACAGTTTGCTGCAGGGTCTTTAAAAAGGCCACCGGCAGCTCTTCGCTCACCTGCCACGCCAGCTGCTGGGTTTGATGCACGTCGTTCATGGCGTGGTTCAAGCGCTCCAGTGTATTTTTAACGGCTTTGGGGGCAGACGCATGCAGGGCGCGCAGTCGGGCCTGCTCCAGCGTGGCGGTGTACATGCTGCGCCCCCGCTCCAGCACGTTGTGGGCCTCATCGACCAGCACGCCTACCCGCCACTGGTAGCTGGTGGTCATGCTGTAGAGCAGGGCACTGGTGTCAAAAAAGTAGTTGTAGTCGCCCACCACCACGTCGCTCCAGCGCACCATTTCCTGGCCCAGGTAGTAGGGGCAGACGTGGTGCGCCAATGCCACTTCGCGCAGGGCGGCTTTGTCCAGCACAGCCGCCCCATCAGCGCACAACCCCAACCCCGACCCTGATACTGCGCCTGTTTGCTGCGCCGCGGACTGCCTGGCCTGTGGCAGGCGGTCATAAAAGCCCTGGGCCAGCGGGCATGACTCGCCATGGCAGGCCTTGCCTGGGTGTTCGCAAGATTTCTCGCGTGCGACCAGTTCCAGCACACGTAACGGCAACGGTAACGGTGATGGCAGTCGTTCTGGTTGTTTTGCCAAGCCCTGAGCGCTGCCCTTCAAAAGGGTCAGCGCGTCCAGGGCCAGCTTGCGTCCGGGGGTCTTGGCGGCCAGAAAAAACAGCTTGTCCAGGCGCTGCCCGGGCATGGCCTTGAGCAGCGGGAACACCGTGCCTATGGTTTTGCCAATGCCTGTGGTGGCCTGCGCCATCAGGCACTGGCCAGCGACTGCGGCTTTATAGACGGCCTCGGCCAGTTCACGCTGGCCGGGCCTGAAGCTGGTGTGCGGAAAAGCCAGCGCGGCCAGCGCGGCATCACGCGCTGCGCGGTGCGCCAGCTCTTGGTCTGCCCAGACCAGAAAGCGTTCGCACTGGGCTTGAAAATAGTCCTTCAACACCGCTGCCGTGAAGTGCTCGCTCAGGGGTGTTTCCTGCAGGCTGGCCATGTCAAGGTAAACAATGGCCAGGTTGATCTGGCTCAACTGGCGCTCCTGGCACAGCAGCCAGCCGTAGATTTTGACCTGTGCCCAGTGCAGCTCGCGCCGGTTCTCGGCAATGTTGTGCAGATCACCCCGGTAAGTCTTGACTTCTTCGAGCAAATTGTTGGCAGGGTCATACCCATCAGCCCGACCCCGCACACGCAGGGTTTTGTAGTCGCCTTCCAGGCTGATTTCTGCCTGATAGCCTTCAGGGCGGCGCGCAGCCACCAGCGCATGGCCCGCCATGCCTTCCTGCGCGGACGGCGAAGGCGTAAAGCGCACGTCAAGGTCACCATGTTTGGCCGTGAACTCGCACAATGCCCGGACAGCTACAACGTATTTCAAAGCGGGTTCAATTTCAAGTGTGCTGCACACGCGCAGAAAACGTCGCCCACCAGGCAACCAGGGTCTCTAAGCAGCAACAAGGCACGGTACAGCAGATGTTTGACGTTTGACGTTTGACGTTTAAGTCGCCCAGATGCGCGGGCTGCAGGCCGTCTGTTGCCAGAAATGCCCGCGCCATGTCAGCCAGACCTGTTTGAGCAGCGCCATGGCAGGCTCCACCACCGGGGCCAGCACCCTGACCACCACCACTTGCCCGTCTGGGCTGGTCGCCCCTGCCGTGGTACACAGCGGGTGGGTCTCGATCACCTCACGCGCCTTGTCCAGGGCTTGCTGCCTGCGATGGCGCGCCAGCTTGCTGCCCGCCACAAAAAAGAGCGTTCCCATGCAGCGGTGCCCGGCCAGACCCAGGGGGCTGTTCATCAGCAGTGTGTCGAGCGCCTGGATGTGCGCGCGCTCCAGCCAGACGCCGGGCACTTCAATGTGCTGGCAAAAGTGGCCTGCATCGAACAGCTTGCCCGCCGCAGGAAGGCCCAGGGCCGTGACATCCCAGCCCAACAGCTCGGCACCCGGTGCCAGCTTGAGCGTCAGGCGGTTTTCAGCCCGACAGCCGCTGTAGCAGATGGCTTCGAGTGGCAACCACTCCATGCGCGCATCAGCGTCGAGTGTGATGGCGGTGCGCTGCAGCGCAGGCTCGCCGTCTGACCGGTAAAAACGGCTGGCACCTGGCGTGGTGACCAGCCCGTGCGCGCCGGGCGCAACGTGAATGCCGATGTCCAGCGTGTCACCGCCGACCAGACCACCGGGCGGATGTACCAGCACGTTGTGGCAAATGCGGTTGCCTTCGGGGTAGAGGCTTTGCAAAATGCGCAGTGGGCCGGTGTGCGCATGGCGCGCCACACAGCGGCCTGCTTCCAGGCGGTAGTCCAGATCAAGTCGCGCGTGCCAGGCCATGCGCTAGTGTTGCGTCACGCCTGTGATGGCGCAATTGCGCGATGTCATCGGCGTGCAGCGCAAGGCGCAGACCGCATGTCCATGCCGGGGCATGGACAAGGGCTGTAACGCGGCGATGCGCGCCCGGGACGAGTGCAAACCGTCATTTCAGGTGTGGCGCAGCACTGACCGTGTCTCATCATGTGTTTTGAGAGCCGCGATGTGCCCAGCCGGTGGTGCGCTTTTCAATGGCGCTGAACAGCTCATACATCACCATCGCCATGACCCCGACCACCACCAGGCCAGCAAAGGCCAGCCCCATCTGCATGGACGAGCCTGCCGAGATCAGCAGGTAGCCAATGCCTTCATTGGCCGCTGTCATCTCGCTGACGGTGGTGCCCACAAACGCCAGCGTGATGGCGACCTTGAGCGAGCCATAAAAATACGGCATCGAGCGCGGCAGGCCGACCTTGATGAGCACGTCCCAGCGCTTGGCACCCAGCACCCGCAGCACGTCTTCAAGCTCTGGCTCCAGCGTGGCCAGGCCGGTGGCAATGTTGACCATGATGGGGAAAAAGCAGATCAGGAACGCCGTCAAAATAGCCGGGCCTACCCCAATGCCAAACCACACCACCAGGATGGGTACAAAAGCCGCCTTGGGCAGCGCATTGAACGCAGTCATCAGCGGGTACACGGCGGCGTAGGCCAGGCGCGACGAGCCAATGATGAAACCCAGCGCAACGCCCACCACAATCGCAATGCCAAAGCCCACCATGGTGACCCAGAAAGTGCGCCAGGCGTGGCCCGCAATGATGGCCTTGAACTCCCAGAACTGGGTCCAGATGCGCCACGGGCTGGGGAAGATGAACTCTGAAATATCAAACGCCGAGCAAATCACTTGCCAAAGCACCAGCACAAACACCAGCAACAGCCACGGTGACCACATTTCAACCTGTTTTTTGTTCATGGGGTACTCTTCAAGATGGGGTGGTGGCAACCGGTGTGGTTTTGCGCAGCGCCCCGATGTGGCCGCGCAGCTCATGCACGATGTCGCTGAAGTCTTTGGTGTAAGTCAGCTCCAGCTCACGCGGGCGTGGCAGCTCAATGTGCCGCCTGACAACAAAACGGCCAGGGCTTTTGCTCATCACATAGACGGTATCGGCCAGAAAAACCGACTCGCGCAGGTCGTGGGTGACCAGAATCACGTTGAACCGCTGCTCGGTCCACAAGTCGCGCAGAATGCACCACAGCTCTTCCCGCGTGAAGGCATCGAGCGCGCCAAACGGCTCATCGAGCAGCAGCATTTTGGGTTCGTGAATCAGCGCCCGGCAGATACTGGCGCGCTGCTGCATGCCGCCTGAGAGCTGCCACGGAAACTTGTCTTCATAGCCCGCCAGCCCGACTTTTTGCAGCAGCTTGCGCGCCCGCTCTTCGTACTCTTGGCGCTTTTGTTTGAAGTTGCTGCGAAACGGCTCCACAATCTCCAGGGGCAGCAAGACGTTATCGACCGTGGTGCGCCAGGGCAACAGGGACGGGGCTTGAAACGACATGCCCGATATTTTGAGCGGGCCGGTCACACTCTGCTGGTCAATCATGATCTTGCCCATCGACGGCATCTTGAGGCCGGTGGCGAGCTTCATGAAGGTGGACTTGCCGCAGCCCGAAGGCCCCACGATGGCAATGAACTCACCGCTTTGGACTTTCAGGTCAATGGCTTCAACGGCAAAGTGGTTTTGCTGCAGCAACTCGTCGTTGTAAGCGAGCCAGACGTTCGAGAACTCTACAAACCAGGGGGCAGGATTTTCTTGCATTTTTATCAATCAAACAGCCTTCTGCTGCACTGTTTATAAGCACTGTTTGCTATTGAATAAATAGCAAGCCAGTGCAGCTGTGGCAATGTCTATTTTTTGGGAAGCACGTTCAACTCGGCCTTGCTTGGCAGATATGACGCATTCCACACCGCATCAGGGTTGACACGGGTTTTGGTGTTGAAAGCGTCCGAGACTTGCGAGGCCATCAGCGACAGGCGTGGGCCGTTGACCTGCCCAAAACCTTCGGTGCGGGCGTTGGGGCTGTTGATCACGGTGTCAATGGCCAGTTTGAGGCGGCGCGTCTCAAGCTCGACGTTGACAATGCCGTCACGCGCCTTGACGTCGGCAATGGCTGCCGCCGGGTTGGCCATCACGTCTTTCACACCTTTTGAAAAAGCGGCCAGGAAGGCTTTGACCGCCGCCGGGTTTTCTTTGAGGATTTTGGGCGACGCAATGATGGCATTGCCATAGAGCTTGACACCGTAATCGGGGTAAGGCAGTACCACCACATCTTCAGCCTTGACACCGCGCGCCTCCAGATTGAGCAGGGAGGTGAATGTGAAGCCCGTGATGGCATCGACATCGCCGCGCACCAGCATGGTCTCTCGCAGTGGCGGGTCCATGGCAGTCCACTGCACGCCCGTGACGTTGTTGGCTTTGGAGAAAATCGGGAAAGCGCGGCGGCCTGCGTCAAACACCGGGGCACCGAGTTTTTTGCCGTTGAGGTCAGCAGGCGTTTTGATACCCGACTTTTTAAGCGCCATGACAGAGGCAGGCGTGTCGTTATAGACCATCATGATGGCCACGGGTTTGTTCGGCGCATCAGGGTTGTTGGCATGAAACTCCATCACGGCGGCCAGGTCGGCAAAGCCAATGTCATAAGCCCCAGAGGCCACCCGTGTGACCGCGCCACCCGAGCCGTTGCCAGCATCGACCGTCACATCGAGTTTGGCATCTTTGAAATAGCCCTTGGCCGCAGGCGTTAAAAACAGCGCCGACGGGCCTTCAAAGCGCCAGTCGAGCTGGAACTTGATGGGCGTGACCTGCGCCTGGGCCGTGCTGACAACTGCGCCCAGCAGCAAGGCACTGGTTGCCTTCAACAGGCTGGGGGTGAAAGCAAACAGCGCAAGCCGTGTTCGTGCTGTGAGGTGTGTCATGGTGGTTCCTGATGGATAAAGATAAAAAAATGGGGAGACAAGCCAATTGCCAGACTGCCTTGGCCCCCAGCTTGTAGCTGCACAAATTTTGCAAGCAAAAACAGTGCCTTGAATAATATTCTGTCTGCAAATCAGTTGTTTTGAATACAAATTTGCACCAATTGACAACGGGTTTTATCAAGGGTGTGCAGTGTGTGCCAACCCGGCGCGTCGGCAGCACCGCTGATGGTTGAGCCGCACATTTGTCATGCCAGCGTCACGATCTGTACTGATAATGCGTTGCATTGTTTGGAACCTGTCACCTGACCTGCCTATGAAATTCAACACTTGCAGTCTTTTGAATCGTCGTCACGCCTTGATGCGGATGGGGCTTGTCGGCATGTTGGCCAGCGGGGTCACGCCCGCTGCGCTGGCCCAGACCCCGGCGGCCTACCCAGAGCGTGCCGTCAAGATTGTGGTGCCGTTTGCACCCGGTGCAGGCACCGACGCCATGGGGCGGCTGGTGGCGCAAAAGCTCGGTGAAATCATGAAAGCCACCTTCGTGGTGGACAACAAAGCCGGTGCCTCCGGCGCGATTGGCACGCAATTTGTGGCGCAGGCCCCGGCAGACGGCTACACCTTGCTGCTGGTGGCCTCGCCGTTCACGACTGTCGCGGCATCGGTGCCAACGGCCAATTACGACCCCCTGCGTCAGTTCACACCGGTCGGCATGATCGCCACTGGCCCGCTGGTGTGGGCAACCAGTGCCTCCCTGCCCGTCTCGGACATGAAGGAGCTGATCCAGCTGGTCAGACAAAAACCGGGTGTGCTCAATTACGGCTCGGCGGGTGCCGGGGGTGTCAACCACCTGGTGCTGGAGCTGCTCAAATCGCGCACAGGCACATTCATCACGCACATTCCCTACCGCGGTATTGCGCCTGCCACCATGGACATGATTGGCGGGCAGATTCAACTGGTGACCGGCACCATTCCCGCGCTGCTGCCATTCATTAAAAACGGCAGCGTCAAACCGCTGGCCGTGACCAGCGCCAAACGCTCCAGCGCCCTGCCCGACACACCCAGCATGGCCGAGTCAGGTTTTCCGGGCATTGACGTGGTCAACTACTTTGCACTGGTGGCCCCGACAGGCACGCCCGAGCCTGTCATCACTGCCCTCAACAGCGCCATCAACAAGCTTGTGGTGCTGCCAGAAGTGGTGGCGCGCTTCAGGTTAGATGCCGTAGAAGCCGCGCCCGGCTCGCCCGCGCTGCTGGGCAGCTTTCTCGAAGCCGACTACCGGGCCTGGCGCAATGTTGTGACAACGCAGAACCTGAAAATTGAATAGGCCCCACGCTCTTTTGCTGCGTGTAACTCTCTGCCCCTGCTTGAAAAGACCGCACATCGGAGAATCGGATTTCCCTGCTCCGTATTCAGCGGCGTTAATTCTGCCCTTCGGTCAGGGTGTCAAGCTGGAACTTCCCGCTCTTGTGCCAGAGCCAGGTGTCGGTATAGACGACTTTTCCAAGCCGGGTCGGCGCTGGAAATGGCGATGCATTCTGAACAATCCGGGCAATCTCGGCGATGACTTCCGGGGCGTGCTTGGGCGCACGCGTCCAGTCAATGTGCGTCACCACACCTGTGCGACTGATGTGAATGTCCAGCACCCCGATGGCATAGAGCAGCGGCGGCATCTTGCCTTTGTAGATACGGTCTGCGTTCAAGCCATACAGATGGCTGGCACCGTCTGCGCGGTAAGCACGTGGCGTGGCAGCACCCGAGGCACGGGCCGAACCGCTCGGGCCAGTGACGGGGCCGGCGATCAAGGCAGGCTCTGGCGCGGCCAGTGGCGCAGGTGCAGGTGCAGGCAGCGAGACATCTACAGTGGGGCTTGATTTGCAGGCAGCGACCAAGGCCGCGCCAATGGACGACAGCAAAGCCAGCAAATAGTGACGGCGCGGGGCAGGCTCAGGCGCAGGCATAAAAGTCTCCTTGGTGAAATGGTGGGCGGCGCGCAGTGTGCAAGGTACACGGGGGCGCTGCAATGGTCAATGCTATCGTCCAACCATCTGGGCACACCATGCAATTTTGGGTGTTATTGTGCCCACAAGTGCACCGTGATACCCGCCTAGCCACCGCAATCTTTCTAAACCATGCTTTTGACACCTGACGCCAGCTGCAGTCACTTTCACGCGGTTTTTCTTGCCCGCCTGACCCAGGAGCCGGCTGTGCTGGTGCATGTCGAGTCCACCCAGGGTTCAGCCCCACGGGACGCGGGCACCTGGATGGCGGTGTTTGCAGATGCGCTGGTGGGGACTGTGGGCGGCGGTCATCTGGAGCATGCGGCCATTGCTCAGGCACGTGCGCTTTTGAAAAACGCATCTGCAAGCTGTGTACAGGCGGCATGTGCTGCAGACGACGGGCGGGTGATTCAGCCCATATTTCAGCCAACATTGCAGCCGACACATCACACCATGCGGTTTGCACTGGGCCCGGCGCTGGGCCAGTGCTGCGGTGGCGTGGTGCATGTGCGTTTCGAGCCGGTCAGAGCGCAAGACGTGCCCGCTCTGGCGGTGCGCCTGCAACAGGCCCGGCTGCGCACGCTGGCGCCTGTGGCCCTGTTCGGTGGCGGGCATGTCGGCCATGCGCTGACCCGTTTGCTGGTCAGCCTGCCCAACCTGCCGTTTGCGCTGACCTGGATCGACAGCCGCGACGGCATCTTTCCGGCGGGTTTGCCCTCTTCGGTGGTGTGCGAGCACTCCGAGCCTGTGCAAGCCGCCGTGCGCAGCTTGGCAGCGCAGTCGCGTGTGCTGATCATGAGCTTTAGCCACGCTGAAGATCTGGACATTTTGAGCGCCTGCCTGCAGCGCCAGCGCGAGCAGGCGGATTTGCCCTACATCGGCCTGATTGGCAGCAAAACCAAATGGGCGACGTTTGGCCACAGACTGCAGGCGCGCGGTTTTACCCCGGCTGAGCTGGCGCATGTCACCAGCCCGATCGGCGTGCCAGGCATTGCCGGCAAGGAGCCTGAAGTGATTGCTGTTGCGGTGGTGGCACAGTTGTTGCAAACCACAAGCCGTGACGCTGACAAGGTACTTGCTTGAGTCCTTTTGCTGGCACCTCAACGCGACACAACACAACACAACAAAGGCAGGTACTGACATTTTTTTGTAAACTGCACATTCCAAGTCGCAGCGGAGCCGGGGTGCAGAACACAAGTTCTGCATCTTTTGTTCGTGACTTTATAACTGCTTACAGCGCCCGCAGTGGTGAGCAGGTTTGAACCACACAGCCGTTATGCAGAGGCTCCCCCTCTTTTTCGGCTGCAACGCTGCACACGCTGCACAGGCTCTGAACAATGGAAAACTACCTTCTCGACTGGGCCAATCTGCTGCTGCGCTGGGCCCACGTCATCACGGCCACTGCCTGGATTGGCTCGTCTTTTTATTTTGTTTTTCTTGACTCCAGCTTGACACCTCCAGTCGATGAGGACTTGAAAAAGCAGGGCGTCAGTGGCGAGCTGTGGGCGGTGCATGGCGGCGGTTTCTACCACCCGGTCAAGTTCGCCAGCAAGCCGCCGCACATGCCGGCCCATCTGCACTGGTTTTACTGGGAAAGCTACAGCACCTGGATCACCGGGTTTGCACTTTTGACGGTGTCTTATTTGTGGAATGCCAGTGTTTATCTGATTGACAAGTCCCGGATGGACTGGCAGGCCAGCACAGCCATTGCCGTGGCTTTGTCTTTTTTCGTGGTGTTTTGGCTGTTGTATGACGCTATTTGCCGGCTGTTCGGCAAAGGTAAAAATGGCAACGCCGTGGTGGGCGCTGCTGTGGCTGTGCTGGTGTGCGTGGCCTCGTACGCGGCTTGCCACCTGTTTGCCGGGCGTGCCGCTTTTTTACTGGTGGGTGCCATGTTGGCCACCGCCATGAGCGCGAATGTGTTTTTCTGGATCATTCCGGGGCAGCGCACAGTCGTCGCTGACATCAAGGCAGGCCGACCGGTTGACCCGGTGCATGGCGTGCGCGGCAAGCAGCGCAGCGTACACAACACCTACTTTACGCTGCCGGTGCTGTTTGCCATGCTCAGCAACCACTACAGCTTTACCTGGAGCCACCCGCAAAACTGGCTGCTGCTGATCTTGATGATGTTTGCAGGCGCGGCGATCAGGCAGTTTTTTGTACTGCGCCACGGCTACAAGCTGGGCCGCAACCGCCACCCGATGGCCTACGCGCTGGCAGGCGTTGCCGTGATTGTGGGCGTGATAGTCTGGATGAGGCCAGAGCCTGCAACCCTGGCAACCCACACATCCGCTACTAAATTAATAGCAACTGATGCATACACAACAAGCGCTACAGGCCAAATAGGCTATGAGCCGCTGCAAAAAGTGCTGGAACAGCGCTGCTACATGTGCCACGGCGCACAGATGCAGATGAAAAACGTCCGGCTTGACTCCGCCGTCCTGGTCAAACAGCACGCCCAGTCCATCTACCAGCAGGTCGTGGTCAGCAAACTCATGCCCATGAGCAACAGCACGGGCATCACGGAAGCTGAACGCGCGCTCGTCAGGCAGTGGTTTGAGGCAGGGGCCAAAGTGGACTAAACGGTCAGCGGGTTTTCAGCGCACCTTGGCCCGGCATGAAACCAAACGGAAAACCGAACGTTTTCAGGGATATAAGCTAAAGTAAAGGCGAAAGGTCAACAGTTACAGTCGAAGGTTCTCAGCTGTTGCCGATCAGCATTATTTTTGTCTATCTACTCAAAGGAAAATGAAATGGGTTTGTTTGATATGTTCAAAGGCGATTCAGGCGATAAATTGACGCCTCACCTGGCTTTTGCCACCAGTTTGATCTACATGATGTCGGCAGACGGCGAGATCGACAAAGAGGAAATTGGCCACCTGCTGTCCGTGCTCGGGGGCCAGGATCAGGGCAACGGCTCGGTGGGTGTGGGCGCGCAAAACCAGGCCCTACTGGACAACGCGGTCAAGTACCGTCGCAAAAATTCCATCGACGTTTTCCTCAAGGAAGCCGCACCCCTGCTGAGCGATGCCCAGAAGATGTGCATGCTGGTGAACCTGATCGACTCCTCATTGGTGGACGGCACGCCCGAGCCTGAAGAGCAGCAACTGTTCGGTAAATTTTTGCAAGCCTTTGGTGTGTCTGAAGAGCGCTTCCGGCCATTTTTTGAAGTGATCGTTTTGAAAAACGACCGCTCCGTATTTACCAACCAGAATCACCCGAAAAACGATTCAACGTATCAGGTCAAAATCGCAATGCCAAGCTGATTGGATTGCTGAATCATCTCCGGCTTTGTTGTCTTTCCTCACTTTGCCCTGCTGCAGCAATGTCTGCAGCAGGGCAAAGTGTTTCTGGACAGCCTACCAAAACATGACGGCGTGTGACCCGCCCGAGTCCGGCTGATCACAGACCGCAGGGAGTTATGCAGAGGGTCCCTAGGGTTCATCGACTTGAGGGTCATCGCTTGCATTGCTACGGCAGGGA
>RDZZ01000079.1 GCA_004293655.1 Polaromonas sp. | reverse complement strand
GGTGTCAATCAGGCTGCCCTGAATCAAAAAATTACCCTCGGCATCGGTGTAGAAAATATCAGAGTCGTTGACACGCACCTCGTACAGGCCGTTCATCGGGGTTTTGCTGATTTCGTCAATTTTTGCAAATGCAGGCAGCCGCTCTGCCAAATTCTTGCGGATGGCAGCTTCTTGCGCCAACGCATTGCCTGCGGCCAATGTGGTCAGGGCCATCAAGCTGGCCAGCAGCATTGCTTTGAATCGTTTCATGTGCCTATCCTGTTGTCGAAAAATGTCGTCAAAAAATGTTGTCAAGCTGGCTAGGTGCTGGTCTGAGCGTCCGTTGGCCGCCCCATGGCCTGACGCATCACCCAGGTTTTCAAGGGCCCGCTGCGTGCAAAACCCGCCATTCCCCACTGCCGCACGGCCTGCAGGCGCGTGTCAGTGTGTGCAAACAGGCCATGCAGACCGTCGGTGACCGCTCCCATGGCGGCCACATCTGCCTTGCGTTGCCGTTCATAGCGGCGCAAAAGTCTTTCATCGCCCAGTCCACGCCAGTATTCCCGCTGTGCCAGCACTTGTGACAGTGCCGCCGCGTCGGCCAGCCCCAGGTTCAAACCTTGACCGGCCAGGGGGTGTACGGTGTGCGCAGCGTCTCCTGCCAGAGCCCAGCCAGGGCCGATCCAACGCTCAGCATTGGACAGCGACAGCGGCCAGCTGGCGCGTGGGCTGCTCAGGCTCAATTGGCCAGGGCCATCGCCGCAGTCTGCCTGCAGCGCAGCGCAGAAATCGTCAGGCAGCATGTTTAACAAAGCATCGGCACGCTCTGTAGCCACAGACCACACCAGTGCGACAGCATGTCCATCCGCGCCTGACAGTGGCAAAAGTGCCAGAACCTCGCCATTTTTAAACCACTGCCGGGCCACACCGTGGTGGGGCTGGGAGGAGGCCAGACGCACTGCCACCGCACTTTGGGCGTAGGGCCTGACATCCCAGCTGGCACCAAACTCGCGGCGGCTGGTGCTTTTTTTACCTTCACACACCACTTGTAGAGCGGCTTTGACGGGTGCTGTCACCACGTCGATATGACTTTGAAAGCGTACCGCTTCACTCAGGCGCTGCTCCAGCGAAGAGACCTCCACAATCCAGGCCAGTGCCGGCTGGGCCACGCTTTGCGCTGAAAAGTCAAGCGGAGTGTCTGAGCCGCTGCCTGAGCCCCAGACCTGCATGCTCCGCACGGGGGTGACGAAAGGCGCTTCTGGCCAGACCCGCAGGCTCTCCAGCAAGCTTCTGGACGCGCTGTTGATAGCGTAGGCCCGTACATCCCCGGGGTGGGCGGGGCTGGGTGGGGCGACCAGGGCTACTTTCA
This sequence comes from Polaromonas sp., assembly GCA_004293655.1. Taxonomy (GTDB): domain Bacteria; phylum Pseudomonadota; class Gammaproteobacteria; order Burkholderiales; family Burkholderiaceae_C; genus Polaromonas. The sequence goes on along the minus strand of RDZZ01000079.1, from coordinate 23,384 downwards.
AGCGCTCGCGGGCGAGCAGCAGGGCAAGCGTGCGGCCGACCACGCCGTCGCCACGAATACATACATCAAATTGCTGGGACATGCCTTATTTTAGAAGCCAGTGCAAAATCGATGTTTTAGGCGCGTCAAACAGCCCTTATTGAGCAGCTCTTTGATGGGCTTGTTACCAGGAACCCCACACCGTGAACAACGCATCTACAGATAGTCCCGTCCCAACACCCGAGCTGACACCCGAACTGAAACCTGAGCCGGTGCCTGACTCGACCACCCGCTTCACGCCCGACATCACCGCCGTGATTTCCCGCCTGTTTGTCTACCCCATCAAATCATGTGCGGGTGTCGAGGTGAAAGAAGCCCTGCTGCTGGACACCGGGCTGGAGTTTGACCGCGCCTGGATGGTGGTCGATGAGAACGGCGAATTTTTAACCCAGCGAGAGCTGCCGCGCATGGCACTGGTCAAGCCTCAGCTCAAGTATTTTGAAATGGTGCTGCGCGCACCCGGCATGCTGGCGCTGCACATCAAGCTCAATGAAGTGGAGGCGCCTTGCCGCGTGACAGTCTGGGACGACCAGGTGCCCGCCTTTGACATGGGGCCTGTGGCTGCACAGTGGTTCACGGACTTTCTGGGTCAAACCGCACGTCTGGTGCGGTTTGACCCATCATACAAGCGGCTGAGCAGCCGCCAGTGGACGGGCGATCTGGACGGCTTCAACCAGTTCAGCGACGGCTATCCGGTGCTGGTGGTGAGCCAGGCGTCTTTGGAACAGTTCAATGACAAGCTGACAGCTGCAGGCAGCACGGCTGTGGACATGGCGCGCTTTCGGCCAAATATCGTCATTGACAACCCTGTGGACGGCAATCGACTGTTGCCGCACGACGAAGACCGGCTTGAGCTGCTCCACGTCACCACCGATCAGGGCACTGTGCAGATCAAGCTGGTCAAGCCCTGCGCGCGCTGCCCGATTCCCAACATTGACCCGCTGACGGCGCTGAGCGAGCACACGGTGGGTGACATGCTTCAGACATACCGTCAAGATGCGCGGTTAGGCGGTGCCCCTACTTTTGGCATGAATGCCATCGTGCTGGGCACCACCGACCACTTGCTCAAAGTCGGGCAAGCGGTTGCTGCCAACTACAGTTTTGGCGATGTTTGATCCGGCGCCGCGTTTGCAAGTGCGTATCGCATACACTTTGCCACCAGATTTTGAAGGTTTGTCATGAGTTTGAAGTGCGGCATCGTCGGTTTGCCTAACGTCGGAAAATCCACCCTGTTCAACGCCCTGACCAAGGCGGGAATTGCGGCTGAGAATTACCCTTTTTGTACGATTGAGCCCAACGTGGGTATCGTTGAAGTCCCGGACACGCGTCTGGATTTGCTGGCGGCGATTGTCAGCCCGCAAAAAATTCAGCGGGCCATTGTTGAATTTGTGGACATCGCCGGGCTGGTTGCAGGTGCCAGCACGGGCGAAGGCCTGGGCAACAAGTTTTTGGCCCACATCCGCGAGACCGATGCCACCGTCAACGTGGTGCGCTGCTTTGAAGACGACAACGTCATTCACGTGGCTGGCAAGGTTGACCCCATCTCTGACATTGAGGTGATTCAGACAGAGCTTTGCCTGGCCGATCTGGCCGCTGTTGAAAAGGCTCTGCACCGCGTGACCAAAACGGCACGCTCGGGCGACAAGGAGTCCATCAAGCTGGTGGCCATTCTTGAAAAATGCCAGGCCGTGCTCAATGAAGCCAAACCCGTGCGCACCATTGAGTTCAGCAAGGAAGAGCTGCCGCTGCTGCAACAGTTTTTCCTGATCACGGCCAAGCCTGCGATGTTTGTGGCCAACGTGGCAGAAGACGGTTTTGAAAACAATCCTTTTCTGGATCGCCTGACGGCTTACGCCAAAGCGCAAAACGCACCGGTGGTGGCGATCTGCGCCAAGATGGAGGCCGAAATGGCCGATATGGAAGACGAGGACAAGAAAATGTTCCTCGCCGAAATTGGCCAGGCCGAGCCCGGTCTGAACCGCCTGATTGTGGCGGCCTACAAACTGCTGGGCCTGCAAACTTACTTCACGGCGGGCGTCAAGGAGGTGCGCGCCTGGACCATCCGCGTGGGAGACACTGGCCCGCAGGCGGCTGGCGTGATTCACACTGACTTTGAAAAAGGCTACATCCGCGCCCAGACCATCGCATTTGACGACTACATCACCTTCAAAGGCGAGCAGGGTGCTAAAGATGCCGGAAAAATGCGCAGTGAAGGCAAAGAGTACGTTGTCAAGGATGGCGATGTGATGAACTTTTTGTTCAGCAGCTGAAATAGGGTGACCCTGGCAGAACTTGAGGCAGTTTCATCGTAGCTACCAACCTTGAGGAATCAGGAAACCTTCAACGCTTCAGGTGCAGAGTACGCCGAGAACCGCAGAGAAAGAAACAAAAGTTATTTCCCCCTCGTCTTGCTCTGCGTTCTCTGCGCCTCTGCGTTGAATGACTTGTCTGCCTTCGACCTTTGTAGTTACTTTTTGTCAACGTATTTGACTGCTACGGCAATATCTACGGGGACTATTCGCTATTTTTTTATAGCAAAATGGTTTTATTACTGCCGAACTTTTGAGGACACGCCCCGCCATGACTGAACCCGTTCGGGCCGACCAGCGCCTGGCCAAACGCTTGGCCGAGTTGCAGGGCTGCTCGCGCCGCGAAGCCGAGCAGTACATCGAAGGCGGCTGGGTCACGGTCGATGGCGTGGTGGTGGAAGAGCCACAATTTCGTGTGCTGAACCAGACCATTGAACTGTCCAGCGACGCCAGCCTGCTGGCAGTTACAGCCGTCACGATCTTGCTGCACAAGCCGGCCGGGCATGAAGCCGATCTGCGGCTTGCCAGCCGTTCGCCAGACGACCGTTCAGGCATTCGCCAGCTTAAAAAACATTTCTCTGCTGCAGAACTTGTCACGCCGCTGGCAACGCCTGCCAGTGGGCTGGTGGTGTGGACCGAAGACTGGCGCGTGAATCGAAAACTGCGCGAAGATGCCGCGACTCTGGAGCATGAAGTGGTGGTGCAAGTCGAAGGAGAGATCAAGTCAGGCGGTCTGGAGCGATTAAACCGTGTTGACCACGGCTTTACCTTCAATGGCGTGCTTTTGAGTCCGGCCAAGGTCAGCTGGCAGAGCGAGAACCGCCTGCGTTTTGCCCTCAAAGGCGAGCGACCGGGGCAAATCGCTTATTTTTGCGAAAGCGTTGGGCTGCGCGTGCAGGCCATGAAGCGTCTGCGCATCGGCAGGGTGGCCATGAGCGGCCTGCAGCCAGGGCAATGGCGCTACTTGCTGCCGCATGAGAGGTTTTGAGAGGAGTTTCGAGAGACGTCTCGATAAAAACCCTGAAAAAACGCCGCGTTTTCAGCCAGGAACGATGCCGCCCAGCACACCTGGAAAAGCCCAGATCAGGCTGCCTGTCATCAGAAAATAGCGGGCAAACTTGCCAACTGCCATGTAAGCCAGACAGGGCCAAAACGGGAACTTGAGCCAGCCCGCCATGGCACACAGCGGGTCACCCACCAATGGCAGCCATGCCAGCAGGCACGCTTTGGGCCCCAGTTTTTCCAGCCACTTCACAGCGCGGCCGTGGTGTGCAGAATGCGGCTTTCGGGAGGTGATCTTGTCCGTGACCTTGTGCGCGCCGTAACCCATCCACCAGTCCACAGCACCACCGAGCGTGTTGCCGGCGGTAGCCACCAGCACCGCTTGCCAGAACAGTAAAGGGTTGAGCTTGACCAGGCCGAACACCACCGGCTCGGAGCCCAGAGGCAGCAGCGTCGCTGAAATAAATGACACCACAAACACGGTGCTCAGACCATATTGAGGCAATGCCAGCAGTTCCAAAAGGTGTTGTGTCCAGGCTTCCATGGCGTCGAAGTATCGCAGCAGTCTGCGCCAGCGGGCAGCAGCCAGACCCGGGTTGCTGAAATTTCAGGCAGCTACAATCCATCCTCCTTTTCGGCAACCTACCCTTCCTGCTTCATGAACATCGGCCCTTATGTCTTGGCAAACAATTTGTTTGTAGCGCCCATGGCGGGGGTGACCGACAGGCCGTTTCGCATGTTGTGCAAAAAGCTGGGTGCGGGCTATGCCGTCAGCGAAATGGTGACCTCGCGCCGGGATTTATGGGACACGCTCAAGACATCACGCCGCGCCAGCCATGACGGTGAGCCCGAGCCGATTGCCGTGCAGATCGCCGGCACCGATGCAGCCATGATGGCCGATGCTGCTGCCTACAACATTGATCGTGGTGCGCAGATCATTGACATCAACATGGGCTGTCCGGCTAAAAAAGTCTGTAACAAGTGGGCGGGATCGGCGCTGATGCAGGACGAAACGCTGGCGCTGCAGATCATTGAGGCCGTGGTCGCGGCCTGTGCACCGCGCAACGTACCTGTCACACTCAAAATGCGCACGGGTTGGTGTCAAGCCCATAAAAACGCCCTGAGCATCGCCCTGTCTGCAGAGCGTGCCGGGGTACAAATGGTCACCGTGCATGGCCGAACGCGCGAGCAGGGCTACAAGGGGTTTGCAGAATACGACACGATTGCCGAGGTCAAGGCTCGACTGAAGATTCCGGTGGTGGCCAATGGCGACATCACCAGCCCCGAAAAAGCCCGCGATGTGCTGGCCTACACCGGTGCTGACGCGGTGATGCTGGGCCGCGCAGCGCAAGGGCGGCCCTGGATTTTCCGTGAAGTGGCGCATTTCATGGCCACTGGCATGCACTTGGCACCACCGCTGGTGGCAGACGTTGCGCATTTGCTGCTGGACCACTTGCTGGACCACTATGCCCTGTACGGTGAGTTCACGGGGGTGCGCAGCGCACGCAAGCATATCGGCTGGTATGTCAAAACCCTGCCGGGTGGCGAAGCTTTTCGGGCGCAGATGAATCTGCTGGACAACAGCGAGGCGCAATTGTTGTCGGTCAGCGCGTTCTTTGAAAACCTGGCGGGGCAAATGGACCGCATTCCTGTTGCTGCGGTCGTTGATTCAGTGCTTGATTCAGCTGTTGGTGCCATCAATGATAAAGATCAACACGTTCAGAAAAATTTGGAAGCGTCTCTGGCATGAGTAAAAAATACATTGAAGAGTGCATACGCACCAGTCTGGAGGCGTATTTCAAAGATTTGCACGGCACAGAGCCTGATCGCATCTACGACATGATGGTGGACGCGGTGGAAAAGCCCCTGCTTGAAGTGGTGATGAAACACGCTGACCAGAACCAGTCGCGGGCGGCTCAATGGCTGGGTCTGAATCGCAATACCCTGAGAAAAAAATTGCTGGAGCACAAGTTGCTCAACTAGCCCAACAAGTGCAAGGCCGCGATCGCGGTACGTCCCTCTTTGCCATTGTTTGTCATTGTTTGTTGCCCCGAGCTTGACTCGGGATGCATCAACCCGAATCTAAAACCTGAAAAAACGCCCATGAACGCATTGATTTCTGTCTCCGATAAAACCGGCATCCTTGAATTTGCCCAGGCCTTGCACGCCCTGGGTGTTGCGTTGCTGTCTACCGGCGGCACAGCCAGACTGTTGCTGGACAACGGCTTGCCTGTCACGGAAGTGGCAGACCACACGGGCTTTCCTGAAATGCTCGATGGCCGGGTTAAAACCTTGCACCCCAAAGTGCATGGCGGCTTGCTGGCCAGGCGCGATGTGCCCGAGCACATGGCGGCACTGGCTGCCCACCAGATTGCCACGATTGACCTGCTGGTGGTCAATCTCTACCCGTTTGAGGCCACGGTGGCCAAGCCCGGTTGCACGCTGGAGGACGCGATTGAAAATATCGACATTGGCGGCCCGGCCATGGTGCGCTCTGCTGCAAAAAACTGGAAAGATGTGGGTGTGTTGACTGACGCTTCGCAGTACGCTGGTGTGCTCAAAGAGCTGAAGACCGACGGCAAGCTGACAGACAAGACCAAATTCGCGCTGTCAGTCGCTGCGTTCAACCGTATCAGCCAGTACGACGGTGCCATCAGCGACTACCTCTCCAGTATCGAGTCTGACGGCAGTCACAGCCTGTTTGGTGGCCAGGCCAATGGCCGCTTCATCAAGGTACAAGACCTGCGTTACGGTGAAAACTCGCACCAGCAGGCCGCGCTGTACCGCGACTTGCGCCCGGCACCGGGCTCGCTGGTCACAGCCGTGCAGTTGCAGGGCAAAGAGCTGTCGTACAACAACATTGCCGATGCGGATGCCGCGTGGGAATGTGTCAAGAGCTTTACCGAGGCGGCCTGCGTCATTGTCAAACATGCCAACCCGTGCGGTGTGGCAGTCGGCAGTGATGCGCTGCAGGCTTATTCAAAAGCCTTCAAAACCGACCCGACTTCGGCTTTTGGCGGCATTATTGCCTTGAACTGCACGCTGGACGAGCATGCGGCGCTGCAGATTTCAAAGCAGTTTGTGGAAGTCTTGATGGCCCCTGCCTTCACACCGCAAGCGCTGGAAGTGTTTAAAACCAAAGTCAATGTGCGGATCCTTCAGATTGACTTGCCGCCTGGCGGGGCGACACCATGGGCGCAGGGCCGCAACGCGGTGGACATCAAGCGCGTCGGCTCGGGGCTGTTGATGCAAACCGCTGACAACCACACGCTGGCGCTGGCTGATTTGAAAATCGTCAGCAAATTGCAACCGACCCCAGAGCAACTGCAAGACTTGCTGTTTGCCTGGACTGTGGCGAAATACGTCAAGTCCAACGCCATTGTTTTTTGCAAGGACGGCATGACCATGGGTGTCGGAGCGGGTCAGATGAGTCGCCTCGATTCAGCCCGCATCGCCAGCATCAAGGCCGGGCACGCTCATCTGTCACTGCTAGGCACGGCAGTGGCCAGTGACGCTTTCTTTCCCTTCCGCGACGGTCTGGACGTGGTGGTCGATGCAGGTGCTACCAGCGTGATTCAGCCGGGCGGCAGCATGCGCGACCAGGAAGTGATTGACGCTGCCGACGAGCGTGGTGTGGTGATGGTGTTCTCGGGTGTGCGACATTTCAGGCATTAAATGGGCCTCTACCGCAAAAAATACGGGGACTTTTAGCTATTAATTTTATAGCGTCAGGTGCGTATTGCTACGCTCCCCGTCACGTTGATCTGATGCCTGAATCAACGTCCTGCAAAAAATTCAGCCGCTGCGTTGACGGTCGTTTCAATGTCTTCAGCCGAATGCGCCGCGCTGACAAAACCAGCTTCGTACAGCGCGGGTGCATAGTACACGCCGCTGTCCAGCATGGCGTGAAAAAATCGGTTGAACGCTGGGCTGTCCGTGGTCATGACCGTCGCGTAGTTTTGCGGCAACTGCCCGAGCAGGAAAAAGCCGAACATGCCGCCCTCACTGTCCCCACAAAATGGCACGCCCGCCCTATTGGCAGCGGCGGTCAAGCCTGAGACCAGGCTACGGGTGCGCGCGCCCAGTGCGTCGTAAAAGCCTGGCTTTTGCAGTTCGCGTAGCGTGGCCAGACCGCAGGCTGTGGCAATCGGGTTACCCGACAGCGTGCCTGCCTGGTAGACCGGGCCCAGCGGTGCGAGTTGCTCCATGACGGCTTTGGAGCCGCCAAATGCAGCCATCGGCATGCCACCACCGATGACTTTACCCAGAGCTGTCATGTCAGGTTTGAAGCCAGGAATCAATTGTGCGTACATGCTTTGTGCGCCACCCAGTGCCACCCTGAAGCCGGTCATGACCTCATCGAATATCAGCAGAGCACCGTACTGCGTACACAACTCTCGGCAACGCGTCATGAATGGCACGCTGGCACGTACAAAGTTCATGTTGCCGCAGATCGGCTCGATCATCAGGCAGGCTGTGCTGCTGCCGTGCAGGGCAAAGCATTCTTCGAGCTGTGTGATGTTGTTGTATTCAAGTACCAGCGTGTGTTGTACCACCTCAGCTGGCACACCAGCGCTGGTAGGGCTGCTTGCTGCGCCCTGTGGCACCGCGCGCCAGGCGCAATGCGCTCATGGCGGCTTCCGTACCGGAGCTGACCATGCGCAGCATTTCAATAGACGGCACGAGCTTGATGATCTCTTCTGCCAACTCGACTTCACGCTCAGTGGGTGCGCCAAACGAGAAGCCATCCTGCATGGCTTTTTGTACAGCCTCCAGCACGGCTGGGTGACCATGACCCAAGATCATCGGTCCCCAGGAGCCGATATAGTCGATGTAGCGCGCACCGTCTGCGTCCCAAAAATAGGCACCGTGGGCACGTTGCACAAAGCGCGGTGTACCGCCTACGGCTTTGAACGCACGAACAGGCGAATTCACGCCGCCAGGAATCAGTTTTTTGGCGCGCTCAAACAGGACTTTGTTACGATTTTGAGCCATAAAAGGGCTAGTGTTTTGTGCATCCATTGGGCGGTAAATCAAAAAAAGGTTTCAGGGAAAGTAAATCGTCATTGCTGTTGCCTGTGTCGGCACTCTGACGGCTGGTGGGATCGGCTCTGGGTGCTGCATCGGTGTCGTCTTCAGCCTGCGCCCAGAACAGCCGGTCTGGCAAGATGTGACCCATGCCCGGGTGAAAGCCAGCTTCGAGGCTGTGGTCGAGATAAGTCAGAGCTTCAGCCGTGGCCTCTTGCAAGTCATGCCCGTTGGCCAACAAGGCGGCCAGTGCCGCAGACAGGGTTTCACCAGCACCTGCAAACACCGCTTCGAAACGTTCAAATTTTTCACTGTACAAAACAGCCTGAGGCGTGACCAGCACATTGTCAATAAATTGGTCTGGCAGCGGGATTCCTGTCACCAGTGTGTAAGGCACGCCCCACCGGGAAGCGGCTTTGGCGATATCTTTGGCTGATGGACTGCGTTCTGTGGACCAGTCTGGCAACAACCAGCGCCACAAGCTGCTGTGGTTACCAATCAAAACGGTTGTCTGCGGCAACATCAGTTCTTGAAAAGCGTCCAGGTAAACTTCAATTTCAGCCTCGCTCCACCAAGATAAATCGGGCATGTAGGCAACCAGCGGAACGTCGGCATAGTCTGAGGCGATTTCAGCAATGGCGCTGATGTTTTCAGGGCTGCCTACAAAACCGACCTTGATGGCGCCTGCAGGCATGTCTTCAAGCGCCATGCGTGCTTGCTCTGTGACGGCTTGCCCGTCAAAAGCCATATGGCTGAGTATTTCAGATGTATCACGCACGTAAGTACCCGTCACCACAGCCAGAGGATGTCCGCCTGCAGAAGTAATCGCTGTGATGTCAGCCGTCAGTCCCGCTGCGCCGCTTGGATCATTGGCGTTAAATGTCATGGCGCAAATCGGTGCGCTTTCGCCGTCTTCGGCCTGGAATTGCCGTGTGTCCAAAGGTACTGAGGTGGGGTTTGCCATGAAACAAGATTTTGATTTGTGCGTGAATAAGCAACGCCGCCTCGATACAATTGTTGCATTCTATGTGAAGGCAACTTAAGCTGTGACTCAAACAATGACCTGGATGTGCTTGATCTGCGGATGGATTTATGACGAAGCGATCGGTGCGCCGGGCGAGGGTATCGCTGCCGGTACATTGTGGGCTGATGTACCCATGAATTGGACGTGTCCAGAATGCGGTGCGCGAAAGGAAGACTTTGAAATGGTTCACATATAGACTGGCCAATCGCACCTGACGGGCGTGGCATAACAATTGCGCGTTGGTGGACCTCTACCGACGCTGCAAAAACAGGAGCAAAGACAGTGAGTATTACCAGTTCCGGACTCAAAGTCTTGGTGATCGATGACAGCAACACCATCAGACGTAGCGCGGAGATATTTCTCAAGCAGGGCGGCCATGAGGTTTTGCTGGCCGAAGACGGCTTTGATGCCTTGTCCAAAGTCAATGATTTCCAGCCGCACCTGATTTTTTGTGATATTTTGATGCCTCGTCTGGACGGCTACCAGACATGCGCGATCATCAAGCGCAACACAAGATTTTCAAACGTTCCCATCGTCATGTTGTCTTCAAAAGACGGTGTATTTGACAAGGCCAGAGGCCGAATGGTGGGATCGCAAGACTATCTGACCAAGCCATTTACAAAAGATCAGCTTCTGCAGACCGTCCAGGAACTGAGCAGCACCAATCAAGGAGTAACGTGATGTCAATTAAAAAAATTCTGGTAGTAGATGACTCTAAAACTGAACTGATGTACTTGACTGATATATTGGTTAAGAATGGCTTTGCCGTGAAGACGGCTGAAAATGCCGAAGATGCTTTTCGCCGATTGGCTGAAGAAAAGCCGGAACTGATTCTTATGGACGTGGTGATGCCAGGGCAAAATGGTTTTCAACTAACACGCGCCATCACGCGAGATCCGCTCTACTCTGACATTCCCATCATAATGTGTACCAGTAAAAACCAGGAAACTGACCGTGTCTGGGGTATGCGTCAGGGTGCCAAAGACTACATCACCAAGCCGGTCAATGCAGATGAATTGATGGCCAAAATCAAAGCCCTTGGCTAAGCCCGTTTGTAGCACCGAAACATGGCGAACAGACAAGCCCTCAGAGATCTGCAAAGCCGTCTGGCCGAAAGACTGCAGGTCGCCCGCACGCAGGGCGTAGCACCTTCTTGGTTGGCAGTTGAAGCTGGTGACAAAAAATACCTGTTTCCAATGGAGCAGGCCGGTGAAATTTTCCCCTGGGTGGTAACCCAGAGCGTCCCCTACACACAGTCCTGGTTTCTGGGGGTTGCCAATCTGCGCGGTGGTTTGTTTGGCGTGGTGGACCTTGCCAGTTATGTGAGCGGCCAGCCGCTGGTGGTCAAAACTGACTTTGCACGCAAAGAGTCGCGTCTGGTAGCCTTGAACGGTGCGCTGGAAATCAACTGTGCTTTACTGATTGACCGTTTGGCGGGATTAAAAAATCAGTCAGCTTTCAAAGATTTTTCTGAAAAAGCACTTGACGCGCCTGATTTTTTCGGAAATCAGTACATTGACCACAGCGGTGTGACTTGGCAAGAAGTCAATTTGCAGCTGCTGGCTCAACAGACCCATTTTTTGAGTATTGGCGCTTAGCGCACAACGTTTTTCCCGGAAGGCCCATCATGTCGGTTATAGAAAAAATCCAGAAGCTGTTCAAATCTAAGTCTACGCCTTCAGAGGACAGCATGGAAATGGTCTCTGTAGGCGCACCCGTTGATCCCGTGTCTTCTGGAATGATAGATCCAGCATCTTTAAGTACCGCAGCAATACGGACGGCGGAAAATAGCGAGGATGCTTTCAGCCGCCGCATGGCAGCTACCGAAGATCCCACTGTCTCTGTGAATCCTGATCTGCTGGTGCTCCCGCTCTTGGGGCGACGCACGATTGCAGAGCATCAACGAATTTTGCTCACTCTGCTCGGCTTGTCTGTTCTGGTGCTCGCTGGTGTAGCCTACCGTGCGCTAGACCAAGCTGAGGTCGTCAGCCAGCGGGTAGCGGCCACCGGTCAATCGTTGATGCAGTCGCAACGACTTGCAAAATCCGTCTCCCAGGCGCTGGTGGGCAGCGCGCAGGCTTTTCCAGATGTACGTGAGAGTTCTGACGTGTTGGCAAAAAACGTACGTGGTTTGAAGTCTGGAGACTCAAGTCTGCGTCTTGAGGCTGTCAACCAAGATCTGCAGCCAGACATTGAAAAAGTCATGCCGTTGGTAGAGCGTGCTGAGAAAAATGCGGCTACCGTCATGGGGCAACAGAACATTTTGACGCAGGTGGGTAACGCACTGCGTACGATCAACCGCCAGTCTTCTGATCTGCTTGAAATAGCTGAGACTGTGTCGTCCCTCAAGCTCCAGCAAAACGCTGCACCCGCTGAAATTTCTGCATCGGGCCAGCTGGTGATGTTGACGCAACGTATTGGCAAATCAGCCAACGAGTTTCTGACCATGGACGGCGTGAGTCCTGAAGCTGTGTTTTTGCTGGGTAAAGACTTGAATTCCTTCAAGGAAATTGCACAGGGTTTGAAAGAAGGCAGCCCTGAACTGCGTCTGACGGGCTCGCAAGATCCACAAACCCGCGAACGACTTGACGCGCTCATGGCGCTTTACGAACAGACGCGGGTTCAGGCGGGTGCGATTTTGGGTAACTTGCAGGGCCTGGTATCGGCGCGTGAAGCACAGTCGTCCATCATCGCTGACAGCGAGCCACTGCGCCGCGGTCTCGAAGACATTCAGAGCAAACTTTCTACCCAGACTGGTTTGAGTGCTGGCTCTGTAGCGGCACTTGTGATTGCCGCCCTTTTTGGCCTGACCTGTGCTATTGGTATTGCCCGCATACAGTTACAGGACAGTCGTCAACGTCAAGGCCTTGCAGAACAGCGGCAGCTCGAAGCCACAGGGCTGGAGCAGGATGCCAAACGCGTTAACGATGCCAACCAAGCCGCCATTTTGCGTTTGATGAATGAGTTGCAAACTGTTGCTGAGGGTGACTTGACGCAGGAGGCTACAGTGACAGAAGACATCACAGGCGCCATTGCTGACTCCGTGAACTACACGGTGGAAGAGCTGCGTCAGCTGGTGGGCAACGTGCAAAACACGGCAACTCGTGTCGCACAAACCACGGCACAGGTCGAGAGCACCTCGACCGAGCTGCTGGCGGCATCAACTGAACAACTGCGCGAAATTCGTGAAACAGGCCAGTCGGTACTTGATATGGCGTCCCGCATCAATGAAGTGTCTGCCCAAGCACAGGAATCGTCTCAGGTGGCGCGTCAGTCTCTGACTGCTGCCGAATCCGGTTTGCAAGCGGTACAAAATGCTATCGGCGGCATGAACTCCATCCGGGATCAAATTCAAGAAACTTCCAAGCGCATCAAGCGGCTGGGCGAATCTTCGCAAGAGATTGGTGAAATCACCGAGCTGATTTCAGACATTACCGAGCAGACCAACGTTTTAGCGCTGAATGCGGCCATTCAAGCGGCTTCTGCAGGTGAAGCCGGACGGGGTTTTTCTGTGGTGGCCGAAGAGGTGCAGCGACTGGCTGAGCGCTCGGCAGATGCGACGCGTCAGATTTCTGCACTGGTTAAAGCCATTCAAACCGACACCCAAGATGCAGTCGCTGCCATGGAACGCTCCACACAGGGTGTGGTCGAAGGTGCCAAGTTGTCCGATAACGCAGGCACGGCACTTTCCGAGATCGACCGAGTCTCCAGGCGACTGGCTGATCTGATTGAGCAGATTTCCAATTCGGCTTCCCGTGAAGCCGAGTCTGCCAACGTGGTGGCGGACAACATTCAGCACATTTTCGCAGTGACTGAGCAAACTGGGGAGGGTACCCGGTCGACTGCACAGCAGGTGCGCGACTTGTCCCGAATGGCGGAAGAGTTACGTCAGTCAGTGTCCCGTTTCAAAATCGCCTGACACACGCGCAGCACAACTTGATCAATGTTAGATCACTTGAGCCCCATTTAGCCTGACTGTGAACTTCGCCTCCGTGAACCGGCACGCCATTTATGCAACTCACTGCACTGAATTCAACAGACGCTGACCTTAACCCTAACGTCAATGACCTTGGCCCGCTAGCTTGGGTTCTGGATGAGTTGCGAAAGTCCCTGGATGGCGCAGCCAAGGCACTTAAACGCTTTGTCAGAGATGCAGAAGTTGCCAGGGGTTCGGACTTGTCTGCAATTGATGCGAGCCAGCTCCGTATCGCTCGCCAGCAGCTTCACCAGGCCGTTGGTGCACTGGAGATGGTCGGTTTGGCCCAGCCTGCACTGCTGTTGCGCGCCATGGAAGCTGCTGTGCAGCGCTTTGTGCAGCACCCTGAGCATTGCAGCCAAGAAGCAGCTGCAAAAATCGAGCGAGCCAGCTTTGCGCTGACAGAATACCTTGAGGCGGTTCTGGCGGGCAGGCTTATATCTGCAGTGTCCCTCTTTCCTCAATACAGGGATGTGCAGGAGCTGGTGCGCGCAGACCGTATCCATCCAGCTGATTTATGGCCCTGTGAATGGCGTTGGCTTGAGCCTGTACTGAAATCCACCGAAGCGCCCCGCCCGTACGACAACAGTGCTCGCGCTACGCTGGACCATTCGGTGCTGCAGATCATGAAAGGGCAAACATCAGATGCTGCAAAGCAGCTCAGGGACTTGAGCCTCGGGTTTTCTACTGCGCAAGTTGACCGTCAGCCACGCATTTTCTGGAAAATTGCTGCAGCTTATTTTGAAGCGTTTGCACATGGGCTGATCAGTGTCGATATCTATACCAAGCGTGCCGCTTCCCGTGTTCTCATACAGTACGCATCCTTGAGCCGGGGGGACAACTCAGTTTCAGACCGTCTGGCTCAAGACCTGCTTTTTTTCTGCTCCCAGGCAGTGGCAGCACGTGCGTCCGACACGCCCATCCTGTCCGCAGTGCGGGCAGCATACAGCCTGGCACGCTTCAAGCCGGTGGACTACGAAGCTGTGCAGTTTGGGCGCTTTGATCCAGCCTTGCTGGCACAGGCGCGCAAGCGCATCGTTTCAGCCAAGGAAACTTGGTCATCTCTGTCTGCGGGTGACCTCAACAAGTTCAAACTGATCGTTGACCAGTTCAGTTTGGTAGCCGATTCACTGATTAAGTTGCATCCGCCCAGTGAGCCCTTGGCCCAGGCGCTCTCACAAGCAGTAGACATGACCGCCCGCTCTGGACAGCCCCCTGCTATCGAGCTGGCCATGGAGGTGGCAACTGCTGTGCTTTACCTGGAGGCTGCTTTTGAAGACCTCGATCCTAACGACCCCCAGTTGGCCGATCGCACGGCGCATCTGGCCAGACGTCTGGAGGGTGCTCGTGCTGGTGGTGAGCCTCAGCCACTTGAATCTTGGATGGAGGAACTCTATCGCCGTGTCAGCGACAAGCAGACGATGGGCAGTGTAGTGGGCGAGCTGCGCATATCGCTTGGTGACATTGAAAAGTCACTGGATTCTTTTTTTAGAAATCCAGTCAACAAAACTACCTTGAGGGACGTGCCCAGCCAGCTTTCTCAGATGCGTGGTGTATTGTCTGTGCTGGGGCTTGACCAAGCTGCCCGAGCGGTGTCACACATGCGTGACAGTGTTGGGAAAATGCTGACAGCTGAAGCCAATGAGCCACAAACGCGCGCGGGAAATACTTTCGATCAGTTGGGCAACAATCTTGGTGCTTTGAGTTTTTTGATTGACATGCTCAATTACCAGCCTGCGTTGGCAAAAAAACTCTTTGTGTATGACGATGACAAAGGCGAGCTTCGACCTTTGATGGGCCGAACCCACAAGCCTGATGATGCAGATACGGTAACAACCTACGATGACAGTGAGCCAGAGCAAGCAAGTTCCGTGATTCAGGGTGCCAGCACAGATACGTTCACTGAGAGGCTCACGCCCGCGCTTGACACACCACAAATTCACACGTCATTGATTGACCCGTCCGAGCCTGTCGAGCCTGTCGAGACTGCGCAACATGTACAGGCCGCGGTCACTGAAAGTGATTCAGAGGCAAATGCCGGTGGCATGACAAATCCTGCTGGCTCGGTGGTAGCGCCCGTTGCCGAGCCGCTTGACACAAACCTGGCAGTCGACTTTGAGGAAGATGAGCTGCTTGATATTTTTCTGGAAGAGGCGCGTGAAGTTGCAGGTCATGCGCAAGAGGCGTTGCGTGGCTTGACCAGTACACCCGCTGATATTGGGCATTTCACTGTTTTGCGGCGCGCGTTTCATACGCTCAAAGGCAGCTCCCGCATGGTTGGACTCACGACGTTTGGTGACGCTGCCTGGTCCATGGAGCAATTGCTCAACAGCCTGCTTGCCGAACAAAAACCTGCCACAGACGCGTTTTTGCACTTAACCGCTGACGCCTTGTCGGGCTTTTCAAAATGGATTGACGATATTGCTGCGCATCAGGATGCGACCTGGAGTGCTGCGCCGTTTTGTGCCAGTGCAGATGCCATGCGCACGGAGGGGCGCCTCGTGCCATTGCACTTGTCAGCTCCATCAGATCTATCAGCTTTGTCAGCTGAGCCAGTTGACCAGCCAGTACCGATGCAGGTTCTTGACGTGGTCAGCCTTGAGCCACCCATCAGCGCAGAAACTGCTGTCACTGAACCTGCGATGCTGGTTGAACTGACCGAAATACCGACACCGTCGCAAGATGTGTCACCAAACTTGATCGCGTCAGAGGCCACGGACACAATTGATTTCGATTTGTTTTTCGCTGATGAGCTGCCAGTTGCTTTGCCACCTGAGTTGACAGTTTCTGAAGCGGTGATGGGTGGAGCCGACTCTTCTGAAGAGGTGTTAAACATAGACTTTGACAGCTTGTCCGCCGTGTCTGGTCTCCAGAATGTGGCCGATGCCAAGGCTGAAACTCTGGTGCCTGTCACTTTCGATGTGACTGAGCTAGAGACAGTGCTGGATAACGCAGCTGCAGATACACCATTGGCGTTGAGCCTAGAGCCAGAGCCAGAGCCAGAGCCAGCACTGCAAATACAGCACGGTCTGAAAACACAACCAGTTCTTGAGCCTGCTGTGCAAGAAGACAATATCGACGAGCTGGTCTTGTCGGCTGCTGACTTTGATGCACAGTTCTCCATGACCGCGCAGCCCCAGATCACTGAACCCTCGGATGCAACTGTTTCAGTAGCCGAGCTGCTGCTTGTAGAGTCCCTTGCCGAGGATTTGCCCGCTGAGGCTCCAAAACGCGTGGTTGAAGAACCCAGGTTCGAGGCAGCAACCGAGATCGAGACCCAAAACCGCAGCCCTGCCAACGTCAACCCCGACGAGCAGGTCAGAGTGATTGGAACCTTGCGTATCGGCATTCCTTTGTATAACGTCTACCTCAATGAAGCAGATGAATGGTCTCGTCGCTTGGTTACCGAAGTGTCCGAGTGGGCTATTGAGCATCAACACCCTATCGCAGACTCTACGGTTGCACTGGCACATTCTTTGGCCGGTAGCTCTGCGACCGTTGGATTTGATGCTTTGTCAGACATTGCGCGCGCATTCGAGAACGCACTGCAGAAATCGCAGGCGCATCACAGCAACACTGCTGCTGCAGCCAATGCCAGTCTTTTTGTAGATGCTGCAGAAGATATCAGGCGCCTCTTGCATCAGTTTGCGGCAGGTTTTCTCAAGCAGCCTGACGCTGAACTTCTTGAGCAGCTTCGCACGCTTGAATTTGTGGATGTTGTATCGGTCTCGTCCATGGATGATGAAGACCTTGATTTCCTAAGCAGGGATGCGTCATCTTCTGAAGAGGTCAGCTTTGCGTTGATTCGGGAGCCTACAGATACGCCAAAGGCTCAAGCCCTCCAAGATGAGGCGACTTCGACACCTTCCTTGCCGGAGCCTGTGGTGGTCGAAGAGGTAAAAGTCGATGTCATTTCCGCCCGCCCGACAGAGCAGCCAGTGGCATTGACGTCTATTTCCTCGTTCGCACCTTCACTCGAGGACAGCTTCGCGGATGACAAAGACGATGACATTGATGCCGTAGATGCCATTGATGCAGAGCTTTTCCCGATTTTTGATGAAGAGGCGGCAGAGCTGATGCCTCAGCTGGGTGGCGCGCTACGCCAGTGGTCAATCCGGCCCGACAATCAAAGTGCACGCAATGAGGTTTTGCGTATCTTGCACACTCTCAAAGGCAGTGCGCGCCTGGCAGGTGCCTTGCGGCTGGGGGAGATGGCCCACAATATTGAGTCGGAAATCGAGTTTCTTGGATCTGAAGCTTTAGCGTCACAGGATTTTGAATCACTCCTTACCCGTTTCGATTCGATGGAGCACACGCTCGAGGTTCTGCGCAAGGCTGATACTTCTAATCTTCTTGCCGCCAATACACCGGAGACTGCACAGATTGCACCACCGCCCGAGGTGTCATTGGTAACGCTGCCTGTACAGGCGATTGTGCATCCAGAAATTTCAGACCTGACTGTCAGCAGCGCGACCGACAGGCCTGCAGACCCTGTGGCCGCTGTTGTGCCTCCAGTTGTGGTGGCATCTTCGGGCCAGGTGATGATTCCTGCACCCCAGACGCTGGCCAAGCAACCCTTGCGACAAGCCGCTTCGGCATCCGTACGGGTACGGTCTCAGTTGCTTGACCGTCTGGTGAATCAGGCTGGTGAGGTCATGATCAGCCGCTCTCGCCTTGAAGTTGAACTGGGCCAGTTGCGCTCGTCTCTTGGCGACATGAGTGACAACTTGAACCGTTTGCGCCAGCAATTGCACGACATTGAGCTGCAAGCTGAAACCCAGATGCAGTCGCGTCTGGCACAGGCCAAAGAACTGCAAGCCGGCTTTGATCCGCTGGAATTCGACCGCTTTACACGTTTGCAAGAACTCACTCGCATGATGGCCGAGTCTGTCAATGACGTGGCAACAGTGCAGCGTACCCTGCAGCGTACCGTTGAGGCTACTGAAGATGACCTGGTCGCACAAGCACGTCAAACCCGCGAACTGCAGCGCGACCTGCTTCGCACTCGTATGGTGGAGTTCGAAGGTATCTCGGATCGTCTGTATCGGGTGGTACGGCTGGCCTCCAAAGAAACGGGTAAGCAGGTTCGGCTTGACTTGTTGGGAGGTACCATTGAAATGGATCGCGGTCTGCTGGACCGCATGACACCGGCGTTCGAGCATTTGTTGCGCAATTGCGTGGCGCACGGCATTGAAAGTCCGCAAGCGCGTGTGGCTGCTGGTAAAGACCCGATTGGTTTGATTACCGTTCACCTGCGCCAGGAAGGCAATGACGTGTCAGTCGATTTCAGCGACGATGGCGCAGGGCTTGATCTCAAGCGGATCCGGGAAAAGGCGCTGATGTTGGGACTTGTTGAAGCGGGTCAGACAATCGACGATCAACAAGCTGCTGGCATGATTTTCATGCCAGGTTTCTCAACCGCAGCACAGGTGACCGAACTGTCTGGCCGAGGTATTGGCATGGACGTGGTCAGGTCTGAGATCAATGCTGTAGGCGGACGGATTGAGACTGCCACTGTCGCAGGCCAGGGTACTCACTTCAAACTGGTTCTGCCCTTGACGACAGCTGTGACGCAGGTGGTGATGGTGCGTGCCGGGAACCTGTCGGTGGGTGTTCCTGCCAGTGTGGTGGAAACCGTGCGTCGGGCAACGGCCAAAGAACTTCAGCAAGCCTACAACAGCGGCTCTCTGGACGTCGCTGGTGAGCAGGTTCCTTTCTTCTGGTCGGGCGCTTTGCTGCAGTCGTCGCACAATACCAGCGAAGTGCAAACCAAAACCACGCCCGTTGTGATTTTCCGAAGTGCTGCGCAGCGCATTGCCCTGCACGTGGACGAAGTACTGGGTAACCAGGAAGTCGTGGTTAAAAACCTGGGGCCACAGCTGTCTCGCCTGCCAGGCTTGGCGGGTATGTCTGTACTCGCCTCTGGCGCTGTGATCCTGATCTATAACCCTGTCGCACTGGCCACGATTTATGGTGAACAGGCACGTGCGCTGAGTGCGGACCGGGCAGAGCCGCACATGCTCGAATCAGCAGACAACCGCGTGTCTAAACAGACGTCTCAGACGTCTTTAGTACCTGCGGCCCCGAAAATCCCGCTGATCATGGTGGTGGACGACTCGATCACTGTGCGGCGCGTCACGCAGCGTCTGCTGCAGCGCGAGGGTTACAGAGTCGTTATGGCGGCAGATGGTCTGCAGGCCCTTGAGCGCTTGCAGGAAGAGCTGCCAACGGTGGTGCTGTCCGACATCGAAATGCCGCGCATGGATGGCTTCGATCTGGCGCGCAACATCCGCTCTGATCCGCGTCTGAGCGACTTGCCCATCGTGATGATTACCTCACGCATTGCTGGCAAGCACCGTGAGCACGCCAAAGAACTGGGTGTTGACCACTATCTCGGCAAGCCTTACTCAGAGGACGAGTTGATGAGTCTGGTGCGGCACTACTGCAGCCTGGAAACTGCTGCTGTTTGAGCATGAAAACATACCCCACGGCACGTTCTATAAGCACTTTCAGCTATGAAAAGCATAGCACGTGCTGTTCAAGCATGAAAACATGCTCTATGGCATGTTTTGTAAGCACTTACAGCTATAAAAAACATAGCGCGATGTGTCAGGTCTTCTTCACTACCGCATAGCGTTGTAGAGTCAGTGTACGCGCCTCGTCGTGTCTGACAACTGGATACGGATAGGTGTGGCCCAACACCACACCAGCTGCTGCCAGCTCGATGGGAGACGCCAGCCAAGGGCTATGCAAGGCCTTGACGGGCAGTTTTTCCAGCATGGGCAGGTACCGCCGGATGAATTTTCCATCTCTGTCGAACTTTTCGCTTTGGCTGACCGGGTTGAAAATTCTGAAGTAAGGCTGGGCGTCACAGCCGCTGCTGGCTGCCCATTGCCAGCCACCATTGTTGGCCGACAGGTCAAAGTCATTGAGCTTCTCGGCAAAGTAGCGCTCGCCCCAGCGCCAGTCCAGCCCCAGGTCTTTGACCAGAAAGCTCGCCACCACCATGCGCAAGCGATTGTGCATATAGCCTGTCTGGTTGATTTGTGCCATCGCAGCATCAACCAGTGGGTAGCCTGTCTGGCCTTCACGCCATGCCTTGAACAGTGCATCAGCCTGCGGCCCCTTCTCCCACGCAATCAGGTCGTACTCGGGCTTGAAAGATTGCGTGGCAGCATGCGGGAAGTTGCTAAGTATTTGTGCGTAAAAATCACGCCAGATCAATTCGTTGAGCCAGACAGAAGCGCCTTCGCTGCCCTGCCTTGATAACGCCAGTGCTGTGGCTGCAAGTTTTCTGATGGACACCGTGCCAAACCGCAAATGGACACCCAGATAACTGGGGCCTTTGACAGCCGGGAAATCACGCGTTTTTCCATAATCATCGATGCGCGACAAAAAATCGTCGAACAGCTGCGCGCCGCCTGTGCTGCCGGTGGGTATCTTCAAGGTTTTCAGGTTGGTTTTTGTAAAGCCTATGGCTTCGAGCGTTGGCATGCCGGCGCGGTGCTTTGCTGGAATCGCTGCCAGAGCACTGGCATATTTTTCGCTCTGGTAAGGCTTTAGATGGAGATCATCTACTTTTTTCAACCACGCATTTTTGTAGGGCGTAAAGACGCTGTACGGCTTGGCTGCAAGCGTCAGCACTTCAGACTTTTCAAAAATGACATGGTCCTTGAACGTGTGAAACGCCACGCTCTGACTGTGCAACAGCGCGAGTATTCTGGCGTCCCGGGCGATGGCCTGAGGCTCGTAGTCGTGGTTAGCAAAAACGGCATCCACACTGAGTTGGTGAGCAAGCAAAGACATAACGTCACTGGCAACGCCATGCTGGACCAGCAGGCCCACATCTGGGGTGTCGTTTTCACGCGCCAGTTGCCGCAGCTGGCTGTCCAAGTCCAGCAACGATTCGTGGATGAACTCGACTCGGCGGTCCTGTGAAGAAAGCGGCTCCAAGATGTCGCGGTCAAAGACAAAAACGCAAAATACACGGCAGCAAGATTGCACCGCATGGTGCAGCGCAGCGTTGTCCTCTGTCCGTAAATCGCGCCTAAACCACATCAAACCTGTCTGGTATTTCTTTTCCATGTGAACAATGGTAGCGAAACTGCCTGGATGCAGACAACCACTACGCTTAAAATCCGTCAATGACTACGGATTTCGGAACGATCAACCTAACGCACCACTTTCTGATCGCCATGCCCGGCCTGGAGGATGAGGGCTTCGCCAAAAGCGTTATCTACATGTGTGAGCACTCGGGCCGCGGTGCGCTCGGGCTCATCATCAATA
This sequence comes from Polaromonas sp., assembly GCA_004293655.1. Classification (GTDB taxonomy): domain Bacteria; phylum Pseudomonadota; class Gammaproteobacteria; order Burkholderiales; family Burkholderiaceae_C; genus Polaromonas. Next base: position 1,720 of record RDZZ01000079.1, on the reverse strand, counting down.
AACCCAGCGATATCAGCCTCAAAAAGCTGTTTGACAAGGTCGAATTACCACTGCGCAGGCAGGACTTGGTGCAGTCCCCAGTGTTTCAGGGCGGGCCGGTTCAAACCGAGCGGGGTTTTGTGCTGCATGAATCCATGATGCCCGGCCACGAGTCGGTGTACGCCTCGACCATGAGTATTCCTGGCGGGCTTGAGATGACCACCTCCAAAGATGTGCTGGAGGCGCTTTCAACGGGCGCCGGTCCACGCCGAATCTTTGTATCCCTGGGCTACTCGTCCTGGGGTGAGGGCCAGCTTGAATCTGAAATTTCAGACAACAGCTGGCTCACCGTGGCGGCTGATCTGGCGCTGATCTTTGACACGCCTGTCGAGCAGCGCTACGACAAGGCCCTGATGCTTCTCGGCTTTGAAAGCTGGATGTTGTCACCTGACGCGGGCCACGCGTGAAGCTGGATGCAAGTCCATCTTGGGTTGTTGGCCCGCAAACCTTTTTAGCCTTTGACTTCGGCCTCAAACGCACAGGCGTTGCCAGCGGCAATCGGCTAACCCGCACTGCTACAGCGCAACCCACCATTGTGGCCACAGCCAACACGCGGCTGCAAGCTGTGGCTCTGCGTATCAAAGAATGGCAACCCGACGCACTGGTGGTCGGGGTTCCTTACCATCCCGATGGAGCCGCCCACGAAAATACCGCACGTGCCAAGAAGTTCGCGCGCCAGCTGCGCGCGCTGTCTGCCCTGCCGGTGTATGAAGTCGATGAGCGCTACAGCACCACAGAGGCTATTGCCAGTGGCGCAAAAGACGCAGACGCTGCATCGGCCTGTATTATTTTGGAGCAGTTTTTGAGGAGTTTGCCCCATGAGTAGCTTGAGCCTGGATGCCGAGGCGTTGTACCGTGATTTGCTCAAAGCCATGCAGCTGTTGATGGCCAGCTATGCAGCACCACCCCAGCTGGTGGGTATCGCATCAGGCGGCGTCTGGCTGGCCGAGCGCCTGCAACTCGACTTGAAGTTGCCCGGTAAAACAGGCTCGCTCTCGTCGAGCATGCACCGTGATGATTTCTCCAGCCGTGGTCTGGCATCCGGCGGGCAGACGCTGCTGCCTTTTGATGTCAACGGTGCCCATTTGGTTGTGGTCGATGACGTGATGTACACCGGACGGACACTGCGCGCGGTCATCAATGAGTTGTTCGACTATGGCCGCCCGGCCAGCGTCAAGCTGGTGGTGCTGGTGGACAGGGGCGGGCGTGAGTTGCCTGTGCAGCCTGACCTGGCCATCGCACGTGTGGTGCTGCCTGCTTCACAGAGCCTGGCGCTGGCACGCGATGCCGCTGGCCAACTGACCTTTTGTGTGCAAGAAAAGTAAGGAAAAAAACCGTGCTGTACAAGCGACACCCACAGCTCAATAAAAATGGCGAGCTGATTCATCTGCTGTCCACAGAGGGCCTGCCCAAGGCCACGCTGACACATATTCTGGATACAGCGTCAAAGTTTGTCTCCGTCAGTGACCGCGAGGTCAAAAAGGTGCCGCTGCTTCGGGGCAAGAGTGTGTTCAATCTGTTTTTTGAAAACTCTACCCGCACCCGTACCACCTTTGATATCGCGGCCACGCGGCTGTCTGCAGACGTGATCACGCTGGACATCGCCCGCTCGTCGGCCACCAAAGGCGAGTCACTGCTCGACACCATTTCCAATTTGAGCGCGATGGCAGCCGATATTTTT
>RDZZ01000095.1 GCA_004293655.1 Polaromonas sp. | reverse complement strand
GCAAAAGCGTCAAGGTACGGTTTATGGATGAGGTTTGAAGAGAACCAACTGCAGAAAATCTGCAGTTGGTTCTGAAAAAATGTCAGAATCGCGATTGAACATGGTTTCAAACCGCGAGATTTCTGTATGTTGATCGAATTCTCAGTCTCCAACTTCCGGTCATTCCGTGAAAAGCAAACCCTGTCGATGGTGGCTGCTCCCAGGTTGCGCAAGCGTGAAAACGTCTTCAAGCCAGAGCTGACCGGCGAGGCTTTTCCTGACTTGCTCAAGGTCGCCGTGATTTATGGCCCGAATGCTTCCGGCAAAAGCAATCTGCTCAAGGCTCTGGACGTCATTGGACGCATCGCTACTCTTGCACCGACAAATAGCGATACTCCTTTGCCCGTGACGCCATTTTGTTTTGATCCTGAGCTTGCCGATCAGCCGAGTCTGTTTGAACTGCATTTCATTGAAGCTGACGTTCGATATCAATTTAACGTGGCAGTCACGGCTGACCGGGTCGTCAGCGAGAAGTTGTCGGCTTTTCCAAAGGGGCAAGAGTCTTTGCTTTACGAGCGGTCACACACAGTGGACGGTGAAGGCTATGTCTTTGGACAAAATCTGGTTAAAGCGTTGGGCATTGAGGTTCTGGAAGCATGGAAAAAACTGACACCTCCGAAACTTTTTTTCATTGCCCAGGCGGTGGCCAACAGCAGCGAGTCACTTGATTCGTTGCGGCAACCGTTTCAGTGGATAAAAGGATTGATGTCTTGCGTTCTTCTGGATGGCATGGGTGAATCTGCCAAGATTGCCCAGCGCTTGGCGGCAAGCAATGATCGCATTGCAAATAGCATGGCTTCGTTTTTAGATGAGGTAGATGTGCCGATCTCAAAAATCACGGTTAAAACTACCAAGTCGCCTGGACTTGGCATGCGCTTACTGTCGGGTGATGTGACAGAAACACTCGCCTCCCATGCAAGTCACCAAAAAACTGAAACCATTCTCACCCATCAGACTGCACTAGGAAGCGCTGACTTGAGCTTTGAAAATGAGTCGGAAGGCACCAAAAACCTGATCGGATTTTGGGTGCCGTGGTTCATTAAAAATAGCAGTGACGTTTCTGTCTTGGTCGTGGACGAACTCGACAGCAGCCTGCACCCAAAAATCGTTGCCGCCATTGTGGAAAAGCATATTCATTTGGAAACTGCGTCCCAACTGATTTTCACCACCCACGACACGCACCTGATGGACGCCAAGTTGCTGCGCCGTGACCAATTCTGGATTACCGAGCGCGATATCAACGGTGCAACCCAGCTCAGAGCGATTCACGACTTTGAGGGCAGAGATAGCGAAGATATTGAAAAGCGTTATTACGAAGGTCGGTACCGTGGTTTGCCGATACTCAAGCGGGGTTAACCGTCATGGCCCGCAGTGCTTCACGTTTTGACCGAAAAAAGCCGAGCTTCAGACAGCAAGCTCGGGTCTTGGTGATTTGCGAAGACACCAAGTCCAGCCTGATTTATTTGCAGGATGCCGCCCGTTACTTTCGCTCCTATGCACAGGTGGAAATCGCGCACTGCGGGAAAAATGACCCCCTGAATATCGTCAAGGAGGCCATTGAGCGGCGTCGGAATTGCGACAAGGTTTATTGCGCCATTGATCGTGATCGTCAGACACGTAGCCCCTACATCGGCGTTGGCAACCATTCTGCTGGTGATCTGGTGGTGAAGACGTTACGCGACCAGGACGACATGCAGGGGTATGACAAAGGCGACTCTAAAAACCTGTTTGACAAACTGATTCCACGGCTTCCCGTTGCCCGACAGCATGCAGTCCAGGTGCTGCACGCCGCTACCCATGAAAACGCCTTGAACCCCAGTACCCAAATCCACGAGCTGATGGACTTATTTGAGCAGTTGGGCACGCTACAGCCGCTTGATTGAATGGACTTTGATGAACTCTGATAAAAACTCGATGGTTGCCCAAACTCAAACTCAAACTCAAAGCCTGGCTGTTGTCATCGGTGCCAGTGGTGGTCTGGGCGCAGCTCTGCAAGCGCAGCTGGAGCGCGATGGCCACCATGCGCAGGTGCTGGGTTTGGGGCGGCGCACTGATCCCGGCATCGACTTTTCTCAGGAAGCGAGCATTGCCAGCGCCGCGCAGGCGGTAGCGGAGGTGTGCGCCGCTGCAAACCTGGAGCTTCGCCTGCTGATCGTGGCCACAGGTTTTTTGCACGGGGCTTCTGGCCAGCCGGAGCGCAGCTGGGCGAATCTGGACGTGGGTTATTTGGAGCATGTTTTTAAAATCAACACCCTCGGCCCAGGGCTGGTGATGAAGCACTTTTTTCCCTTGTTGCCCAAGCAGGGGCGCTGCGTGGCGGGTTTTCTGTCTGCCAAAGTGGGCAGCATTGGTGACAACGCTTTGGGTGGCTGGTACGGCTACCGGGCGTCCAAAGCGGCGCTGAACCAGCTGGTTAAAACCGCGTCGATTGAGCTGACGCGGCGCAACCGGCAAAGCATTTGTGTTGCGCTGCACCCCGGCACTGTCAGCACCGCCTTGAGCGAGCCTTTCGCCAAGACCGGCTTGAATGTACGCCCTGCACCAGAGGCGGCGCGTGATTTGCTGGCCGTGCTGGAGGCGCTGACGCCGCAAGACACCGGCGGCCTGGTGGACTACCTTGGCCAGAAGCTGCCTTTTTGAGTAAAAAAGGCCGCTACCGCACGCTCTTATTGTATTAGTTGCTATTAAAAAAATAGCAGACAGTGTGTGATCTTCAAAAAAGCAGTCAGATTCGCCTGAGTGTGCGGCGGGTGTGGTGCAGTCAGGTGCATCGC
>RDZZ01000078.1 GCA_004293655.1 Polaromonas sp. | reverse complement strand
CTTCAGCGGCGCGCAACTCGATGTCCAGCTCAAGGCAGCCTGGCTGGTCTGCCGCAAGGAGTGCATCCCGCAGGAAGGTGACTTTGCGTTGAGCATTCCGGTCAAAAGCTCGACGGCCATCAATAGCCAGCTGTTTCAAGCAACGTTTGAGGCCACGCCCAAACCCCTGCCCGCCGGGAACAGCCAGGTCGAGACCAGCGCCGCACTGGGCCAGGCCATCCAGGTGTCACTGAGCGGCTTGCCTGCGGCGCTGCAAGGCAAAAAACTCGATTTCTTCCCTGAGACGGGCAGCGTCATTGAGCCTGCTGCTGCCTGGCAACAGGCATGGCAGGGCGCGGTGTGGACGGCGCAGGTGCCGCTCTCAGGCCAGCGCACCGAAAGCCCCACCGTGATGCCCGTCGTGGTCGCGCTTGAGGGTGACGCTACCAGTCGCGCCTACCGAATCGAAGCCCCGGTCACGGGCGAGTGGCCCAAGCTGGCAGCAGCAGCGGTCTTGCCACCGGCACTGGAGGCCGCGCTCAAGGCCAACGCGTCCAGCGGCGCGGCACCCCTTCAGGCCAGCACCGCACCGCTGGGCCTGTGGGCCGCGCTGTTGGGGGCTTTGCTGGGCGGGATGATTTTGAACCTGATGCCCTGCGTGTTTCCGGTGCTGGCCATCAAGGTGGTGAGTTTTGTACATGTCAAGGACCGAGCCACCCGCGTGACTGCGGCCCTGGCCTACACCGCTGGCGTGGTGCTGTCGTTTTTGGCGCTGGGGGCGCTGCTGTTGGGCTTGCGGGCAGCGGGCGAGCAACTGGGCTGGGGCTTTCAGTTGCAAAGCCCCGCCGTGGTGGCGGCGCTGGCGGTGCTGTTCACGCTTATCGGCCTGAACCTGGCGGGGCTGTTTGAGTTTGGCAACTTTTTGCCCAGCCGCGTTGCCAGTCTGCAGGCCAGGAACCCGGCGATTGACGCGTTTTTGTCCGGCGTGCTGGCCACTGCGATTGCCTCACCGTGTACGGCACCTTTCATGGGCGCGTCACTCGGCTACGCCGTGGGTTTGCCTGCCGTGCAGGCGCTGGCCGTGTTTGGTGCGATTGGCGTGGGCATGGCGCTGCCGTATCTGGCAGCCAGTGTGGTGCCTGCCGTGGCGCGCGCCCTGCCCCGCCCCGGCGCGTGGATGGTGACCTTCAAGCAGCTGATGGCTTTTCCGATGTTTGCCACGGTGGTGTGGCTGGTGTGGGTGCTGGGCCAGCAAAGCGGCATTGATGGCGCAGGCGCACTGCTGGGTTTGCTGGTGTTGATGGCGCTGGTCATCTGGGCGCTGACCCTCAAGGGTCGCACGCGCCTGGTGATTGCTACGCTTTCAATAGCAGCTGGTGCAGCAGCAGTAAGCGCTATCGGCCCCAATGTCATTCAATCGCAGGAAACCGCCGGTACCGGCACGGCCCGTGCTGGTGCATCTGCCACGGGCTGGCAAGCATGGGAGCCGGGCCGGGTGGACCAGCTCAATGCCCAGGGACAAAGCGTGTTTGTGGACTTTACCGCCGCCTGGTGCGTGACGTGCCAGTACAACAAAAAAACCACGCTCAACGATGCAGCGGTGCTGGCAGATTTTGAAACCAAGAAAGTCGCCTTGTTGCGCGCCGACTGGACGCGCCGCGACCCGGCGGTGACTGCAGCACTGGCTCAACTGGGCCGCACTGGGGTGCCGGTGTACGTGATCTACAAACCGGGCCGCGCGCCAGTGGTGCTGTCTGAGATTTTGTCGGTGGGTGATGTGCGGGCCGAGCTGGCCAAACTTTAAAACCTTGTTCTTGACCTTTATCTTTATTCTCCAGGAGTTTTCACCATGTTGAACCGTCGCAGTTTTTCCTCGTCTCTGGTTTTGCCTGTGGTCACTGCAGCGGCGGCACACCCGCTGTTTGCACAGGCTGCAACAGCCGCTGTGGGTCAGGCCGCACCAGAGTTTTCAGCGCTGGACACGGCTGGCAAAAGCCACAAGCTCAGTGACTTCAAAGGCAAGCTGGTGGTGCTTGAATGGACCAATCCCGGCTGCCCGTTTGTACGCAAACACTACAGCGGCGACGCAGTCGGCAACATGCAAAGCCTGCAAAAAGAGTTCACGGGCAAGGGCGTGGTCTGGCTGGCGATCAACTCCACCGAAACCGGCAGTGCAGACTACCTGACCCCGGCCAGACTTGCGATCTGGATAGGTGAAAAGCAGGCCCAGCCCAGTGCCACCCTGATGGACGAATCCGGCAAAGTCGGTCAGCTCTACAGTGCCAAAACCACGCCCCACATGTACATCATCAGCCCCCAGGGCGTGCTGGTGTATGCAGGCAGCATCGACAGCGTGGCCTCGGCCCGGGTCGATGACATCAAGACCGCCACCAATTACATACGCCAGGGCCTGAGCGAGGCTTTGGCTGGCAAACCCATCAGCATGGCGAATACCAAGCCTTATGGTTGCTCGGTGAAATACAAGACATGACCCAATACTGTTCGGTCAAATGCCAAATCCGTTCGGGCTGAGCTTGTCGAAGCCCTGTCCCCATGCAACCAGGAACGGTTGAACGAACAGTATTGAACAGTATTGAGATATGACCGCAATACCGGCTGCAGCAGACAACCCGCCCGCCCCCGCCCTGGCACTGGCCCAGCGCAGGCTTTTCATGTTCAACCACTGCCGCACGATTGCGGTGGTGGGCCTGTCGCCCAAGCCGCACCGGGCCAGTTTTGATGTGGCGCGCTACATGCAGGCCGCCGGTTACCGCATCATTGCAGTCAACCCGGTGGTGGCGGCTGCAGGCGAGCAGGTGCTGGGCGAAAAAGCCTACGCCAGCGTGCTTGAGGCCGCCCGGCACGAAAAGATTGATCTGGTGAACTGCTTTCGCCGCAGCGAAGACATTCCCCCCATCGTGGACGAAGCCATTGCCATTGGCGCCCGAGCAGTGTGGCTGCAGCTCGGCGTTTCAAACCCGGCAGCAGCGGCCAAGGCGCAAGCGGCGGGCCTGCTGGTGGTGCAAGACCATTGCCTTAAGATTGAGCATCGGGTTTTGCTGTCGCGCGGCCTTTTGTTGCCAGGCGTCGCTTCTTCGCTACCTGACTGAGTTCTGCGGCGCCCCTGTGGGCGAGCGTGGTGTCAAAAACCAAATGAGACCCCCTTTTCATGTTTGCTCCCCTTCAAAACGACACCTTCATCCGCGCCTGCATGCGGCGCGCCACCACCCACACCCCGGTCTGGCTGATGCGCCAGGCGGGACGCTATTTGCCTGAATACCGCGCCACACGCGCCCAGGCAGGCAGCTTCATGGGCCTGGCCACCAACACAGACTACGCCACCGAAGTCACGCTGCAGCCGCTGGAGCGTTACCCGCTGGACGCCGCCATCTTGTTCAGCGACATTTTGACGATTCCTGACGCAATGGGTCTGGGCCTGAGCTTTGCATTGGGCGAAGGCCCCAAGTTCGAGCGGTCGGTGCGCGACGAAGCCGCTGTTGCCCAACTGGCTGTGCCTGACATGGCCAAACTGCGTTATGTGTTTGATGCGGTAACCTCCATCCGCAAAGCGCTCAATGGCCGGGTGCCGCTGATTGGCTTTTCGGGCAGCCCCTGGACGCTGGCGTGCTACATGGTCGAGGGTGCAGGCTCTGACGACTACCGGCTGGTCAAGACCATGCTGTATCAGCGCCCAGACCTGATGCACAAAATGCTGGCCATCAACGCCGACTCCGTGGCCGCCTACCTCAACGCCCAGATCGAAGCCGGCGCGCAGGCCGTGATGATTTTTGACAGCTGGGGCGGTGTGCTGGCGGACAGCGCGTTCCACGAGTTCAGCCTGGCCTACACGGCCCGGGTGCTGGCGCAGCTCAAACGCGAACACGAAGGCGCGGTCATCCCGCGCCTGGTGTTCACCAAAGGCGGCGGCTTGTGGCTAGATGACATGGGCCAGCTTGACTGCGACGTTCTGGGCCTGGACTGGAATGTCAACCTGCGTCGGGCGCGGGCGCAAGTCGGGCACAAAATGGCATTGCAAGGCAACCTGGACCCCAACGTGCTGTTTGCCAATGCCAGCCAGATTGAGGCCGAGGCCATCAAGGTACTGGACAGCTTTGGCCAGCCTCACACCGACGCGACGCAAACTGGCCCCACGCATATTTTCAACCTGGGCCACGGCATCAGCCAGCACACGCCGCCCGAAAGTGTTGAAGTGCTGGTCAACGCAGTACACACTCACTCTCGCAAAATGCGCCTTCAGGCCAGCAGTGCCGGGGTCAAAAGCTGAGTTGCGTCTTGAAAACAGCCAGGCCCAAGGCTCTTGCAAGCCAATTCCTAGCACAAAACCTGGCCCGTACAGCAAAGTTATGCACAAAAAATGGGTTGCGGGGCACTTGGGCATCTATGGCAGAACAGCATCCGCTATCAAAGCCATAGCGCATCTAAGTTGTTGATTTATATAGACTTTTTAAATTGCTTTTTTTTTGGGCAATCTAGTGAAAGCCTTGTGTACAAAGGCTCTCCAGCGGTTTGAACAAAATTATCCACAAAGTTATCCACAGAAAACCTGAAGATCTTTAAAGTGCCATTAAATCAAGCACTTAGCGCTGTCTGCAGCGTTTTGAACATTTCAAACGTTTTGAACGCTTCATGAGTCACTGGCTCAGCATCGTGGTGGCCACGCCTGCCCACAGCGCCATTGCAGGCCCGCTGACGTACCGCAGTCCATCGCTGGTAGCGCCCGGCACGCTGGTGCGCGTGCCCCTGGGCAAGCGGGAAGTGCTGGGGGTGGTCTGGCAAGCCTTGCCAGACAGCGGCGGCCTGACCGAGTCGCAAGCCCGCCATGTGGCAGGCACGCTGGACGCACTGCCCCCCTTGAGCGCCGACTGGCGGGCGCTGGTGGGTTTTACGGCCCGCTACTACCAGCGCTCGTTGGGGGAAGTAGCACTGGCTGCGCTGCCGCCCCAGTTGCGGGAACTCACAGGTATCCAGCTGGCGCGGCGTTTGAAGCGGCCCGTGCAAGACACCAGTTATACGCCGTCAGCTCCTGATTTAATAGCACTCAGCCCAGACCAGACAAGCGCTATGGCCGGTTTTGATGCTGAAACTGGCCCCAGACCAAGGCCTGCGCTGCTGTTTGGCGCCACGGGCAGCGGCAAGACCGAGGTTTACCTGCGTGCTGCCGCCCAGGTCTTGGCGCAAGACCCCGGTGCGCAGGTGCTGGTCATGGTGCCTGAGATCAACCTCACACCCCAGCTGCAGGCCCGGTTTGAAGCGCGTTTTGCCCACCTGGGCAAAGAGCGCGTGGTGTCACTGCACAGCGGCTTGAGCCCCGCCCAGCGGCTCAAAAGCTGGCTGGCCGCCCATTCGGGGGCTGCCCGCCTGATTTTGGGTACGCGCATGGCGGTGCTGGCCTCCATGCCCCAGCTCAGGTTGATCGTGGTCGATGAAGAGCATGACCCCAGCTACAAGCAGCAAGAGGGCGCACGCTACTCAGCGCGTGACCTGGCCGTGTACCGCGCCAGCATTCAGACCGATTGCCGCGTGCTGCTCGGCTCAGCCACGCCGTCCCTTGAAAGCTGGCAAGCCACGATCAGCGGCAAGTACCGGCTTTTGAAGATGAACGAACGCATCGGCGCCAACGCTCAGGCCGGTGGTCTGCCTGCTGTGAAGCGCGTGGACATGAACCACCAGCCCAGGCACTGCGTGATGGCGCCCCCGCTGGTCAAGGCTATTGAAGAGCGCATTGCGCGCAGCGAGCAATCGCTGATCTTTCTCAACCGCCGGGGCTACGCACCCGTGCTGGCCTGCCATGATTGCGGCTGGAAAAGCGAGTGCCCGCACTGCAGCGCCTACCGCGTTTTTCATAAAATCGACCGCACCCTGCGCTGCCACCACTGCGGTTTTACCGAACGCGTGCCACGCGCCTGCCCCAGCTGCGGCAACATCGACATCGCGCCCATGGGGCGCGGCACCGAGCGGCTGGAAGAACATTTGGCCGAACTGCTGGCAGGCACCACGCGGCCAGACGGCAGCGAAGTGCGCATTGCCCGCATCGACGCCGACACCACGCGGCTCAAAGGCGCGCTCGAATCCCAGCTGGCCAGCGTGCATGCGGGCGAAGTCGATGTACTGGTCGGCACCCAGATGGTTGCCAAAGGCCATGACTTCAGGCACATCACGCTGGTCGCGGCGATCAACCCCGACGGCGCGCTGTTTTCAAGCGACTTTCGCGCGCCCGAGCGGCTGTTCAGCCTCTTGATGCAAGCCGCAGGCCGGGCAGGCCGCGATGCCAGGCACAGCGCCGCCAGCCAGATGTGGGTGCAAACCTTTCACCCCCAGCATCCATTGTTTGAAGCGCTCAAGGCACACGACTACCCCGGGTTTGCCGCCCAGCAGCTCGAAGAAAGACAAGCCGCAGGCATGTCGCCCTTTGGCTTTTCAGCACTGGTGCGGGCTGAAGCCAGAACGCAGGAGGTAGCCCAAAGTTTTCTAAACGCCGCCTCCAGCGCAGCCCTGGCCGCACAGCTCGAAGGCCACGCCCAGGTCACTGCCTACCCGGCAGTGCCCATGACGATTCAGCGCGTGGCCAATGTCGAGCGGGCGCAAATGCTGGTTGAAAGCGCCTCACGCGCCGCGCTGCAGCGCTTTCTGGCAGCCTGGCAGCCGCTGCTGTTTGAAACACGCAAGCAAACCGACTTCAAGAGCCTGATCCGCTGGGCCATTGATGTGGACCCGCTGGCGATTTGAGATGCCAGCAGTGCGTGTATTGAGTCAATTCAACTCAAATGCCTGCCCACAATGCCAGCCAGCTCAAACATCGTGACTTGCTGTTTGCCGAACACAGCCAGCAGCTTGGCGTCGGCGTTGATGGCGCGTTTGTTGGCCGCGTCCTGCAGGCCTTGGGCCTTGATGTAGTCCCACAGCTTTTTGATGACCTGCGTGCGCATGACCGGCTCGCTGCCAATGACTGCGGCCAGAGCGTCGCTGGGCTTGAGGCCCGTGCCTGGCTTGGCCACGCGGGCGACTTTGGGCTGGTCGGTTTTGGCTGCGGGGACTTTCTTGGCGGCTGCCTTTTTAACGGCGGCTTTTTTGGCATCGGTTGCAGCGGCAGCTTTGACGGCAACCGTTTTGCCAAACGGGGTTTTGATCGCCGCTGCGGTGGTGTCAGGCTTTGACGCGGCAGCTGCGCGGGGCGGGAACTTCGATGGTGCAAACTCAAAACTGACCTTGCCCGCTGCAGCATCCCAGGCCAGCATGGCCTTGAAAGCGCGACGGGTGCGCGTGGACACAAACTTGTCGAGCAGATCGGTTTTGCCGGTGCCCAGCAGCTTGACCATCTGTTCGCGCTCTATAGGCTGCTGCAAAATGATCTGGCCGGTTTTGAAGTCGCAGCTGGGCGTGGGCTGCTCCAGTGTGGGCACTGATTTGTCGCACACATAGTTTTTACCCGACTCAAACACCATGCCGCCGTGCTCGCTACCGCACTTGGGGCACTTGCCCAAGGGCTCCTGCGTGCTGAAGTCTTGAATTTCACCTGTGTCAGCATTTTTCTCGTCGCCAAAATCAAACTCCAGCTTGTAGTTTTGGGTGTCTTCGTCAAACGTGATGACCATCTCGGCAGTGAAGGGCCAGCCCGCCTTGGAGCGAAAGCCTTCGAGGGGGCCGATTTTTCTGTCGCGTAAAAACTGCTCGACCTCAGCGGTCTCAAAAGTGCGGCCTGCCGGTGTTTTGCCGAATGAGAACCCGCAGCCTTCTTCGGCCACTGTTCCGGTTTTACCTGTGCAGGTGTAGCGGCGGTAGTTTTCCCTGACCACGCCGCCGCAGTTCGGGCACGGTGCCTGCAGCGCGACATAGTCACCGGGAATGCTGTCGCGGCTGTAGCCCTTGGCTTTGGCCACCATGCGCTCGGTCATGGTGGCGATCTCCTGCATGAAGGTCTCGCGGCTGAGCAAGCCTTGCTCCATCTGGGCGAGTTTGAACTCCCACTCACCGGTCAGTTCGGCCTTTGACAGCTCTTGCACATCCAGCCCGCGCAGCAGCGTCATGAGTCCAAATGCCTTGGCCGTCGGTATCAGCTCGCGGCCTTCACGCAGCATGTATTTCTCGGCCAGCAAACCCTCGATGGTGGCCGCGCGGGTCGCGGGTGTGCCCAGACCTTTTTCCTGCATGGCCTCACGCAGTTCGTCGTCGTCAATGGTTTTGCCTGCGCCTTCCATGGCGCCCAGCAGGGTGGCTTCGCTGTAGCGGGCCGGTGGGCGGGTTTTCAGGGCTTTGGCATCGGCGGCCTCCGTGCGCACCACTTCGCCCTGCTGGACGGCAACCAGCGTTTTGGCATCGTCTTTGCTGGTGTTTTCGCCCTCGGCTTCCTTGCCATAGATGGCCAGCCAGCCGGGTTTGACAAGCACCCGCCCTTCCGTTTTGAAGTGATGCGTCATGCACAGCGAGATGCGTGTGGTCACCAGGTATTCAGCACTGGGGTAGAACACTGACATGAAGCGTTTGACCACCAGGTCATAGAGCTTTTGCTCGGTCTCGCTCAGGCCACTGGGCGCTTGCAGGGTCGGAATGATCGCAAAGTGGTCGCTGACCTTGGCGTTGTCAAAGATGCGCTTGTTGGGCACGATGTAGTTGCTGTTCAAAGCCACCAGTGCATGCGGGGCCAGGTGCCGCATGCCAGAGTCAGCGAGCATTTCAAACGTCTTTTGAACAACGGGCAGATAGTCTTCTGGCAGGGCGCGCGAATCGGTGCGCGGGTAGGTCAGGGCCTTGTGGCGTTCGTACAGGCTTTGCGCAATCGACAGCGTGGTTTTGGCTGAAAACCCGAACTTGCCATTGGCCTCGCGCTGCAGCGATGTCAGATCAAACAACTGGCCAGGGGCCTGGGTGGCGGGCTTGCTCTCGTCCGTCACGGTGGCGGGTTTGCCGCGCACGGCGTTGGCAATGGCCAGGGCGTCCTGCTCAGACCAGATGCGGTCAGCCCTGAGTTCGATGTCAGGCTCGGCGTTTTCACTATTTGCCGTGGCGCGCTTGAATTTCGGGTCAAACCATTTGCCGGGGTACTGGCCTGCCTGCGCCTGAAAGCTGGCGTGTACTTCCCAGTAGTTGCGCACAACGAACTTGCGGATTTTTTCTTCCCGCTCAACCACCACGCTCAGGGTGGGGGTTTGCACGCGGCCCACGGTGGTTAAAAAGAAGCCGCCATCGCGTGAGTTGAAGGCCGTCATGGCCCGCGTGCCATTGATGCCGACCATCCAGTCGGCTTCTGAGCGTGAGCGTGCGGCGTCGGCCAGGCCCTGCATCTGCTTGTCGGTGCGCAGGTTGGCAAAGCCCTCCCGAATGGCAGCGGGTGTCATGGACTGCAGCCACAGGCGCTTGACGGGGTGTTTGCTTTTGGCGTACTGCTGGATCAGCCTGAAGATCAGCTCGCCTTCACGGCCGGCATCGCAGGCGTTGACGATGCTGCCCACATCCCGGCGTTTGGTCAGCTTGACGATGGCATTCAACCGCGTTTTGGTCTTGTCCATGGGTTTGAGGTCGAAGTACGGTGGAATGACCGGCAGGTTGGCAAAGCTCCATTTGCCGCGCTTGACGTCAAACTCTTCCGGGGCCTGAATCTCGACCAGGTGGCCAACGGCGGAGGTGACAAGCCAGTCGGCGCTCTCAAAATACTCATCGTGCTTTTCAAACTTGCCTGCCGTGGGCGTCATGGCGCGCACGATGTCTTGCGCCACCGAGGGCTTTTCGGCAATCACCAGTGTTTTTAATCCGGTTGTCTTGGCAGTTGTCGTAACAGTTGTCATAAATACTTCTTCAAACCTTCTTGTAACTCTTCAGGGAACATTTCCCCGGTTTCAGCAAACACGACCTGACCACTGCGGCCGCACTGCCCATTGACCTTCAAAACCACGGCCTTCGGGCATCCCTACAATACGGGCTTCCCGCGCATGCACGCACACGCGCACCCGTGCGCTCATGCATGAATTAACCATACCAAAAAATTCACGAAAATTTTTGCCGTGCCGAAAAACCAGCTTTCTACCCCTTCTGCACCCCTGTCACAAGTACACGCAAAGGTACAAGCAAAGGCCAAAAAGACTGCAAAAGCTGGCGATGCCCGACGCATCCAGGTGCGCCGCTCGGGTGTCCATGGCAAAGGTGTTTACGCACTGAAAGACCTCGCTGAAGGCGAGACGTTGATCGAGTATGGCGGCGAGGTGATCAGTTGGAAAGAGGCCCTGCGCCGTCACCCGCATGACCCCAGCAACCCCAACCACACGTTTTACTTTCACATTGACGACAAACACGTCATTGACGGCAAGCAGGGCGGCAACTCGTCACGCTGGATCAACCACAGCTGCCAGCCCAACTGCCAGGCTGACGAGGACGGCGGGCGCGTGTTCATCAAGGCGCTGCACAACATTGCAGCGGGGCAAGAGCTGTTTTATGACTACGGCCTGGTCATTGATGCCCAATACACGCCCGAGTTGCTGGCCGAATACCCCTGCTGGTGCGGCGCAAAAACCTGCCGGGGCACGCTGCTGGCTCCCAAGGAAAAGAGGGTGGTCAGGACTGTCAGGGCCGGTAAGGCCAATAAGACGGATAAGGCCGACAAAAGCCCCAGCACCCGCAAAGCGCCCCAGAAACGCCAGCAGAAAAACTGAGGCAGCGCCGTGACGCTCCTGCTCACTCCCCCCATCCGCTGGCCACTCGAAGCCATCTGGCAAGCCGTGGTGCCCGGCTTGCCAGGATTTACAGCCGAGGTGCTGCCGCGCATTGATTCGAGCAACAGCGAACTGATGCGGCGCTTCAAGGCAAGCCCGGGCACTGCACCCCGGCCAGAACCCACCTTGCTGGTCGCCGAGGCGCAGACCGCCGGGCGCGGGCGACTGGGGCGCAGCTGGCTGAGCCAGCGGGGCGACAGCCTGACGTTTTCCCTGGGCATGCCGCTCCAGCCTGCCGACTGGTCGGGCCTGTCGCTGGCCGTTGGGGTCAGCGTGGCAGACAGCCTGGAGCCTGGCACAAGTACGGGCAAGAGCGACAACACAGCCCCACGCATTGGCCTGAAGTGGCCCAATGATGTGTGGCTTGCTGGCAACAACAGCGAAAAAGTCAACAAGGGCGAACCTGACTACAGCAAGCTGGCCGGCATTTTGGTGGAAACCGCCAGCTGGCAAGGCCTGCGTTACGTGGTGATCGGCGTCGGTATCAATATTTGTGCGCTTGAACTGCCTGCACGGCCCCCCCCCGACATGACAGGCCCGCTGCCAGCGTCTGCCCCCCTACCCCCCGGCCACTTGCAGGCCCTGCTGCCCGAGCTGGACGCCGCCCAAACCCTGCTGCATGTGGTGCCGCCACTGGTGCAGACGGTGCAAGCCTTCGAGCAGTTTGGTTTTGCGCCCTTTCAGGCCCGTTTTGCCCGGCGCGATGTGCTCTCTGGCAGGGCGGTGGCCTTGTCAGACGGCACGGTCGGCACCGCCTGCGGTGTGAGTGACAACGGTGCCTTGCTGGTACACACACTGGCAGGCATGAAAGAAGTGACCAGCTCAGAGGTCAGTGTGCGCCCATGTTGAGGCTGCTGGTGCTGCTCCTTGCGCTGGCCAATGCGGGTTATTTCGCGTGGTCGCACGGCATGCTGGCCCCTTACGGCTTTGCGCCTGCCGCGCAGTCCGAGCCGCAGCGCCTGACGCAACAATTGCACCCCGAAGCCCTGCGCATTTTGACGCCGCCCGAAGCCCGCCAGCTTGAGAGCAAAACGGGTCCGGCCAGCGAGTCACAGCCTGTACCGGCTCTGGCACCCGAGTCTGTAGCGGCACCTGACCCCACTGCGGCAACCACCGCAAACTTGGTGCAGGCTGCCGGGCAACAGCCAGCAGCGGCCACCCAGTGCTTGCAGGCTGGCCTTTTCAGCGACGAGCAGACCGCCACCTTGCAAGCCCGCCTGCAAAACGCCTTGCCCGCTGGCAGTTGGGTGTTTGAAAGCAGCATCGAGCCTGCGCGCTGGATGATCTACATGGGCAAGTACGCCAGCGCTGACTTGCTTGCCAAAAAAAGGGCTGAGTTGCGCCAGCGCAATGTGTCGTTCCAGAGCCTGAACGACCCGGCGCTGGAGCCGGGTCTGTCGTTGGGCAACTTCAGCGACCAGCTCGATGCACAGGCCGAACTCGAACGCATCGCCAGGCTGGGGGTGAAAACCGCCAGGGTCATTCAGTCACAACCCGAACTGCGCGGCCAAAAGCTCAAGCTGGCCGCCGCAACGCCTGACTTGCGGGCGCAGCTAGAAGCCCTTAAACCACAGCTGCTGGGCAAAACCCTGCAGGCCTGCCGCTGACACGCCACACTAGATGCTATGATTTATATAGCTACTGATGCCCATGTACATTGCCACAGAGCCATTTTTCATACATAAAAACACACCATGATCATCAAAAAAGACACCGCTGTGACCCTGAGCTTCAAGGTGACAGACACCCACGGCAAGCTGGTGGAAGAAAGCGCCGACCCCACGGTTTACCTGCACGGCGGCTACGGCAACACGCTGCCCAGAATTGAGCAAGCCCTCGAAGGCAAGGCAGCGGGCTACCAGGTCACGCTGCAGTTGCAGCCGCAAGATGCCTTTGGCCTGCGCGATGAAAGCCTGCTGCGCACCCTGCCCAAAAAGCAGTTTCCGCCGGGTGTCAAGGTGGGCGGCCAGCTCGAAGGCCATGGCGAGGACGGCCGCATGCAGGTGTTCAACGTCACGAAAATCAAGGGCGACACCGTGCTGCTCGACGGCAACCACCCGCTCGCGGGCAAAGAACTGCGCTTTGTTTTGAAAGTCATGGATGTGCGCGCAGCGTCTGAAGAAGAAATCGCCCACCGCCACGTGCATGGCGAGCACGGCCATCACCATTGAGCTCAGGCGGCATCCCCTTGGCTTGCTTGCCCGTGTAGCCCTGGTCTGCCCAGGCGGGCTTGACCGTGTTGCCAGTTCCGTGCTGTACCGGCTCGTCAATCCAGGCAGGGCCGGGAGCCATGACACCCCATTCATCATCGCCCACCGCTCACATCGCTGGCACAGGGCTTTGTGGTCATCACCCAAACAGAGGGGACGCTCTGAGAAAACCAGCCGCTTGAGTTCACAACACGCTCCAGGGAACCTCTGCACAACTCCCTGCGGTCTGTAGTCAAGCGGACCCGGGCGGCCCGTTGCGTTGTTTTTCTTGCCAATAGCCTTGCTATTGGCTGCAAAAAGACGCCTTGGCAAGCCCATCCCGCGCCGACTGCCACAGCCTCGCCAGAGTTATGCAGAGGCTCCCTGGCGCGGCACTTGTGGGTGACAATGGTTTTTGAGGTTGACGGCCACCCTGCTGGCGGCACAATACAGCTTTTGGCGACGAGCTGCTCAACAATCTGAAAGGAAACGCACCATGGCTTTGATGGACTTCATCAGGAAACAGTTCATAGACATCATTCAGTGGACTGAAGATGAAGACGGCACCCTGGCCTGGCGTTTTCCGGTGGCTGACATGGAAATTCAGTACGGTGCTTCGCTGACGGTGCGCCAGTCGCAAATTGCGGTGTTCGTCAATGAAGGCAAGGTGGCGGATGTGTTTGGCCCCGGCATGTACAAGCTGACCACCCAGACCATTCCGGTGCTGACCTACCTCAAAAACTGGGACAAGCTGTTTGAGTCGCCGTTCAAAAGCGATGTTTACTTTTTCAGCACGCGCCAGCAGATTGACCAGAAGTGGGGCACGCCCCAGCCGATCACGGTTCGTGACAAGGACTTTGGTGCAGTGCGCCTGCGCGCTTTTGGCAACTACAGCTTTCGCGTGGCTGACCCCAAGCTGTTTCACACTGAAATCTCGGGCACGAGAGAGCGCTACACCACCGCCGACCTAGATGGGCAGTTGCGTGGCCTGGTGCTGCAAAACATATCGAATGCCATTGCGTCGAGCAACATTGCGTTTCTCGACCTGGCCGCGAATCAGCTCGCGTTTGCGCAGGCCCTGGTCACGCAGCTCGCGCCCGAGTTCGCAAAAATTGGCCTCCAGCTCGACGGCATGACGGTGCAAAACGTCTCGTTGCCTGAAGAGCTGCAAAAAATTCTCGACCAGAAAATCGGCATGGGCATGGTCGGCAATGACATGGGCAAATTCATGCAGTACCAGACGGCGCAAGCCATCCCTAAATTTGCCGAAGGCGGCGGTGGCGGCAGCGGCGTTGTGGGCGATGCCATGGGTCTGGGCGCAGGGGTGGCACTGGGCCAGGTGCTGGCGCAAAACCTGCAGGCGGGTTTGCAAAGCTCAGCCGCGCAAGCTGCACAAGCCGCGCCAGCAGCTGCTGGCGTGAAAGCCGATGACATCATGGCCACGCTTGAAAAGCTCGGTGAGCTCAAGGCCAAGGGCATCCTCACACAAGAAGAGTTTGATGCCAAAAAGTCTGAGCTGTTGAAAAAACTCATTTAGGCAGCCCGTGCTTGAGGCCAGTCCACAACGCGCCTACCGCGCCGCGTGCCCGGGTTGTGGCGCGCCTGTTGAGTTTCGCAGCGCACAGTCAACCCATGCGGTGTGCGGCTACTGCCAAAGCACCGTGGTGCGCAGCGGCGACACGCTGGCGCGCATCGGCAAAATGTCTGAGGTGTTTGACGACTTCAGTGCCCTGCAACTGGGCACGTCAGGTGTCTTCAACACCTTGGGCAGCGGCACGCAGGCCCTGAGCTTCACACTGTTGGGGCGGCTGCAATACAAGTACGACAAGGGCACCTGGACCGAATGGATGGCTGTTCTGGCCGATGGCAGCACGGCTTTTCTGAGCGAGGACAACGGCGCTTATGTTTTCAGCCAGCCTGCCGCGGCCAGACAAAGCATTCCTGCGGCTGACAAGCTGCGGGTCGGCGGGGTGGCAGCCATTAACGGCAAAGCCTTCAGCGTAGCGTCCATCGAGCGCGTTTGCCTGATGTCGGCGCAGGGCGAGTTGCCACATTTGCCGCCACTTGGCGTGCCTTTTGCCTTTGTTGAGCTGCGCAGTGCCGATGGTGAAGTGCTCAGCATTGACTACGGCATGCCGGTTCCCAGCATCTCGCGTGGCCGTGCGGTGCTGCTTGACGACCTTCAGCTCACCGGCCTGCGCGATGCGTCCTCAAAGGAAGAGACAGGCCGTCAACTCGCCTGCCCGCAGTGCGGCGCACAGGTCGAGGCCATGCTGGCTACCAGCAAAAGCATCACCTGCCGGTCTTGCAACAGCCTGATTGATCTGTCGCAGGGCGTCGGTAGCGATTTGCAGCACGCGGTACAAAACGATCCCGTCAGTCTGCTGATTGCCCTGGGCGCCACAGGCCAGCTGCAGGGTGTGCAGTGGCAGGTGGTGGGCTTTCAGCACCGCATGGGTACAGAGCCTGACGAGCCTGATGAGCACTTCGGCTGGAGCGAATACCTGCTCTACAACCGCAAGCGCGGCTTTGTCTTTCTGGTCGATGCCCAGGACGGCTGGAGCCTGGTCAAGCCCACCACCGGTGCGCCGACGTTGCAACTGGGCGGGCAATCGGCCAGTTACCTCAACACCAGCTACAAACTCCTGAGCCGTTACCAGGCCGAGACCGACTACGTGGCGGGCGAGTTTTACTGGCAAGTCAAGCGCGGCGAGAAAACCAGCAACAGTGACTTTTCCAACGGCCGTGGCTTACTCTCACGCGAGCAAACCCCTACCGAAGTGACCTGGTCCAGCGGCGACAAGCTCGATGGTGACGTGGTCGCCAAGGCTTTCAAGCTGGACGGCAAAAAAGAGTTGTTCAAACGTGCAGATGCCCAGCCACTGAGCAGCGTATCCAGCGTAAGCGGTATGACCATCATCATTGTGGTGGTCGTCATACTGGTGCTGTTGCTGTTGATAAGCCGTTGCTCGCGCTGTGACCCCGCGGTTGAAAACTGCTCGTCGTCCAGCAGCTCCCGAACCTCGGGTGGCTCGTTCGGTGGCTCTTCGGGCGGTGGCGGGCACAAATGACTGGGAACCAGAACATGCACACAGGCTTAATTTTTAAAGGAGACCTCTATGGGACTTGAATGGCTTAAACCCGCTGCCTTCTTGGGCTCGATTTTGTTTGCGCTGATTGGCGTGATCATTTTCTGGGTCTGCTTTGTCATCATCGACAAAATCACGCCCTACGACTTGTGGCGCGAGATTGTTGAAAAACAAAATCTGGCACTCGGCGTGGTGGTCGCGGCCATGTGCCTGGGCATCAGCATCATTGTTGCCGCCGCCATCCATGGCTGACACGACGCCGCCCCTGCCTTGACCGAGAACGCCCAGCAAAGCCCGCCCGCCGCACGTCCACTGGAGGTCGCGCTGCTGGCCAGCGTTTTTGTCATTGCCGCCTGCGGTCTGGTGTACGAGCTGGCCGCGGCCGCGCTGGCGTCGTACCTGCTGGGCGACTCGGTGCTGCAGTTCTCGACCATCATTGGCACTTATTTGTTTGCTATGGGCATCGGGTCGTATCTGTCGCGGTTTTTCGAGCGCCAGCTGCCAGCGCATTTTCTGCGCATAGAACTGATCGTGGCGCTTGTCGGTGGCGCGCTGCCAGCTATATTATTTATAGCAAACGCCTTTGCACCCGGTGCGTTCCGTTTCCTGCTCTACACGCTGGTGCTGCTGGTGGGCGCGCTGGTGGGCCTGGAGATTCCGCTGGTCATGCGGATTTTGCGGCGCAATGTGGCGCTCAAAGAGCTGGTCTCGCAGGTACTGACCTTTGACTACCTGGGCGCGCTGGCCGTGTCGCTGGCGTTTCCGCTGGTGCTGGTGCCGCAGCTCGGTTTGATCCGCACCGGGCTGCTGTTTGGTTTCATGAATGCAGCGGTGGCGGTGTGGGCGCTGTGGCTGTTTCGCCACGAGTTGCGGCATTTCAAGGCCCACGCGCTGGCTTGTGCGTGTTGCCTGGGCCTGCTGGGCGCGGGTTTTGCAGGGGCCGGGCAGATCACCACGCTGGCTGAAGACCACTTCTACCAGGACCGCATTGTTTTTACCGACACCACACCCTACCAGCGCATTGTGGTGACCGCCGGGCGCAGTGGCCACAAGCTGTTTCTCAATGGCAACCTGCAGTTTGCCGAACGCGACGAGTACCGCTACCACGAGGCGCTGGTTCACCCCGTCATGCAGGCCCACGGCGCACCTAAAAAAGTCGCAGTACTGGGCGGTGGTGACGGCATGGCGGTGCGCGAAATCCTCAAATATGCCAGCGTTGAAAGCGTCACACTGGTTGAGCTTGACCCGGCCATGACGCGCATTTTTTCGCAGCAGCCTGCGCTCAGGCGGCTCAATGCGGATGCGCTGCTCTCGCCCAAGGTGCGAATCATCAACGCCGATGCGTTCAAATGGCTTGAAAGCACGACCGAAGTGTTCGATGTGGTGGTAGTGGACTTTCCCGACCCGACCAATTTTTCAATTGGCAAGCTCTACACCCACTCGTTTTACGCCCTGCTGGACCAGCACCTGGCAGCCAGCGGCTATGCCGTGATCCAAACCACCTCACCGCTGGTGGCGCGGCGCAGTTACTGGACGGTGGTCAGCACGCTGGAGTCGGTGGGCCTGAAGGCTGCGCCCTACCACGCCAACGTGCCCAGCTTTGGCGAGTGGGGGTTTGTGGTGGCCAGCCGCAGGCCCTTTAGTCCAGATGTACAAGCGGGCCAGCTGCCTGTTGACCTGAAGTTCCTGAACCCGCAGACGCTGCGCTTGCTGTTTGATTTTCCGCAAGACATGTCACGCGTGCCAGCACCCGTTAACCGCCTGTCCAACCAGGAGCTGGTACACAGCTACGAGCAGGAGTGGGGCAAGGTGGCGCATTGAAACGGCGCAGTTTTCTGGCGGCATCTTGCCTGCCCTGGCTTATGGCAGGCTGTGACCAACCCCCCGCAATTGCCGGTGGTTTTGTCGGTGCTGCGCATGCACGGGGCCACATGTTGCGCGATACAGTCTGGCCCGCCCCCACCAGCGTGCGGCGTACCCGGGTGCTGATTGCCGGGGGCGGCGTGGCCGGGCTGGCGGCTGCACGCGCGCTGCGCCTGCGCGGCATGCAGGACTTCACCCTGCTGGAGCTGGAGGGCAGCGCGGGCGGCAACAGCCGGGGCGGTGCCGTCAATGGCATCGCCTGCCCGCTGGGTGCGCACTACCTGCCCGTTCCCGGCGACAACGCAGCCGATGTGCAAGACCTGCTCGAAGAACTTGGCCTGCGCCAGCGCATCTCAGGCCGCTGGGTGTATGACGAGCGGCACCTGTGCCACAGCCCGCAAGAGCGCCTGTTCATCAACGG
>RDZZ01000094.1 GCA_004293655.1 Polaromonas sp. | reverse complement strand
GCGGTTTACAGACTGGGTACTGGATTGCCGCCTGCGCGGCAATGACGGACAACGCCCTTCAGCCCAGCGACCACGTGGCCCGTTGTCTTTGTGAGCGACTGTATAACATCAGTTTTTAATTAAAAGTGCCGCTACCGCAATCTAGACAAGCATTTTCAGCTATTAAATAAGGAGCAAAGAGTCACTTCAAGCCCCCAGTGTGGCGGCGTGGCTGAAACCAAACACACCCGGGTTTTGAATCGGATCAACACCCACTGCAATCGTGCTCTTGGGCGGAAAGCGCCCTTCCAGCAGCAATTTACTCAGTGGGTTCTCAATCCGCTGTTGAATCGCGCGCTTGAGTGGCCGCGCGCCAAACACCGGATCAAACCCAACCTTGGCCAGCTCTGCAATTGCCGCTTCTGACACCTCCATGGTCAGGTCCATCTTTTGCAGGCGCGCCATCAACACCTTGAGCTGGATGCGGGCAATCGACTCGATGTTTTTCGCATCCAGCGCGTGGAAGACCACGGTCTCGTCAATACGGTTTAAAAACTCGGGCCGGAAGTAATTCTTCAATTCGTCTGTGACCGCGTCCTTGACCTCTTCGTACGGTTTGCCAACCATGCTTTGAATGATGGGCGAACCAATGTTGCTGGTCATCACAATCACGGTGTTTTTAAAGTCAACCGTGCGGCCTTGGCCATCGGTCAGGCGGCCATCGTCGAGCACTTGCAGTAGCACGTTGAAGACATCCGGGTGAGCTTTTTCAACTTCGTCCAGCAGCAGCACGCTGTACGGCTTGCGGCGCACGGCCTCAGTCAGCGTGCCGCCCTCTTCGTAGCCGACGTAGCCGGGCGGCGCGCCGATCAGGCGGGCCACGCTGTGCTTTTCCATGAACTCGCTCATGTCCACGCGAATCAGGTGATCTTCACTGTCAAACAAAAAGCCTGCCAGCGCCTTGCACAGCTCGGTTTTGCCAACGCCGGTGGGGCCGAGGAATAAAAAGCTGCCCGTTGGCCGGTTCGGGTCAGACAGGCCCGAGCGCGAGCGGCGAATGGCGTTGGCCACTGCGCCTATGGCTTCATGCTGCCCGACCACACGCTCGTGCAGTTTGCCTTCCATCAGCAGCAACTTGTCGCGCTCGCCCTGCATGAGTTTGCTGACCGGGATGCCGGTGGAGCGGGCCACAACCTCCGCGATTTCTTCCGCGCCAACCTGCGTGCGCAGCAGGGTGGGTGCGCTGGCCGCATCTTTTTTAGACTCCACGTCTTGCGCTTGCCGCAGGCGTTTTTCAAGCTCGGGCAGCTTGCCGTATTGCAGCTCGGCGACTTTGTTGAAGTCGCCCTTGCGGGTAAATTCCTCAATCTGGAAACGGATGCGGTCAATTTCTTCCATCACGTCTTTGGAGCCCAGCGCCTGGGCTTTTTCGGCCTGCCAGATTTCGTCGAGGTCAGAGATTTCTTTTTGCAGCTTGGTGATCTCTTCTTCAATCAGGGCAAAGCGTTTTTGCGAGGCTTCGTCTTTCTCGCGGCGCACGGCTTCACGCTCGATTTGCAGCTGGATCAGGCGGCGGTCAAGCTTGTCCATCACCTCGGGCTTGCTGTCGCGCTCAATGGCTATTTTGCTGGCCGCTTCGTCGATCAGGTCAATCGCCTTGTCGGGCAAGAAGCGGTCGGTGATGTAGCGGTGACTCAGTTCTGCCGCAGCCACAATGGCGGGGTCGGTGATTTGTACGCCGTGGTGCAGTTCGTACTTTTCTTTCAGTCCACGAAGGATGGCAATCGTGGCCTCGACCGTCGGCTCGCCGACCAGGATTTTCTGAAAACGGCGCTCCAGTGCCGCGTCTTTTTCAATGTATTTGCGGTATTCGTCCAACGTGGTGGCACCGACGCAGTGCAGCTCGCCACGTGCCAGCGCCGGCTTGAGCATGTTGCCCGCATCCATCGCGCCTTCGGCCTTGCCAGCGCCCACCATGGTGTGCAGCTCGTCAATGAAGACAATGGTCTGGCCTTCGTCCTGCGCGAGTTCTTTCAGCACGGTTTTCAGGCGTTCTTCAAACTCGCCCCTGAATTTGGCACCCGCCAGCAGCGCGGCCATGTCCAGGCTCAACACCCGCTTGCCTTTGAGCGAGTCGGGCACTTCACCAGCAACGATGCGCTGGGCCAGGCCTTCAACAATCGCGGTTTTGCCCACACCCGGCTCACCGATCAGCACCGGGTTGTTTTTGGTACGGCGCTGCAACACCTGAATGGCGCGGCGAATCTCGTCGTCGCGGCCAATCACCGGGTCGAGCTTGCCCATGCGGGCGCGTTCGGTCAGGTCCATGCAGTATTTTTTGAGGGCATCGCGCTTGCCCTCAGCGTCTGCGCTGTCCATTTTTTCACCGCCGCGCACGGCGTTGATGGCCGCTTCAAGTGACTTGCGGCTCAGGCCGTTGTCACGGGCGATTTTGCCAATGTCGGCTCGGCTGTCAGCAACTGCCAGCAAATACAGCTCACCGGCGATGAATTGGTCGTTGCGTTTGATGGCTTCTTTTTCAGTCGCCTGCAGCAGTTTGGCCAGGTCTGATGACACCGACACCTGGTCTTGCCCCTGAACCTGCGCGAGCTTTTTGATGGCGACATCTGTCGCCTGCACCAGAGCGTTGATGTTGACACCGGCTTTTTCAAGCATGGCGCGCGGGCCGTCGTCCTGCTTGAGCATGGCTGCCAGCAGATGGGCAGGCTCGATATAGCCATTGTCGTGGGCCAGGGCCAGCGACTGGGCATCGCTTAGGGCTTCCTGGAATTTGGTGGTGAGTTTGTCTTGCCGCATGGAATGAGCCTTTGCGTTTGAGAGTTGGACTGCCCTAGGGAACCTCTGCACAACTCCCTGCGGTCTGTGGTCAGCCGGACTCGGGCGGCCCGTTGCGTTGTTTTTCTTGCCAATAGCC
>RDZZ01000077.1 GCA_004293655.1 Polaromonas sp. | reverse complement strand
CCGAACCGGCCGCGCAGGCCAAAGCGGCGTTGCTATCAGTTTTGTGAGCGCTGCAACCGCCGCGCATTTCAAGCTGATTGAAAAGCGGCATGCGATCAAGCTGGTACTGGAGGAAGTTGCGGGGTTTGAGCCTGTGGAAGTCACGCCTGTGAATGCGGCTGATCCGCAGGGGACTGGCGGGGTCAAGGGGAAGCGGGTTAGTAAGAAGGATAAGTTGCGGGCTGATGATCGATCAACTACTAAAACGGCACATCATTAGTCAACACAAAGCCCGCTTTCGACGCATCTTCTTGCGTTACTGGAATTGCCGACATCGTTATTGCTGGAGAGTTAAGCCGAAACTCAGACATCGAGTGCTGCGCCTTTTTCGCCAAATTGCTATATCGATTGTCTAAATACGCGGCCTCACCCAAGAGACCTGACAACTTCTGCATTAGCGATATCTTTTTAATTGGGTCATTCTCCGCATTAATAGCAGCTTGAATCTTTCGGGCTTTGCGAAATCGAGCGTTTGGGACGGTAATTTTCCCGTTGAATATGACTACCCCAGTAATATGTTTTGCTGAAGACGGCCCGAAAGTCATAGTCTTATGCGTTGCAAGAGTGTGACCGTAGCGCTTCGCGACAGACGTCACCATTCGCTCTAACCCCTTGGGCATCGCTAGTCCAGAAAAAGTCAAATCATCAACATAACAGGTGAAGGACAATGCATGCGTTTCAGCTAAGTGCGCAAATTTATCAAACATAGGTTTATTGGCGTAAACCGAGATTAGGGGACTGAGCGGACTGCCGGTGGGAAGGCAAGGATAAGAGTCGTCGCGTTCAACGCAAATCAGCCTTGCCAAAAGACTTGCGATGTCCGGCGCACACTTCATTTGATCAACGAAGAACCGGAAAACAGTAGTCTCCGAAGTTGAAGAATAGAAGCTTTCTAAATCAAAAGTGGCGGCTACACAGCTCCCTTTGTGTGCCTCTGCGTTCGTACGATAAGAGCGTCCCTTAACAGCAGCGTGTGCATAGTTTGGCGGCGCACATCGACGCAGTAAATCATGAATTCGATCGTGTAGCGGCCTAAGAGCCTCCGTCGGGGTTTGAACCATCCTAGCCTTACGGCTTTTTCCGCCGAAGGGGCAAACCTTTTCTTTAAGAGTAAATTCCTGATATTTTCGGCTTGAGGCCATTCCCAACATGACCGGCACACTTACATGCAGCAGCCCCGCCAGTCGAGCTTTCGAATTAATTTTATATAAAGCGCACTGAGTAACTTCGTACAAGCCTCTTGGCATATCAAACCCCTGTTACGGAGCGCTTTGAGGTTTTAGAAACCCAATCCAGCAACTCAATAGCCTTGCGAGCAACACCCAGCCTTAAATTGTCTGTAGTTCTGGATTTTTCCAAATTCTCAGAAAAAAACAGCATAGACGATACTGGAATATCGAACCGCGTTGAGTATTTTCCTAGCAAATCAAGAGAAGGAATTTTCTTACCAGATTCAATCTCCGACAAAAAAGAATTCGAAACACCGAGTTCATATGAAAGTTGAGTTTGGGTTAAATCGTGATAAGCACGAATTAGTCTGAGCGCTTCATTGAGCATATCGGCTCCTGCAGTGATAAAGGAGGGGTGAGTCTCGAATTAGGTCAGGTTTTTAAACCAGTCCACTACGTCATCAATGAATTTCAGAACACGTCCGAAACCACCAACAAACATAAAAGTGGCATGGAGCCATGACAACAAGCCGGGGCGCTTTGTGCATCCAATACTTGTCGTTTCTGGCTCTTCCGTTTTCTTCAACGAACGCCGTTCAGCGGGCTTTTCATCTGTCATAAGGAATTTCCTTTAAGTTAAGGTTCGATTTGAGCAATATCGCTCAAACCTCTCGCATAAACCTTCACATGACAAACAGAGTGAACTGCATCTTTTCCCCCGGCCTAAAACACCGGTTTGGTTCTCGCCAAACCGGACTATCCCCGCACTGCATGAAGAACATCGACCGTGAAGCCGTGCCGCCAACCTGCTGCTGGGGAGAGGTTAGAAGCTTTCGCTTCCACAGAACTTATTGCTAAGTCCCCAAATCGCGAGATTTAATCCTCTTACCGCTAGGTTTAGTATAAACGAATTGATTTCGCGTTGTCAATACTAATTTCGCTGACAGCGAATATTTTTACAAATTTATTTTGGGAATCATCACATTTTTGCCCAGCTGAAATTTCGTTTTTTGGTTTGATTCAACCCAAAATGAAAATCGCGCCCCAAAGCAAAAAGGCCCCAAAACCGAAGTCCTGAAGCCTTTTAAAGCATCTTCAGCGCGAAGCTGAAGAACAAGGGGTTACGAGGGCTTAGTAGCCGCCGCGTCCACCGCCGCCGCCGCCGTAGCCGCCGCCACCGGAACGACCACCGCCGCCACCGCCGTAGCCGCCGCCACCGGAACGATCACCGCCGCCGCCGTAACCACCGCCACCGCCGCCGAAGCCGCCGGTACGTGGAGGACGTGCCTCCATCGGACGGGCTTCGTTCACAGTGATTGAGCGGCCACCGAGTGACTGGCCATTCATGCCGGCGATTGCAGCTTGCGCTTCAGCGTCGTTGCCCATTTCCACAAAGCCGAAGCCTTTGGAGCGGCCGGTGTCACGTTCCATCATGACCTTGGCGCTGGTGATCGAGCCAAAAGCGCCAAAAGACTGTTGCAGATCTTCGTCGCGAACGGTGTACGGCAGGTTGCCGACATAAAGTTTGTTGCCCATTTAGGACTCCTCAAAAACACATAAAAACAAATAGCGATGGGGTCCCGAAGCACAACAAATCCAAAAAGTACCGCCGTAGCGCGCGAAACTGACCGATCACCGACTTGCACAGCAAAAACTGTACCCTTGGATTATGGCCCCGAACAGTGCAATTTTTGGTTTAAAAATGCATGTTTGTCCGCGATTGGTACGAAAAAAGCCAATATCGCACGCCCAGATGCGTCAAAAGATGACGTGAATGCTTTCCAACTGCTGGACAGGCGGTTGATGCCGCACCTGCTGGTGGTGGTTAATCTGCCTCATCTTCAGTTTCTGCAGCAGCGCGTTTGCCGCCAAGCGGGCAGATCATGGGGACTTTGTATGTTTATGAGGTTTGTGTCAGGCGGGTGTCAAACATCCACATTGACAACCGAAAAGCGGCAAACTTCTGGACGGTTCCCAATTGAGACTCGGTGAGTCACGCTGCGCTGGCTTCGGTGGGCGCTTTTGCAGTGCGGTGTCCGGCCTTGGCAGTGACTTCTACGTAAAACGCATCAGCGCCAGCGCCTTGTTTGACCAGCGCATCAATTGCCGCCATCAGTGCCGCGAAATGCACAGACTGGGCGGTTGCAACAGTTGCACCGAGCTTGCAGTCAAAGTCTAAAAAGTCGCTGCCTGCAGCCAGCGGTTTGGCGCGCTCGCGCTTGACGTATTTACGGATGTCGTGCTTGCTGGCCTCTAGAAGACGGTCGCGGTTTTTGCCTTCGACAGTGAGTGCGTAGGTTTTTTTCACGACTTGTCTGCCGCAGCGGCGGCAGCGGCATTTTCGAGGGCTTCGTCAAGCGCCTTGCACGAGGGTGCGCACACGGCCTGAGACTTGCCCAGCACCTTGCGCGTGCCCATCAGGGACCTGGCGCGATGCTTGCCGCACATGAAGCAAGACATGGTGGCGGCACCAAAAGAGGTGGTGGCTGCGAATGGGGAACCCGACACTTTGGACTTGTAGCGCAGGCCGTCAGCGAGGACAGCGGTTTTAGCGTCAGCTCTTGCCATGTTTTATCTCTTCCTTGGGTTGGGTCGTCGAATGTTTTGTTACTTGCTGGGTTGCGCTTGTCAATTGCAGCCCCAGGAGCGGTGGAGCCTGCACAAAAAGCTGCGCTTTCGCAAACCCCTGTCTCTTCGTCAACTCAAGCAGATCGGTCACTGAAATTGGCAACACTGTCGGCAGGAGTTTGAGGAAACCTAGGAAAGTGCAAGCTTCATGCCGTATTTTACCCGTTTTTAGCAATATGCTGCTGGTGCATGGCGCTCCTTAATTGATAGCTGCTGGTGCTTGACTGCGTTGCTCAAGGCATGTTTTTACACATCAGCTGTTGCCGTGGGCTGCGCACGGGTCTGGTCAGGCGGCGCGTCAGTACACGGCGGATGGAAACATTGAGGATGGAAACATTGATAAAGTGTTGGTTTGAGGTTTTGACGTGTCCAGAGGCTGCAAAGTGCGCATGAGGCCGGACAATCAAAACTCACGGCACAGCTTGAAAACAGAATTTATCCGTTCGACGTTCCGTTTGAAGTTCTTTGCCTCCAGAACAACCTGAAAACATGAAAGCATTCCCCCATGACACGACTCGTTCACTGCATCAAATTAGGCAAAGAAGCAGAAGGCCTGGATTTCCCGCCTTACCCCGGCCCTCTTGGCAAACGCTTGTGGGAAGAGGTCTCCAGGCAAGCCTGGGCTGACTGGATGAAACAGCAAACCATGCTGGTCAATGAAAACCGCCTGAATCTGGCAGACCAGCGCGCGCGCCAGTACCTGGCCCGGCAAATGGAAAAGCATTTTTTTGGCGATGGCGCGGATGTTGTGCAGGGCTACACGCCGCCTGCGGCTTGAGCGCGCTGCATGCCCGGGGCCATTGAGCCGCTGGGCGACGGCATGCCTGACGGTGCGCGGTCGGGTTCCCGCTGTGCGGGCTTGCCCGGTATGGAACGGGGCAGTGTTGGGCAGGCGCGCCAAACTTTGCTTGCAGGGTGCGGTCTGCCTGCAGCCTGGCGTGAGCATGCCCAGTGGCGGGTTCTGGACATCAGCTTCGGCCTGGGCCTGAATTTTCTGGTGACCTGGGCGGCATGGAAGGCTGACCCTTTGCGCCCCAAACTGCTGCATTTTGTATCGACGCAAGCTGTCCCGGCCTGTGCTCGAGAGGTGCAGCGCAGCGTGGCAAATCACGCCGACATCTACCCGCTGGCGCTGCAGTTGAAAGCACAACTTTGGGGCTTGCTGCCTGGCTTTCACCGCCTGGTGTTTGAAGGCGGGCGTGTGCTGTTGACGCTGTGTGTGGGCGAGACCAAAACCATGCTGCGCCAGCAAAATTTTGAGGCTGACTCGGTTTATCTTGATGGGTGTGGTTCTTCAACCCATCCTGGCTCATGCTCTACGGACGGCTGGGACGTTCACACCCTCAAAGCCGTGGCACTTTGCTGCAGGCGCGGCACCCGCATGGCCAGCTGGGCCATACCACGCGCGGCCTGGAGTGCCCTGAACCAATGCGGTTTTGTGGTTCAGAAAAAGCACCATGCAGCTGACGAAGACGATGATTTTCAGTGGCAGTACAACCCCAGCTGGGAACCCAAGAAAACGGCACACCCACAACGTCTGCCCAGGCCACCAGCCAGCCCAAGGCAGCCGTCCACGGCTATGGTCATAGGCGCTGGTCTGGCGGGTGCAGCTGTTGCCAACAGCCTGGCCAGACGTGGCTGGCAAGTGGTGGTGCTGGATGCCGCCACTGCACCGGCCAGTGGCGCTTCTGGCCTGCCTGCCGGGTTGCTGGTGCCACATGTGTCGCTGGACGACGGCTTGCTGTCGCGCCTGTCACGCAGCGGTGTGCGAATGACCTTGCAGCAGTCGCAAGACCTGCTGGTGCAGGGCGTTGACTGGAGCCACAGCGGTGTGTTGGCGCATGATGTGGAAGGAGCAGACACGCAGGGCATTGCTGCAACGCCATCAATGCAACCAACAGGCGCTGCCACCGACTGGAGCTGCACCGCCACCCCCGCACAGCTTGCAGCTGCCGGTCTTGCCCCTGCCAGCCGCGCGCTGTGGCATGCGCCTGCTGGCTGGATCAAGCCAGCACGTCTGGTTCACGCCTGGCTGAATGCGCCCGGCATTGCATGGCGTGGCAATGCACGGGCGAAGGCGCTGCAGCCCTGCGCGCAAGGCTGGCAGGCTCTGGACGAGAGCGGCGCGGTGCTGGCACAAGCCCATCTGGTGGTGATCGCTGCAGCCTATGGCAGCGAGGCGCTGGCGGCAAGCGTTCATCCGGCGCACTGGGCTTTGCAGGCGGTTCGGGGACAGGTCTCGTGGGGCACTTACGGTGACGACCCGGTGCAAAATGACAGTCGTCTTCAGGTCAAAGACCCGATGCCAGCCTGGCCGGGCTTTCCCGTCAACGGCCACGGCGGCCTGATACCCGCCATACCTGGCCCGCAAGGCTTGACGTGGCTGATGGGGGCCAGTTACGAGCGTGCCTGCGATCTGCCTGCGGTCAGGCAGCAGGACCATGACCAGAACTGGGCGCGTTTGCAGCGCTTGCTGCCACAAGCCGCTGGTGTGCTGGCCGGCGCATTCAAGGCCGGGGCTGTCCATGGCTGGGCTGGCATTCGGTGCACCACGCCAGGCCGGTTGCCCCTGCTGGGCTGCATGGCTCGCAGCACCTCGGGCAGCGAGGTCTGGGTGTGTACGGGCATGGGCTCACGCGGGCTGACTTTTTCAGCCCTGTGTGCAGAACTGATGACAGCGCAGCTGCACGGGGAGCCTTTGCCAGTGGAAAGGCAGCTGGCACAGGCGTTGATGACCGGTGTACCCGCGCAGCTGCACGCCCATTGACCTGCTTATTTCATGGCCTCAGCAGGGCGACGTGTTTTGACGTAAGCGTCTGATGGCAAATAGTTTTTGCCATCGGCGTAGCGCCACTGCACCATGGTGCCCTTGTTGCCGCGCAAGTCCAGCTTGCCGACAAAAGCACCCATGGTGGACTGCTGGTCAATGGCGCGAAACTCGGCCGGGCCAAAGGGCGTTGAGAACTTCAGCCCCCGCAGCGCGGTCACGAGTTTTTCGTTGTCGGTGGAATTGGCTTTTTTGATGCCTGCAAAAATCGCCTGCATGGTGGCGTAGCCTACGACAGAGCCTACCTTGGGGTACTCTTTGAATCGGCGGTAGTAGTTGGCCGCAAAACTGGCGTGCTCGCGCGAGTCGATCTGGTCCCAGGGGTAGCCGGTCACGATCCAGCCCTTGGGGGTTTCGTCTTTCAGCACGTCCAGGTACTCAGGCTCGCCGGACAGCATCGAGACCACGGGTGTTTTCGGGAAAATGCCGCGCTGGTTGCCTTCGCGCACCAGTTTGGCCAGGTCGGCGCCAAACGTCACGTTGAAAATCGCATCCGGCCTGGTTTGCAGGGTGGCCTGAAGCGTGGTGCCAGCTTCGAGCTTGCCCAGCGCGGGCCATTGCTCACCGACAAACTCCACATCCGGGCGTTTGGCTTTGAGCAGCTCTTTGAAGCTGGCGACGGCGCTTTGGCCGTACTCGTAATTGGGTGCAATCGTGGCCCAGCGCTTGGCGGGCATCTTGGCCGCTTCTTCGACCAGCATGGCCGCCTGCATGTAGGTGCTGGGGCGCAGGCGGAAGGTGTAGCGGTTGCCCTTGTCCCACACAATGGCGTCAGCCAGCGGCTCGCTGGCGATGAAGACACGCTTGTTTTTTTGCGCGTGGTCAGCCAGTGCCAGGCCGACGTTGGATAAAAATCCGCCGGCCAGCACATCGACTTGCTCTTTGGATGTCAGCTCAATGGCGTGGCGCAGGGCCTCTTCAGGCTTGCCCGCATCGTCGCGCGCAATCACCTCGACCTTGCGGCCCAGCAAACCGCCCGCCACGTTGATCTCTTCGACCGCCAGCTCCCAGCCCTGCCGGTACGGCAGTGTGAACTGGGTCATGGTGGAGTAGCTGTTGATCTCACCGATTTTGATGGGCGGCTTGTCAGCACTGTGCGCCAGCGCGGCACAGGCCAGAAGCATGCTACCGAGCAGGGCTTGTTTCGTTAATTTCACGGTTTTCTCCAGAGTAAAAAAAGCGGGGGGAGACTGGTGCGCAGCACACCAATGTCCAGATGGCGGAACTGTACCAGTGCAATTGGCCATAACGCGGCTGTTGGCAGGTAAGCCTTGCAGCCAAACAACACCTGTGCAGCCACCGTGGCGGCCAAAATGATGGCAAACCCGCATGCAGCCTGAAAAATAAGCTTATTCGCATAAAGGAACAATAAATATGTCGTTTGTTTTTATAAGCAAAGCGCTTACATTCGCTGGCTTATGAATGAATTTGCCTTTATTTTTGCCGGGTTTGCCGTGGGGCTGGTGGTTGGCCTGACGGGTGTGGGCGGTGGCTCGCTCATGACGCCGCTGCTGATATTCGGGTTTGGCATCAAGCCGCACCTGGCCATTGGCACCGACTTGCTGTTTGCAGCATTCACCAAACTGGGCGGCACGGTCAGCCTGGCGCGGCATCGCCTGATTGACTGGCCTGTGGTGGCTCAAATGGCGCTGGGCAGTGTGCCGGCCTGCCTGGTCACGCTGTATGTCTTGAAGCAACTCGGGCCTGCCAACCCTGCCACACAAGCCATCATGACGACCACCCTGGGCGTGGCGCTGCTGCTGACCGCTGCGGCCACGCTGTACAAAGCGGTTCGCGGCAAGGCGGCACCCGAGCAGATTGCGCCCGAGCAATTGAGCCAGGCCGCCAAAGCCCGGCATTGGACGTTGCCTGTGCTGTTTGGCGCGGTCATTGGCACGCTGGTCACCATCACGTCTGTCGGTGCGGGTGCCATCGGCGTGATTGTCTTGATGCTGCTCTACCCTGCCCTGCCCTTGAGCCGCATTGTGGCGGCAGACATTGCCCACGCGGTGCCGCTGACGCTGGTGGCGGGCCTGGGCCATGCCTCCATTGGCTCGGTAGATTGGCCGCTGCTGGCCAAACTGCTGGCGGGCTCACTCCCCGGCATCTGGCTGGGCACGGTGCTGATGAAGAGAACACCTGACCGGGTGATTCGCTCCCTGCTGTCTGCCCTGCTGGCTTATGCCGGGCTCAAACTCATCACCATTTGATCGCTATTTTTTAAAACCCCCATGTACCAATACACCGAATTTGACCGCCAGTTTGTTCAGTCCAAAGCCAGGCAGTACCGCGACCAGCTCACGCGCTGGCAGGCAGGCACTCTGCCTGAAGCCGAGTTTCGCCCGCTGCGCCTGCAAAATGGCTGGTATGTGCAGCGCTACGCCCCCATGCTGCGGGTGGCTGTGCCTTACGGCGAGTTGAACACCGCGCAACTGCGCGTGCTGGCCAGAATTGCCCGTGACTATGACCAGCCAAATGCAGCGCTGTTTGATGAGGCACAGGCAGCCCAAGACAAGCTGGGGGATATTCCATTGCCGGGTGGCGTGTCGGTCAAAACCAAGCTGACCACGGGCTACGGCCACTTCACCACACGCCAGAACGTGCAATTCAACTGGATTGCCTTGGACAAATCCGCCGATGTGATGGACCTGCTGGCCAGCGTCAACATGCACGGCATTCAGACCAGCGGCAACTGCATCCGCAACATCACCAGTGACGAGCGCGCCGGCATTGCGGCAGATGAGCTGGCAGACCCGCGCCCGTTTGCCGAAATCATGCGCCAGTGGAGCACGCTGCACCCCGAGTTTGCGTTTTTGCCGCGCAAGTTCAAGATTGCGATCACCGGCGCACTGGAAGACCGCGCCGCCACAGCCTGGCATGACGTGGGCCTGCACATGGTCAAAAGCGAAAATGAGAATGAAAAGGGCCTGCTGGGTTTCAAAGTACTGGTCGGTGGCGGCATGGGACGCACGCCGATTGTGGCCAGCGTGATTCGCGAATTTTTGCCTTGGCATCAAATCCTCAACTACCTCGAAGCCATCGTTCGTGCTTACAACCGTTTTGGCCGCCGCGACAACATCTACAAAGCGCGTATCAAGATTCTGGTCAAGGCGGAAGGTCAGTCGTTTTTTGACCAGGTAGAAGCTGAGTACAAAGACATTGTCGAGCTGGACGGCGCACCGCACACCATCACGCAAGCCGAGCTGGACCGGGTATCTGCGTGCTTCGTCGCGCCTGACCTGCGCTGCAACCGCAGCGATGCCGAAACAAAAATCGCCAGCATCCTGCGCGCCGCAGCGGTTGACGATGTGGAGTTTGGCCGCTGGCTGCAGCAAAACGTGGCACCGCACAAAAACCCGGACTTGCGCATCGTCACGCTGTCGTTCAAGCGTCTGGGCCAAGCCCCCGGCGACGCGACGGCTGACCAGCTGGACATGGCCGCCGATTTGGCTGACCAATTCAGCGCAGGTGAAGTGCGCGTCACGCATGACCAGAACCTGGTGCTGCCCTGGGTGCGCTGCGACCAGTTGCCCGAGCTGTGGAGAGCCGCACGCCAAGCCGGTTTTGCCCGCCCCAACATCCGCCTGCTGACCGACATGATTGCCTGCCCTGGCGGGGACTTTTGCTCGCTGGCCAATGCGCGCTCGCTGCCACTGGCCGAGGCCATCACGCGCCGCTACCAAGACCTGGACGAGCTGCATGACCTGGGTGAGATTGACCTGCACATCAGCGGCTGCATCAACTCGTGCGGGCACCACCACAGCGGCCACATTGGCATTCTGGGGGTCGATAAAGACGGCAAGGAGTGGTATCAGATCACCCTGGGCGGTTCGGACGGCTCTGCATTGTCGGGCGCGCCTGCTTTGGGCAAAGTCGTTGGCCCGTCGTTTTCTGCCGCTGAAGTGCCCGACGTGATTGAGGCCGTGCTGGCCACCTACCGCGACCAGCGCCTGGCGCTCGATGACAGGCAGGAAACCTTCATGGCCACCCTGCGCCGGGTAGGCGCTGAGCCGTTTAAAGCCGCAGCCAATGGCGCACGGTTTGCTGTAGCGCAAGCTGCTTGACACAAATGACTATAAAATTACTATGAAATTAATAGCAGAAAAACCATATGCAGATTGCCACGGCGGCATAAATGATTCACAAACCATCGTGCTGGCCAACGACGCGGACCCGCGCGAGCAAACGCTGGCGGGCATCACCCGTATTGACCTGCATTTCCCCAAGTTCACCGATGGCCGCGCTTTCAGCCAGGCGTTTTTGCTCAGCCGCCGCTTGGGCTTTAAAGGCGAGATACGCGCCACGGGCGATGTGCTGGTAGACCAGCTGGCGCAAATGCAGCGCAGTGGTTTTACCAGCGCCGTGCTGCGCGCTGACCAGCCGCTAGAGGTTGCCCAGCGTGTGCTGGCTGCCTACCCCGGCTTTGATGTGGGCGCGTATCAGGGCGACGCGGTGCGAGTGCGCCCGCATTTTGCACAGGCAGCTTGAGATGACGACAGACCTCACACACATCAACGCAGAGCTGGGCCACAACGCACAAGGCCTGGTGCAATGGGCCGTTGGCTTGAATCAGCCAGCCATCATCACCACCAACTTCCGCCCCTTCGAAGCTGTTATTTTGCACATGGTCACGCGCGTCAACCCCCAGGTTCCGGTGGTGTGGATGGACAACGGCTACAACACCGAAGCGACCTACCGCTTTGCTGACGAGGTAACAAAACTGCTCAAGCTGGACCTGCACATTTACCTGCCGCGCCGCTCGCGTGCGCACCGCGAGGCGTTAGAAGGCCACACGCCGGCGCTCGACGACCCGCGCCACGCCGCGTTTACCCAGGAAGTCAAGCTCGAACCCTTTGCCCGAGCCCTGCGCGAGACCGCGCCCAAAGTCTGGTTTACCGCGTTGCGCGCCACTGACACCGCCGTGCGTGCCCAGATGGTGCCGGTCAGCATCAACCCCGACGGCCTGATCAAAGTCGCGCCCCTGCTGCACTGGTCTGCCAAAGACCTCCACCAGTACTGCGAGGTTCACGGCCTGCCCAACAACTTCGACTACGTGGACCCCACCAAGGGCGAAGACAAGCGCGAATGCGGCCTGCACACAGCGCATTGATACAGTTCACTGACCTGCCCAGCCATACCGAAAAGAACCCCATGAACGCCAGAGCCGACCACACGCTGATGCCCGCTGATGCCCCCCAAGTCTTGAGCAATGCCCACCTCGACGCGCTGGAAGAAGAAGCCATCTTCATTCTGCGGGAGGTCGCCGCCGCCTTTGAACGCCCCACCCTGCTGTTCTCGGGTGGTAAAGATTCGTTGGTGCTTTTAAAGTGCGCTGAAAAAGCCTTCGGTGCGGGTAACTTGCCTTACCCGCTCTTGATGATTGACACCGGCCACAACTTCCCCGAAGTCACCGACTTCCGCGACTACCGTGCCAGGCAACTCGGTGCCAACTTGATTGTGCGCAGCGTTGAAGACTCCATGGCACGCGGCACGGTGCGCCTCAGCCACCCTGGCGAGTCACGCAACGTCCACCAGTCAGTCACGCTGCTGGAAGCGATTGACGAGCATCGCTTTGACGCACTGATTGGCGGCGCACGTCGGGATGAAGAAAAAGCCCGCGCCAAAGAACGCATTTTTTCGCACCGCGATGCTTTTGGCCAGTGGCAACCCAAGGCCCAGCGCCCCGAGCTGTGGAGCCTGTTCAACACCCGCCTCCAGCCGGGCGAGCATTTCCGCGTGTTCCCGATCAGCAACTGGTGCGAGTTGGATGTGTGGCAATACATTGAGCGTGAAAACATCGAACTGCCATCGCTCTACTATGCGCACCAGCGCCGGGTGGTGGAGCGTAAGGGCTTGCTCGTTCCTGTCACCGAATTGACGCCGCTCAAAGAGGGCGAAGTAGCGGTTGAAAGAACCGTGCGTTTTCGCACCGTGGGCGACATTACCTGCACCTGCCCGGTCAGCAGCCCGGCCCTGAATGCCGCTGATGTGGTGCTGGAAACCCTGGCTGCCGACGTGAGTGAACGCGGCGCCACCCGCATGGACGACAAAACGTCCGATGCATCCATGGAAAAACGCAAGAAAGAGGGCTATTTTTAGTACCCCCCGAGCGGGCTTTGCCCGCTTCCCCCCAGGGGGCGGGCACCTGGGCCCGGCAAAGCCGGATCTGCGGCCCCCACTTGACAAGATACTTGACGCACACCAAACCCCATGAATACTCCAGCCATCGCATCCGCCACCTTCAATGTCACAGATGAGCAAGACACCCGTGCAGCATTACGTTTCGTCACCTGCGGCAGCGTGGACGACGGCAAAAGCACGCTGATTGGCCGCTTGCTGGTGGACA
Source organism: Polaromonas sp. (assembly GCA_004293655.1). Lineage (GTDB taxonomy): Bacteria > Pseudomonadota > Gammaproteobacteria > Burkholderiales > Burkholderiaceae_C > Polaromonas. The sequence goes on along the minus strand of RDZZ01000077.1, from coordinate 3,199 downwards.
GCAAAGCCGTGCTGCAAGACCAGCTGGCCGGTGTGCAGCGCGGCGGGCAGACCGATCTGGCGCTGCTCACCGATGGCCTGCAAGCCGAGCGCGAGCAGGGCATCACGATTGACGTGGCGTATCGCTACTTCAACACCGCAGCACGCAAGTTCATCATTGCCGACGCGCCCGGCCATGAGCAGTACACCCGCAACATGGTCACAGCCGCATCCAGTACGGACGCAGCCGTGGTGCTGGTCGATGCCACCAAGCTCGACTGGCAAGCTGCCTTGCCTGAGCTTTTGCCGCAGACCCGTCGCCATTCATTGCTGGTCAATTTGCTGCGTGTACCGTCGATTGTGTTTGCCGTCAACAAGCTCGACGCGGTAGCCGACCCGGCGCGGGCGTTTGCCCATATCAGCGCCGCACTCACGCAGTTTGCCGAACATGCACACATCCCGGTCACCGCCATCGTTCCGGTATCGGCTCTGATCGGCTACAACGTGGTGGACCAGAACCCCGGCTGGTGCAACTACAGCGGCCCTGGCCTGCTACAAATTCTGGAGCAGCTGTCGGCCACGCCAGCCGATACAGCCCAGCCTTTTGCTTTTCCCGTTCAATGGGTCGAAAAACCCGCCCCCACGCTTCCCACTTCGTTGGGTGCGCTGCCCCCCGAGGGGGCTGTTCCGCCTAAGGGCGGCCTGTCGGCGGAACGTTCGTCCAGCAGCGACACCTCAAAGGGCCGCCGAATCTTCTGGGGCCGTATTGCCAGCGGCATGGCCCAGCCTGGTGTTGAAGTCACTGTGATGCCAAGCGGTAAAACCGCCACCATTGCCCAGGTTTTAAGCCATGCACGTCAGCCCAAAAGCGTTTCAGCCAATCACAGCGCTGGCATTATTTTGGACCGAGAGCTGGACGTATCAAGAGGCGATTGGATATTGGCAACTGAGCCAGCAAACCCCGGCAAGAAAGAAATCCTGGCCACCGTCGCCTGGATGGATGAAGAGCCGCTGCTGCCAGGCCGCATGTACTGGGCACTGCACGGTCACCGCTGGGTCAAGGCCAAAGTCAGGCGCATTACCAGCCGCATCGACATCAACACCCTGCAAAGCCAGGACGCGGCCCAGCTCGATGCCAACGCCATCGGTGTGGTCGAGCTGGCGCTTCTGGAGCCGATTGCCGCGTTGCCCTACAAACAGTCGCGCACGCTGGGCTCGCTGGTACTGGTCGATACCGCTTCGCACAAAACATCGGGCGCTGCGCTGGTCATCTGAATCAGAAGACCCCTGTTTTTTTACCCGACTGGAAACCTCTTAAAATCCGCTCATCTTTTTTGCATCGCCAAACACTCACCATGACCCACATCGTCTCTGACTCCTGCATCCGCTGTAAATACACTGACTGTGTGGATGTGTGCCCCGTGGACTGCTTTCGCGAAGGCCCCAACATGCTGGTGATTGACCCGGATGAATGCATTGACTGCGCCGTGTGCATCCCGGAATGCCCCGTCAACGCCATCTACGCTGAAGAAGACGTGCCCGCCGACCAGCTGCACTTCATCAAGCTCAATGTCGAACTCAGCGCTGCGGCAGGCTGGAAAAGCATCACCAAGCGCAAAGCGCCTTTGGCAGACGCGGACGACTGGAAAGACAAGACCGGCAAGCTCTCCGAACTGGTGCGCTAATTCTGGCTGCCAACCGCGCCATGCCGATCCAGACCGATGCGCTCATCATTGGTGCAGGCCCTGCTGGCTTGTTTCAGGTCTTCCAGCTTGGCCTGCTTGAGATAAAAGCCCATGTAATTGATGCGCTGCCTTACGTGGGCGGCCAGTGCATCGAGTTGTACCCCGACAAACCGATCTACGACATTCCGGGCACACAGCGCTGTACAGGCCGTGAACTCACCGCCAGCCTTTTGAAGCAGGCAGAGCCCTTCGGTGCGACGTTTCACCTGGGTCAAACCGTCAATTCGCTTGAAAACCGCGCCGATGGCGGGTTCTTTGTCGAAACCTCGGCAGGCAAGCAGTTCATCACCAAAACCATCGTGATTGCTGCGGGTGTGGGCGCTTTCCAGCCTAAATTGTTGCGCTTAGAGGGGCTGGACAAGTTTGAGAACACCAGCTTGTTTTACAGCGTCAGCCACCCGCAACAGTTTGCCGACAAAAACATCGTCATCGTCGGCGGTGAAGACACCGCCCTGGAGTGGGCGAGCCACTTCGCCACCGATGGGCCAGACAAAGCCAGAAGCGTCACACTGGTTCACAGACGCGACGTGTTTCAGGCCGCACCTGCGCTGACAGCCAAAGTCAAAGCAATGGTTGACGCCAAAGCCATGCGCTTCATGGTTGGGCAAGTCACGGGCTTTGAGGCCAAAAACGGGCAGCGCAGCAACCAGCTCACCGCAGCACAGGTCACTGACGTTGACGGCCAGCTGCAAACCGTGCGGCTGGATGCCCTGCTGGTCTTTCTGGGTCTGTCACCCAAACTTGGCCCCGTGGCCCAGTGGGGGCTGGACATGGAGCGCAAGCAGGTGCGGGTGGACACCGAGAAGTTCTCCACCACACAAGAGGGCATTTTTGCTGTGGGCGACATCAACACGTACCCCGGCAAGAAAAAACTGATCTTGAGTGGTTTTCATGAAGCCGCACTGGCAGCCTTCGGCGCAGCAGCGCTGATCTTCCCAGACAAAAAAATCATGCTTCAGTACACCACCACCAGCCCGCGCCTGCACCAGCTGCTGGGCGTTGAGGCCGTAAATCTTCGTGACTACAAAGGTTGAAGGTGGTGAAGTCATTCAACGCAGAGGCGCAGAGAACGCAGAGCAAGACGAGGGGGAACAAATTTTTGCTTCTTTCTCTGCGGTTCTCTGCGCCTGAAGCGTTGAAGGTTTCCTTATTCATCGACCTTTGTAGTCTTTTGCTTCTTTCTCTGCGGTTCTCTGCGCCTGAAGCGTTGAAGGTTTCCTTATTCATCGACCTTTGTAGTCGCAAACCTTCAAGCCAAATAGGGGCCTACGGCAACAAGCACGGGGGCTAAACGCTATATTTTTAGTAGCAATCTGTTGGATGCCGCTACAACGAAGGCAGTGCTTGTAACCGCATGGCCTGGGGCGCATAACCATGGTTCAACGGCCCGCTACCCGCGCCCGTGCGCACTCCGGCCCCAGCTACCAGTGCCCCACGAACATATGTCCGTGCCGCTTCAACCGCTTCAAGCAAGGG
>RDZZ01000093.1 GCA_004293655.1 Polaromonas sp. | reverse complement strand
ATGAAAGGTTTCGGCGCGACTGTCCTGATGATGGTGCCCGAGCTGATCAGACGCAAACTCAAGAGCCCGGTGCATCTGGCTTTCAGCTACGACGAAGAGGTCGGCTGCATCGGCGTGCGTCGCCTGATTGCCGACATGGTGGATCAGGGCTTCAAGCCTGCTGGCTGCATTGTGGGTGAACCCACAGGCATGCAGGTGGTGATTGCGCACAAGGGCAAACACGCCTACAAGACATCGGTGCGCGGCTTTGAAGCGCATTCATCTCTCACACCGCAGGGTGTCAATGCGGTTGAGGTTGCGTGCGAGTTTGTCGCCAAGCTCACGGCCATGCGCCGCAGGCTTGAGACGCAAGGCCCGTTCGATGCGCTGTTTGACGTGCCGTTCACCACCATCCACACCGGCGTGATCACCGGCGGTACTGCTCTGAACATCATTGCGCGTGACTGTGATGTGACCTGGGAGATTCGCCATCACCATCTCAACTCGCCCGTCGCACTGTTCAATGAAGCCAAGGAGTTTGCCGACAGCCTGCTGCCCGCCATGCACAGCGTGGCGCCAGACACCAGCATCACCCACCATCTGGGCTCAGTCCTGCCCGGCTTTGCGACTGACGCCGACAGTGACATTGCAAAGCTGTGCTTTAAGTGCGCTGAAGTCGATGCCAGCCAGGGCGCGGGCAAGGTGTCGTTTGGCACAGAAGCGGCCTTGTTCCACCAGATGGGGGTGCCCACCATCGTTTGCGGCCCCGGTCACATTGCGCAGGCACACCAGCCCAATGAATGGGTCACGCTGGAACAACTGGCCTGGTGCGAGCGCTTCATGCGCCGCCTGGCTGACGAGATTTGCGTCAGCTGATCCCTGCACCCCGCCCCTGCAAGGCCACCGCCCGACAACCCACTGAAAAACGCCTGATGCAAGGCAGAGATTTTTTGACTGCCGGCACAGCGTTTGCCATGCGCACCGCTTTCTTCTGCCCAGTGACAAGCTGGTCTGGCCGGATCGGCTTTAAAAAGTAATGCGGGCTGCGTTGCGGGGCAGTGGCTCCGGTACAACCCGGCTCATTTCTCTGACCAGCCAGTCGCCAATGACCGCCGGATCGTTGATCTGTTTGAGCGCCTGATAGGCCACTTCGGCTTCAGGAAAGTGCCGCCGCAGAAAATTCAGCCACTGCTTGAGCCGCCCGGCTCGGGCTTTGCTGTCAAGGCGGGTGCAGACGATGTGCCAGAAATCGGCCACCAGCGGCATCAGGCATGGCCAGGCAACGGCACTCGCTTGCCGGCCTGCCCAATCCGCTTTGATGGCCAGGCCCAGTCCAGGGTTCACCACGGCACCTCGGCCAATCATCAGCATGTCGCAACCTGACGCTTTGCGGCAGCGGCGCGCGTCTTCTACCGTCCAGATTTCACCGTTGGCCACCACCGGGATGTGTACTGCGGCGCGAATGTCGGCAATGCGCTCCCAGTAGGCCGGTGGCCGGTAAGCCTGGGCTTTGGTACGGGCATGCACCACCACCTCGCTGGCACCGCCACGGGCAATGGCCAGCGCGCAGTCAACGGCTAAAGAATCGTCAAGGTAGCCCAGGCGCATCTTGGCCGACACGGGCATGTGCGCAGGCACGGCCCGGCGCACGGCGGCAACGATGGCATGGAGGGTCTCTGGCTCTTTGAGCAGCGACGCGCCCCCGCCGTGGCGGTTGACCACATTGGCCGGACAGCCAAAGTTCAGATCAATCCCCTCTGGCCCCAAGCTGGCCAGGCGTGCGGCGTTTTCAGCCAGACACACCGGATCGGAGCCCAGCAGTTGCGCGCGCACTGGCACCCCAGAAAAGGTGCGGCCACCGCTCAGCAGCTCAGGCACGATGCGGGTGAAAACGCGCTCAGGCAACAACTGGTCCGTGATGCGTATGAATTCGGACACGCAGCGGTCAACGCCGCCCACGCGGGTCAAAACGTCGCGCAAAACGAAGTCAAGCAGGCCCTCCATGGGCGCGAGCAGAATCATCTTTAAACAGCGCCCAGCCGCCATAAAGAAGTCACCTCAAGTGCCCGTGCAGCGTGCAGCGGATCGGTGGCCTCAAGCACTTTCGGGTGCTCGGGTTTCACGTCCATACGGCCCAGCACGGTCAACCCCCCCGCTTTGATGGCTTCGAGCAGGTCAGTGCGTGTGCGCAGGCCCAGGTGTTCGGCAAAGTCGGACAGGATCAGCCAGCCCTCGCCGCCGGGTGCCAGGTGCGCTGCCACGCCTTTGATAAAGCCCAGCAGCATGCGGCTGCCCTCGTCGTACACGGCACCTTCCAGCGGGGAGCCAGGGCGCGCTGGCAGCCACGGCGGGTTGCAGACGATGACCGAGGCCAGGCCTTCGGGGAACAGGTCGGCCTGCATCACCTTGACCGGGCAGGGCAGGTGCAGGCGCTGCAGGTTTTCTTTGGCGCAGGCCAGCGCGCGCGGGTCCTGGTCAGTGGCCACGATCTGGTCAACATCACGCAGAGCCAGCACGGCGGCCAGCACGCCCGTGCCCGTGCCGATGTCAAACGCGACGAATTTCGACGGTGGTCTGGCGGGCAAGGGCGCGGCAGCCACCAGGCCAACATACTCGCCGCGCACGGGTGAAAACACGCCGTAGTGCGGGTGAATGCGGTTGTTGGGGGGCTTGCCCAGCGCGGGGATTTCCACGCCTTTTTTACGCCACTCATGCGCGCTGATCACGCCGAGCAGTTCGCGCAGTGAAGCGACGCTGGGGCCTGATATCTCGGCAGCCACTCCCCAAGCCTCGTTACAAGCCTGCTTTGCATCCGGTGCGCGGCGCAAGGCAACACTGTAATCTGCCCCAAACTCAATCAGCACCATGCCCAAAACCCGGGCGCGCTGCGACTGGGCCTGGCGGTGCAGGTGAAAGGCTTGCCCGGCAGGCACGCCCACGGCTTCGGCGTGTGCTGCCTTTTTGCGCTCAACCCTGGCCTGTTTGGAGGCTTTGGG
>RDZZ01000092.1 GCA_004293655.1 Polaromonas sp. | reverse complement strand
CCAAAATCACTGGTCTTGACGTTCTGGGCAATGAAGTCGGTCTTGCCCGCAAAGTCACCCTCAACGATTTTTTTGATGCGTTCTTCGCCATAGGTGAAGTCCCAATGCCCCGTCATGACGTCCACGCCCAGCAGCCTGGCTGCGTCCACCATGTCCTGGCCTTGTGTCCACAGTGCGGTGGCGCTGCCCTGCCAGGTGTCGCCACCATCGAGCAGCAAAGCGCCGGGCCTGTCGGCCTTGAGTTGTTTGACCAGTGTGGCCAGATGCGCAAAACCACCCACCTTGCCATACTGGCGCGCTGCACGCTCAAAATTCAGGCTGGTAAAAGCATGGGCCTGGGCACTGCCAGACTTGAGCTGTGCGGCTTTCAAAAGATGCTCGCCAACCAGATGCGGTGACTGAGCCTGCATGGCAGCTACCCCCAGATTGACAGACGGCTCCCGGAAGTAGCTGGGCAGCAGCTGGGCGTGGCAGTCGGTCATGTGCAGCAAATGCACATTGCCCGTGCGCGGCATGTTGTACAGGCCGCGTGCATCGGCAGCACTGGCCTCGCGCTGCAATGGAAACCCCGTGGCCAAAGCGGCCGCCATGACACTTGAAAACTCGCGGCGAGACAGATTCATGGCGCTAGATACCTCGACGCATGCGTCAAAAAATGAACTAAAAAGGATTCATTGAGGGGTTTTTATACTATTAATTTAATAGCACATAGTCCCCTTATTCATTGCCGTAGCGGCCTGAAAAGTATCCAATATCGTGACTACAAAAGTTGAAGGCAGTCAAGTCATTCAACGCAGAGGCGCAGAGAACGCAGAGCAAGACGAGGAGGAAACAAATTTTTGCTTCTTTCTCTGCGGTTCTCTGCGCACTCTGCGCCTCTGCGTTGAAAGTTTCCTTATTCTGCGAGGTTAGTAGTTACCCAATATCGCAACTGCAAAGCCCGAGCCAATATGGCTGCCTGTTTGACAAGGAGATCAAGAGGTCAAGGAGATGAAGGAGGACATTGCGGTTTTCTCCTGATCTCCTTGATCTCTTTGTAAAAATCTTTCCCCGGTTGTTCGCGCGCCAACGGCTTGGTGGCTGCTTCAAATCACTGGTTCACAGGCGACTTCGGGTCCAGCAGCAAAGCCATCACATCGCGCAGCTGTTGCTCGGTCAAGATGCCGGCGTGGCCAAAACGTGGCATGCCCGAGCAGGCGTTGTAAGCCTTGGCGTTCCACAGCTTGCCCCAGGTGTAGTCCACGATGGGCTTGCTCGCCGGGTCGGCTGGATCAGTCACGCCGCGCAGTTTGCCGTAGTTGTACAGGCTGGGGCCGAGGGAGCCGTAAGACAATTCGGCCCGGCTGATCTGGTGGCAGTTGTAACAGCTGCCGCCATTGGCATCGCCGGCCTTGTCGGTCCAGGTCAGGCCACGGCCATTCTGGGCAATTTTCTCGCCTTCCGCCCAATTGCCGATCAGCTTGCCGTCTGCCGGGAACTTCACCGTCTTGAAGTTGGCCGCTTCAATGGCTCTGCCCAGTTTTTCCTCCAGCGCCGCGCCTTGTGCGTCTGAGCAGGCGCGGTTGGAGGCATCGAGCGTCAAGCGGTCAAGCCTGGCGTCGCCTTGCGCCCTGAAGGAGTTTTTCATGACTTCGCGGGTGGCCAGGTCAATATCTGGCGCGCTGGGGCCTGCCGCACAGCCTGCCAGAAGTGCGACCCCGGTGATGAAGACCAGTTTTAAAGCGGTTTTTTTCATATTTTTAATCCACCTGTTTCGTCAACGCTTCAAGCCCGGCGCGACCGAGACCCCGCCCTGGCTGTTCACGCCCATGTACACACCGAGCGCAATCGTCACGTCCGAGGCATAGCCAGGGTAGGGAAAGCGTTGCTGGCGGTAGCAGTCATTGAGGCGGCGCTGCATGCTCCACAAGTCGCCGCTGGAGACGCGGTAGGCCGGCCACGAGCCAAAGCCCAGACTGGCACCAGGCTGCTTCGTGAGGTTGGGCAGGTCTTGCAGCCGCACGCGTTTGTTGTCTTCACCGTGGCATGAAGCGCACGAAAAGTCCATCGGCCCGCCGCGCAGATAAAACACTTTTTTGCCGACCTCGTACATCAGCTTTTCCTGGCGGTGGGCTTGCGGCAGGTTGAACGTCATGTCGCGTGACTCGCCCGAGACGTAAGCCACCAGGGACTCGATGTTTTTTTGCTCCCCCACGCCAAACCTGGTGTTGGCAATCTCGTCTGCGTTGAAGCCCTGCAGTTTCTCCATGCAGGTCAGCAGGCGGGATTCGAGGTCTTGCACGCGCTGCGTGTCTGCAAAATACCGTGGCAACTCGACAAACGCGCCCTTGACCACGCCTGGGCCTTTGCCCAGGTCGCATTTGTCAAGCGATGCGTTTTTAGGCCCGCGCGCCTGCTTCCACAGCCCCTCGCCCCTGGCCTCATAAAGCTCGGACGGGTTGCCATCGGCCAGCATGGCGCGGTATTCGGCAATGCCTTGTGCGGTTGTTTTCTGGGCCTGGGCAGCGGGGCCAAGTGCGGCGACGACACACGCCGCGAAGGTGATGGACAAGCGTTGGATCATGGCGGTTTTTCAGGCGATCACAGCTTCATCGCTGCGCTTGCCGCCCCGGTTGTCTGTCCAGCTGACCACCACTTTGTCGCCTGCTTTGCCGCCTTTGAAGCTGAACTGCATGAACGGGTTTTTAGACACCGCCGTGCCCCACTGGGCGCTCATCACGGTTTTGCCGTTCCAGGTGGCGCTGATTTCCTGAATGAACCAGGCGGGCACCGTTTTACCAGCGGCGTCTTTCCGCTGGCCGCTTTCCATCTCGTGCCCCACCAGCACACGAACCGTGGTTTTATCACCCTGGGCCTGGGCCCGGATACGCATGGGATCTGACATATTTATCTCCTGAATTAAGGTAACTACTAACCTCGATGAATAAGGAAACCTTCAACGCAGAGGCGCAGAGTACGCAGAGAACCGCAGAGAAAGAAGCAAAAATTTGTTTCCCCCCTCGTCTTGCTCTGCGTTCTCTGCGCCTGAAGCGT
>RDZZ01000036.1 GCA_004293655.1 Polaromonas sp. | reverse complement strand
AGCCGTGGCTTTTTGCTGACTCATCGCGCCGTACTCGTCCATGCGGTCACGCGAAATGCTGTAGCGCTTGGCGACCTGCTCGGCGGTTTGCAGCATGTTCCAGTAAATCTCTGGCTTGTTTTTGGCCAGCCAGGAATCGGCCAGCATGTGGGTGTTCATTTCTTGCTGAACGCACGAAATGCTTTCAACACCACCCGCAACATATATGTCGGCCTCACCCGCGATCACGCGCTGGGCAGCGAGCGCGATGGTTTGCAAGCCTGATGAGCAAAAACGGTTCACGGTCATGCCCGACACATTGACCGGGCAGCCTGCACGCAGTGCAACCTGGCGGGCGATGTTGGCACCGGTTGCGCCCTCGGGGTTGGCGCAACCCATGATGACGTCGTCCACCTCGCCAGCCTCAATGCCGGCGCGCTTGATGGCGTGCTCCACCGCGTGGCCACCCAGCGTTGCGCCGTGCGTCATGTTGAAAGAGCCCTTCCAGCTTTTGGCCAGAGGGGTGCGTGCGGTCGAGACAATTACAGCTGAAGTCATGGGGATTCTCCTGTGTGGGGGTTAAAACGTCTTGCCTTCAGCGGCCAGGCGGGCAAGCAGCGGCGCAGGCTGCCAGAACTTGGCGTCGTCCAGCGGGTTGTGCGCAAAGCGGTTCATGGCCTGCACCACATTGAACAAGCCGACTTCGTTGGCGTAGTTCATGGGGCCACCCCGGTAGATCGGGAATCCATAGCCCATCAGGTACACCATGTCGATGTCGCTGGCCTTGGAGGCAATGCCTTCTTCAAGAATATGCGCGCCTTCATTGACCAGCGAGTACACCAGACGCTGGACGATCTCTTCGTCTGAAATCTTGCGCGGGGTGATGCCCAGAGACGCGCGGTGCGCCTCAATCATCTGCACAACCTCGGCATTCGGAATCGCATCGCGCTTGCCCGGCACATAGTCGTACCAGCCTGCGCCGGTTTTTTGGCCAAACCGGCCCTTTTCACAAAGCAAGTCAGCGGTTTTACTGTACTTCATGTCAGGCTTTTCGAGGTACCGGCGCTTGCGGATGGCAAAGCCGATGTCATTGCCTGCCAAATCGCCCATACGGAACGGCCCCATGGCAAAGCCAAACTTTTCAATGGCCTTGTCAACCTGGGCCGGCGTGCAGCCTTCGTCCAGCAAGAAGCCACCTTGGCGACCATATTGTTCAATCATGCGGTTGCCGATAAAGCCGTCACAAACGCCGGACACCACTGAAGTCTTGCGGATTTTTTTGCCCAGTGCCATCACGGTGGCCAGCACATCTTTGCCGGTTTTCTCACCGCGCACCACTTCCAGAAGCTTCATGATGTTGGCGGGGCTGAAAAAGTGCGTGCCAATCACATCCTGCGGGCGCTGGGTAAAGGCGGCGATCTGGTTCATGTCCAGCGTCGAAGTATTGGACGCCAAAATCGCACCTGGCTTCATCACGCGGTCAAGCTCGGTAAAGACTTTTTCCTTCACACCCATGTCTTCAAACACGGCCTCGATCACCATGTCAGCATCTGTCAGATCGTCGTAACTCAGGGTGGTGGTCAGCATGGCCATGCGGGCTTCGTATTTTTCTTGCTTGAGCTTGCCTTTTTTGACCTGCGCTTCGTAGTTTTTGCGAATCGTGGCGATGCCGCGGTCCAGCGCATCTTGCTTCATCTCCAGCATTTTGACGGGAATGCCAGCGTTCAAGAAGTTCATGGCAATGCCGCCGCCCATGGTGCCTGCACCGATGACAGCGATGCTGTTGATCGTGCGTTGCGGCGTGTCTGCAGGTACATCGGGTATTTTTGATGCGGCACGGTCTGCCACAAAAATATGGCGCAGGGCGCGGCTTTCAGGCGTCATCATGAGGTTGGCGAACAGCTCACGCTCAAACGCCATACCGTCATCAAATTTGCGCTTGGTAGCGGCCTCGACTGCGTCCACGCACTTCAGGGGAGCCGGGAAGTTCTTGGACATGCCCTTGACCATGTTGCGGGCGAACCCGAAATAAGCATCGCCATTGCGGTGCTTGCATGGCAGACTGCGCACCATCGGCAGCGGACGGGTGTCGGCAATGCTTTGCGCAAACGCCAGGGCCTCAGCCGCAAGCGATTCGGCAGAAGACGCCATTTTGTCAAACAGCTTTTGACCGGGGATCTGGGCCAGCAACTCGCTTTTAACCGGCTCGCCACTGACAATCATGTTGAGTGCAGGCTCCACACCCAGGGCACGCGGCAGACGCTGCGTGCCACCCGCACCGGGGATCAGCCCCAGTTTGACTTCTGGCAGAGCGACGCTGCAGCCCGGTGCGGCGATACGGTAGTGGCAGCCGAGAGCCAGCTCCAGGCCACCGCCCATGCAAACAGAGTGAATGGCTGCGACCACCGGCTTGGGGGAATTTTCAACGGCAAGAATCACACTCAGCAAATTCGGCTCGGCCAGCGCCTTGGGGCTGCCAAACTCCTTGATGTCAGCACCGCCCGAGAAAGCTTTGCCTGCGCCCGTAATCACGATCGACTTGACAGCTGGGTCAAGACTGGCCTGCTGCAGGTTGTCAGTGATGCTGAGCCGCGTCGCATGGCCGAGACCATTGACAGGCGGGTTGCTCAGGGTGATGACAGCCACGCTGCCGTGAACTTCATAAAGGGTGGTCATGGGTCTGGGTTCCTTGGATGAGTGTTGATGGGCCTTGGCTTGTGCCGCTTCAAGGCCGCACAAGCTAATTTTTGAGAATCATCAAGAAGACCAAAAAATAGTACGGTCGTTCTTTTTCGATTGTAAGGGGGACTTTGTTTCTGTACGGGGGCGGGCAATACGAAATTAGTCCCTGCTGCGACAAGGGCCAAGGTAGAAAGCCGAAGGCGACTCAGACACCTGGAACCCGCTTCAAACCTCAAGCCACTCTTTTCGTGTGTAAGCATCAGCGCGCAGGCTGTCCGGCGTGCCTTCAAAGACAATGCTGCCATGGCCCATGACCAGCGCCCGGTCGGAAATGGTCATGGCAATGGTCAGTTTTTGCTCAATCAGCAATACTGAAATGCCTTTGGCCTTGAGTGTT
>RDZZ01000035.1 GCA_004293655.1 Polaromonas sp. | reverse complement strand
AACAATCATCACTTGCGTGCGCTTGTTGTTGCGGGTACGGTAGCCTTTGGTCAGGTTACCCCATGGATCGACTGGGTGACGGCCTTCGCCGGTCTTGCCCTCGCCGCCACCGTGTGGGTGATCGACCGGGTTCATGACCACACCGCGAACGGTTGGGCGAATACCCATCCAGCGCTTCACACCGGCTTTGCCAAGGCGACGCAAGCTGTGCTCTTCATTGGCAACTTCGCCAATCGTGGCGCGGCATTCAATGTGAATTTTGCGAACTTCGCCAGAGCGCATGCGCACTTGGGCGTAGGTTCCTTCACGCGCCAGCAGCGTTGCAGATGTACCAGCGGAGCGTGCAATTTGCGCACCTTTGCCAATCTGCATCTCGATGCAGTGAATCGTCGAGCCCACAGGAATGTTGCGGATTGGCAAGGTGTTACCCACGCGAATCGGCGCTTCTGAACCACTGATGATGGTGGCACCCACTTCAAGGCCACGCGGGGCGATGATGTAAGCGCGCTCGCCGTCGGCGTAGCAGATCAGTGCAATATGTGCCGTACGGTTGGGGTCGTACTCAACGCGTTCAACTTTCGCTGGAATCGCGTCTTTGTTGCGCTTGAAATCCACCACACGGTAGTGGTGCTTGTGACCGCCACCCTTGTGACGAACGGTGATGTGACCGTTGTTGTTACGGCCAGATTGCTGGAACTGAGACTCCAGCAGGGGCGCGTAGGGCTCACCCTTGTGCAGGTGGTCACGCGAGATTTTCACCATGCCGCGCATACCCGGCGAAGTGGGTTTCATTTTAATGACAGCCATTACGCAGACTCCCCACCGAGGTTGATCTCTTGACCGGCTTTGAGCGTCACGTAGGCCTTGCGCAGGTTGTCCCTGCGGCCCATCGATTTGCCAAAACGCTTGGTCTTGCCTTTGATGTTGAGAACGGCCACAGCCTGAACATCTACCTTGAACATCAGTTGCACAGCAGCTTTGATTTCGAACTTGGTAGCGTCCTGCAGGACCTTGAAAGTCACCGTGTTGGTCTTGTCTGCGATCATCGTGGCTTTTTCAGACACGATGGGTGCAACCAGAACCTGCATCAGACGACCTTCGTCAAATTTGAGTTTGGAAGAAGATGGGTTACGGACGCTCATGCGAACATCTCCTTGAGTTGGTCCATGGCAGCCTTGGTGACCAGAACTTTTTTGTAGTGAACCAGCGATACCGGATCGGCATAGCGAGGCTCAACCACCAGAATATTCACCAAATTGCGGGACGCGAGGTACAGGTTTTCGTCAACCACGTCAGCGATGACAAGCACCGAGCTGAGGTTCATGGCTTTGAATTTGTCCGCCAGAACTTTGGTCTTTGGGGAATCCACCGTCAAAGAATCAACCACAGACAGACGGCCTTCGCGCGCCAGTTGGGAGAAGATCGACGCCATGCCGGCGCGATACATCTTTTTGTTGATTTTCTGTGTGAAATTCTCGTCAGGCATGTTCGGGAAAATACGACCGCCGCCGCGCCACAGTGGCGACGACGTCATACCAGCACGTGCACGACCCGTGCCTTTTTGTTTAAAAGGCTTTTTGGTCGAGTGACGAACCTGTTCGCGGTCTTTTTGAGCCCGGGTACCTTGACGGGCGTTGGCCTGGAAGGCCACGACCACCTGGTGAATCAGGCTTTCGTTGTATTCACGACCAAACACGGTATCAGGTACATCCACTTTGGATGAAGCCAGACCCTGGTCATTCAGGAGTTCAACTTGCATCAGTTAGCTCCTTTTGCTGCGGCTACAGGCTTGGCCTTGATCGCGGCACGAACCGTGACAAAACCGCCTTTGGAACCTGGCACGGCACCGCGAATCATCAGCAACTGACGAGCTTCGTCAATGCGCACGATGTCAAGGTTTTGTGTGGTTTTGGTGACATCACCGAGGTGACCCGTCATGCGTTTGCCAGGAAACACACGGCCTGGATCTTGCGCCATACCAATGGAGCCAGGCACGTTGTGCGAACGGCTGTTACCGTGCGAGGCGCGCTGCGAACTCATTTTGTGACGCTTGATGGTGCCGGCAAAACCTTTACCAATCGAAGTGCCCTGAACGTCCACTTTTTGACCCACTGCAAACACGTCAGCGGCAGGCACAACGGTACCGGCAGCATATTTGCCTGCGACGTCAGCCGTCACGCGGAATTCTTTCAGGATTTCACCAGCTTCAACGCCTGCTTTCGCAAGGTGGCCGGCGGCCGGCTTGGTCACGCGCGATGCTTTGCGCTCGCCAAATGCCACTTGAAGGGCACTGTAGCCGTCATTTGCTTCTGTTTTAACCTGGGTCACGCGGTTGTTGGACACATCGACCACAGTGACGGGAACGGTATCCCCATCATCCGTGAACAGACGCATCATGCCAACCTTGCGGCCCAGCAACCCGAGGGAGTTGCTCAGACTCATGATTTGTTCTTTCGTAACTTTTGCCGTTGTCACTTCAATTGGTGACAAGCGTTTTGTGCAAAAGACTGTTAATAAAACTGACTCCACTGTGCAAACCACATTGAGGTCAGCCAAAAATTATAGCGCGACGCACTAAAAATGGCAACTCTGCGCTAAAACCTGTGTGTTTGAGGTTCAGGTTGTTGCCTAAACCCCGACTTCTTCCTGACTTTTCTACTGCAGCTTGATCTCGACATCCACACCAGCAGGCAAGTCGAGCTTCATCAATGCGTCAACGGTTTTGTCCGTTGGATCAACGATGTCCATCAGGCGCTGGTGCGTGCGAATTTCCAACTGGTCACGGCTGGTTTTGTTGACGTGCGGCGAACGCAAAATATCAAAGCGCTTCATGCGGGTTGGCAGAGGCACTGGGCCTTTGACGATCGCGCCCGTGCGCTTGGCGGTATCAACAATCTCAGCGGCTGACTGATCAATCAGTTTGTAGTCAAACGCTTTTAGGCGAATACGAATTTTTTGTTTGGCGGCCATGATGTGTCCTTAATTCCAGATCAAGCCAGAATTTTGGCAACAACACCTGCACCGACGGTCTTGCCGCCTTCGCGGATCGCAAAGCGCAGACCTTCTTCCATCGCAATCGGGTTGATCAG
>RDZZ01000034.1 GCA_004293655.1 Polaromonas sp. | reverse complement strand
CTAACGCAGGTGCTTGCTCATCTTTGCAGCAAAAAGCTGGGGAATGCTCACGCTGCGCCGCCCTGGCACCAGCTCAAAGCGCTCGCCTGCGCGCAAGGTGCCCGGCGTTTGTACTGACAGATAGAAGCCGCAAAAACCGCTGTGCGCCATCAGCTTGGAGGCGCGGGCAAACCCCATGGCTGCGTTGAACTTGTAGCAGGGCTCGCGCGGCAGGGTGACTTTGAGTTGGCAGTTGGCGAACTTCAGAACATCGCCGGCCCAGACATCTGCTTCCAGCAGCCCTTGCAGCGTGAGGTTTTCACCCAGGCTGCCGCAGGGCAAGTGGTCGTCCAGTGGTGACACACCAGCCTCGCAGCGTGCGTTTTTCCAGAAAGCGTAGTGCTCTGCCGGATAGGCATACACCGCTTTCTCAAGCCCGCCATGTACCGACAAATCAGCCTGCTCATCACCCAGCAGGCCCAGCGGCATCACGGCCACGCTACCGCTCACGGGCTGTTTGCCGTGCGCTGTCAGCACCGTGCGAGTACCTATTTTTACGCGCTGGCACACAGCTGTTTGAATCGAAACCAGTGCAGTTGAGCCAGTCATCTTGAAATTTTCTCTTCCCAAACATCGTAAAATCAAGGCAACTTTTGCAAAATCTCAGGAACCACCATGTCCAAACCCGCCGCCCACAGTCCTGCCGAACAGCCTATCTCTGCCAACGCACAAGAGCCTGACATGGTGGAGTCGGTTGCGCTGGCGGCCCCGGTTATTTTGCCGATTGTTGGCGCTGTCCTGATGGTTTTGCTGGCCTTCATTGCGGTGTCCATGGCTTGACAAGCAGTCCCGCTGCACAGCAAAAAGCCCGCAACATGCGGGCTTTTTGCTGCCTGACAGGTGGATTCATCACCAAATTTAAAAGCATAACCTCATGCAAGTTTTGCATACATTTTACCTGTAACTGTCAGGTAACTTGTCGCTGAAGTTCTTAGAATGAATTTCTGACAAACTTTGGTGACACAAAAAGTACGGTACATGCTGCTTTTTGTCATCGCGCTGTAGCAAATACCCGAGCCACAGACCACAGGCACATGTTTGTCCACACGAGCGCCCTTCCGCCAATCGACCGCAGCAGCCCTGCCTTTCTGCCCAAGAGACGGTTATCGAAAAGACGTTTTTTAACCTTGGAGTATTTTTGATGAACCATCCCGTCATGCAGGGGCTCGCTCAGAGCACCCCGAGCTATGTCAAAAACGCCCGGCTGATTGCCTGGGTGGCCGACATGGCCGCATTGTGCAAACCCGATAACGTGTATTGGTGCGATGGCAGCGATGCCGAATACCAGCGCCTGTGCCAGCAGCTGGTGGACGCTGGCACCTTCAAAAAACTCAATGAAGCCAAGCGCCCCAACAGCTTTTTAGCGCAAAGCGACCCGACCGATGTAGCCCGTGTTGAGGATCGCACCTATATTTGTTCGGCCAAGAAAGAAGACGCTGGCCCGACCAACAACTGGATGGCTCCCAGCGAGATGCGCAGCACGCTGCAACCCCTGTTTGATGGCTGCATGGCAGGCCGCACGATGTATGTGGTGCCTTTCAGCATGGGCCCGCTGGGCTCGCCCATCGCGCACATCGGTATTGAGCTGTCTGACAGCCCTTATGTCGCCGTGAACATGAAAATCATGACGCGCATGGGTAAATCAGTGTTTGACGTGCTGGGTGTGGAGGGTGAATTTGTGCCTTGTGTACACACCGTGGGCGCGCCACTGGCTGCGGGCCAGCAGGATGTGAAGTGGCCTTGCAACAAGACCAAGTACATCGTGCATTACCCCGAGACGCGTGAAATCTGGTCGTATGGCTCGGGTTATGGTGGCAACGCGCTGCTGGGCAAGAAGTGCTTTGCACTGCGTATTGCGTCCAACATGGGCAGAGACGAGGGCTGGCTGGCCGAGCACATGCTGATTCTGGGTGTGACCAACCCGCAGGGCAAAAAATACCATGTTGCGGCAGCTTTCCCGTCGGCCTGCGGCAAAACCAACTTCTCGATGCTGGTGCCACCGGCTGGCTTTGACGGCTGGCGCGTCACCACCATTGGCGACGACATCGCCTGGATCAAGCCCGCAGCGGACGGCAGGCTGTACGCCATCAACCCTGAAGCGGGCTATTTTGGTGTGGCCCCTGGCACCAACATGCTGACCAATCCCAACTGCATGCTGAGCTTGCGCAGCGACACGATTTTCACCAACGTGGCGCTGACTGACGACGGCGATGTGTGGTGGGAAGGCATGGAGCAGGACGCGCCCGGCAAAGCCCTGCCCGCGCACCTGATCGACTGGCAAGGCCGTGACTGGACGCCACAAATCGCCAAAGAAACGGGTGCCAAAGCCGCGCACCCGAACGCACGGTTTACGGTTGCTGCCATCAACAATCCAGCGCTGGACAGTGCCTGGGATGACCCCAAAGGCGTGGCCATCGATGCCTTCATTTTTGGCGGACGACGCTCGACCACCGTGCCGCTCGTGACCGAGGCGCGCAACTGGGTTGAAGGCGTGTACATGGCCGCCACCATGGGCAGCGAGACCACCGCAGCGGCCACCGGCCAGGCCGGCGTGGTGCGCCGCGACCCGTTTGCCATGCTGCCTTTTGCGGGCTACAACATGAGCGACTATTTTCAGCACTGGCTTGATCTGGGCGAAAAGCTCGCGCAGAGCTGTTCAAAGTCAGGTGCCGCGCTGCCGAAGATCTACACCACCAACTGGTTCCGCAAGGGCGATGACGGCAAGTTTGTCTGGCCCGGCTATGGCGAGAACATGCGCGTGTTGAAGTGGATGATTGACCGCGTTGAAGGCAGCATTCAAGGCCATGAACACATCACTGGCGTGAGTCCGGCCTACAACGATCTGAACTGGACGGGCCTGGACTTCAGTGCTGAGCAGTTCAACACCGTCACCAGCATGGACAAAGCCGCCTGGCTCAAAGAGCTGGCGCTGCACACCGAGCTGTTCCAGCAGCTGGCCCACAACCTGCCTAAAGAACTCAGCGAGACAAGAGCGGCACTTGAAAAGCGATTGGCGGCCTGAATGAGCGCGTGAATGAGCGCCTGGGATATATCAGCAAGACAACTGCCAACCAATTGCTGACAAAGAAAAAGCCACCCTGGGGTG
>RDZZ01000076.1 GCA_004293655.1 Polaromonas sp. | reverse complement strand
GTTGCACTGACGGTTGCATTGGCCGTTGCACTGGCCGTCGCAACGTCTCTGGCTTCACTCTCCCGTGCCATCAAAACAATCAAACCAGCGCGCCCCAAAAAGCATGAAAAGCATGAAAGGCATTAGCATCTTGTCATGCCCAACCCTTCACTGACCACCTGCAGCCGCACCTTCTCTAACTTGGCGCTGTGCCTGAGCGCCGTTGTCTTGGGCACGGCCTGTGCCAGTCGCCCGGAAGCGCCTGTTTTTGCGCTGCTCGCAGGCCAGGCCGCTTTTGACACCGCCGCCCGGCTGGACAAACTGCTGCCTGCAGACGTGTTGCTGCTGGGCGAGCAGCACGATGCTGCACAGCACCAGCAAATCGAGCAGCAGGTGGTCGCCCACCTGGCCCAGCGCGGCGTGCTGGCAGCCGTAGCCCTGGAAATGGCCGACGCGGGCACCAGCACAGACCGCCTGCACCCCAGCTCAAGCGAGGAGCAGGTGCGTCTGGCGCTTCGCTGGAAAGACAGCGCATGGCCCTGGTCTGCTTATGGCCCGGCCGTGATGACAGCGGTGCGTGCCGGCGTGATGGTGCTGGGGGCCGACCTGCCGCGCACCCGGATGCAGGCCAGCATGGCTGACAGCAAACTCGATGGGGCGCTGCCTGGCCCCGCCTTGAAAGCCCAGCAGCAGGGCATTCGCACGGGTCACTGCAACCTGTTGCCCGAGAGTCAAATCACGCCCATGACACGCATTCAGATTGCCAGAGACATCAGCATGGCCAGCACCCTGAGCCAGGCTGCGGTGCCCGGCAAGGTGGTGGTGCTGTTGTCAGGCTATGGTCACGCTGACCGATCTCTAGGCGTGCCGCAGCACCTGAGCCCTGACCTCAAGGTCAAGGTCATTCGCCTGAATGCCGGGCCGCTGGCTGACGGCGACAAAACCTCGGCCTACGACATGGCCTGGGTCACACCTGCGCTGCCTGAGAAAGACTACTGCGCAGGTTTGCGCGAGCAGTTCGGCAATAAAAGCCTGCCAGCAGCAGGTGCCAAACCCTGAAGTCACGCTGCAGGTTCTGCAAATCGTTTTGCTATTTATTTTATAGCAACAAACCTTCACAGTCATTGCTGTAGCGCCTTAATTGATGCTTCAATCGTGACTACAAAGGTCGAAGGTAGTGAAGTCATTCAACGCTTCAGGCGCAGAGAACGCAGAGCAAGACGAGGGGAAAACAAGTTTTTGCTTCTTTCTCTGCGGTTCTCTGAGTACTCTGCGCCTGAAGCGTTGAAGGTTTCTTCATTCCTCAAGGTTAGCTGTTACTTCACATCACAGACTTCAAGCGTTCTTGCGAATCGCCTCGCCCACCACATTGACAATCCGCTCGATGTGCTGCTTTTCAACAATAAAAGGTGGGCAGATCACGATGTTTTCTGCCGCAGGCCGAACCAGCACGCCCTGGTGAAAACAGTCCATGAAAATATCAAAAGCGCGCTTGCCGGGCGAGCCAGCAATGGGCGACAGCTCCACGGCACCTGCCAGACCGAGCGTGCGAATGCCCACCACATTGGGCAAGCCCTTGAAGTTGCTGTGCAGCACGTCGCCCAGCACCCGGCCCATGTTCCCGGCGCGCTCGAACAAGTTGTCTTCTTTGAACAAGGTCAAGGTGGCAATGGCCGCAGCGCACGCCACCGGGTGGCCCGAGTAGGTGTAGCCGTGAAAAAACTCAATCGCGTGTTCAGGCGCGCCTGAATTGGCCTGCATCATGCTGTCGTAAATACGGTCGGTGCAAATCACGCCGCCCAGCGGAATCACGCCGTTGGTCACGCACTTGGCGAAGTTCAGCATGTCAGGCACCACGCCGTAGTAGTCAGATGCAAAGTTGCAACCCAGGCGGCCAAACCCCGTGATGACCTCGTCAAAAATCAGCAAAATCCCGTGCTTGTCGCAAATCTCGCGCAAGCGTTTGAGGTAGCCCTTGGGCGGCAGGTACCAGCCCGCGCTGCCTGCCACGGGCTCGACCATCACGGCGGCGATGTTGCTGGGGTCGTGCAGGGGCAAAATGCGGTTTTCAAGCTCCAGCAAAATATCTTCTTGCCAGACCGGCTCTTGGCCGTGGATATAAGCGTGATTCACTGGATCATGAATGAACCGCATGTGGTCCACCCGTGGCAGCAAGGCGGTGCTGTAGACCTTGCGGTTGGCCGGAATGCCGCCAATGCTCATGCCCCCAAAACCCACGCCGTGGTAGCCCCGCTCACGGCCAATGAACACCGTGCGGTGGCCTTCACCGCGTGCCCGGTGGTAGGCCAGTGCCACTTTGATGGAAGTGTCAGCCGCCTCAGAGCCTGAGCTGCAGAACAAAACCCGGTTCAAGTCCCCCGGGGCCATGGCGGCAATCATCTCGGAGGCTTTGAAAGCCTGGTCGTTGCTGGCTTGAAAAGCAGTCGCATAGTCCAGCGTGTCGAGCTGTTTTTTGATCGCCTCATTGATCGGCTTGCGGTTATGGCCAGCGGCCACGCACCACAGGCTGGAAATACCGTCGAGCACCTGCTTGCCGTCATGCGTGGTAAACATCATGCCGTCCGCTGCGACAAACACGCGCGGGTCTTTTTTAAAGCTGCGGTTGGGCGTGAACGGCAGCCAATGGTGGTCCATGCTGAAGTCTTGGTAAGCCATGCGGGTCTCCTGGGGTGAATGGGGTGAACAAGAGTGAATCTGTCATTTTGGCACTTCTGCAGCGAACTGCACCTGCTCAATGTCAATGGTGTGTGGGCAAGTCGTGCGACACCCTGCGACAATTCACCCCCTATGAATCACGCTTATATATTGACCTTGTCCTGCCCAGACCGCATGGGCATTGTGTACGCCGTATCGGGGTTTTTGCTGCAAAACGGCGGCAACATCGAAGAGGCCGCGCAGTACAACGACCCCGCCACGGGCCTGTTCTTCATGCGCGTGCAGTTTGTGTGCGAGCAGCTCAGCCACGACGCTCTGAAGAGCCAGCTCACCGCTTTTGCAGAACCGTTTGGCATGGCCTGGAAGCTGCACGCCACCACGCAGCCCATGCGCGCGGTAATTCTGGTCAGCAAAGAGGGCCATTGCCTCAACGACCTGCTGTTTCGCTGCAAATCGGGTTTGCTCCCCGTTGATGTGCGGGCCATCATTTCAAACCACCGCGAGTTCTACCAGCTGGCGGCCAGCTACAACATCCCGTTTCACCACCTGAGTGTGACTGCCGCGACCAAGGCGCAAGCCGAGGCCCGGCAGCTTGAAATCATTGAAAACGAAAACGCCGAACTGGTGATACTGGCGCGCTACATGCAGATTTTGTCCAACGACATGTGCCGCCAGCTGGCAGGCCGGGCCATCAACATTCACCATTCGTTTCTGCCCAGCTTCAAAGGCGCCAAACCGTACCACCAGGCGCATGACCGGGGCGTCAAACTCATTGGAGCGACTGCGCATTACGTCACCGCTGACCTCGACGAAGGCCCGATCATCGAGCAAGATGTGGCCAGAGCCGATCACAGCAAAACGACCGAAGACCTGACCGCCATGGGCCGCGACACTGAAAGCCAGGTACTGGCCAGAGCCGTGAAGTGGCACAGCGAGCACAGGGTGCTGCTGAACGGCCACAAGACAGTCATCTTTAAGTGATCGTCAATGATGGCCAGTCAGGCCGCCGCTTTGTATACTGTTTTTAATCACAGCTAGCGCCTATATGCACTCCACCACTAAAGCCTCCGGACGTCCCATTGGAATAGACCTGTTTGCCGGAGCTGGAGGTCTGTCGTTAGGCTTCGAGCAGGCCGGGTTTGATATCGCTGCAGCGGTTGAAATAGACCCAATTCACTGCGCAACGCATGAGTTTAATTTCCCATACTCCAAGGTAATTTGCGCCTCCGTCGTCAATCTGTCTGGAGCCGAGATCCGCCGTATTGCCGGTATTGGGCAGGCACAAGTCGATGTAGTGTTTGGTGGGGCACCTTGCCAGGGGTTTTCGATGATTGGTAAACGAGCATTGGACGACGCGCGCAATCAGCTTGTGTTTCATTTCGTGCGGCTGGTTACCGAGCTGCAGCCGAAGTATTTTGTTTTTGAGAATGTTAAGGGGCTGACTCTTGGAAAGCATGCGCGTTTTCTGAACGAACTCATAGATGCGTTGCGTGAATCAGGATACCAAGTACTGCTCCCGTACGAAGTGCTCAATGCGGCTGATTTTGGCGTGCCGCAAGATCGACGCCGCCTGTTTCTCATGGGTGCGCGTGCCGATCAAAGGCTGCCGTCGTATCCTGCGGCAATTGAAACCAGAATATCCGTTTGGGATGCCATTGGTGATCTGCCTGATGCGGACTTCTTCTCTGAGTTGTTGGAGTCAGACGCAGCACACGCAAGTTGGAAAACCAGCGCTCCCTATGCGAAACGCATGCGTGGATTGGTGAACGACCCTGTAGATTTCAGTTATCCCCGCCAATTCGATAAAAATCTATTGACAAGCAGCCTTCGTACCAGGCACTCCGACATTTCACAAGCTCGTTTCCTGACAACAGCTAATGGTCAAGTCGAACCCATTAGCCGTTTCAAAAAACTGCATCCAGAGGGCTTGTGTAATACCCTCCGTGCCGGGACTGACAGCGCACGCGGCGCGTTCACCTCCCCCCGGCCGATTCATCCCCATCTGCCACGAGTTATCACTGTCAGGGAAGCGGCGCGCTTGCACTCGTACCCGGATTGGTTTCGCTTCCACGCCACTAAGTGGCATGGTTTTCGGCAAATTGGCAATAGCGTTCCACCAATGTTGGGCCGTGCAGTAGGCAGACGGATCATTAACGCGCTGGATATTCAGCCTGTGAAACCGGTAGGCCCCATGCGTCTCGGTAGCGTTTCATTGTTAAATTATCAGATGCTGAATGCGTCACGCTATTTCGGCGTAGCAGGAAATGTCATAGCGCAGCGCACGCGCACGACAGGCCGGGACGTGCTTACCCAAGACATCAAAGAAGCCTATGCCTAAGCAAGTAATTGTTCCCGCCAAGGAAGACACCGCTAGGGGTCTAAACAGATACGCAGCCATCATTGAAAAGGTCTTTCATAACCACTATTTACCAAATAGTGAGTCCTTCGATTTCACACGAGAGGAATTGGCTCTCGTTGCAATCGAACTTGGATTGCAGCTTCCCAAGAACATCGGGGACTTGATCTATTCTTTCCGATATCGCAACGAATTACCGGCAAGTGTCCTGCAAGCGGCCAAGCCTGGGTTGGAATGGATCATTGAAGGCACGGGCCGTTCAAAGTACCGTTTTCGTCTCGCTCAACTCAACCGCATCCTGCCAAGGGATGAATTGCTCACGATAAAGATTCCTGATTCAACTCCAGAGATCATCGCGGCATACGCGCTGGGGGACGAACAGGCTTTGCTGGCCAAAGTGCGCTACAACCGGTTGATCGATATCTTTCTTGGTATTGCTGCCTATTCATTGCAGAACCACCTGCGTACGACCGTCAAAGGTATAGGTCAAATCGAGATCGATGAAATTTATGTAGGCGTAGACCGTCATGGTCGCCAATTTGTAGTTCCTGTACAGGCCAAGGGTGGCTCTGACAAACATGGCGTTGTGCAAACGCAGCAAGACATCGCCTTGTGCGCACAAGCTTTTCCAGGCCTGATTTGTCGGCCAGTCTCAGCACAGTTCATGACTGATGAGCGTATTGCAATGTTTGAGCTGACCGTCGTTGATGAAAGTGTGAGAGTGGTCGATGAAAAGCACTATAAGTTGGTCAGTGCCAACGCCATTACAGAATCTGACCTGTCCCAATACTCAGTACGCTGAGTATTGGGACAAATAGGCGAAATATGACATCCAGAATCCCCCCCATCCAGTGCCTGCTGACGTTCGAGACCCTGGCGCGTCTGCGCAGTGTCACACAGGCGGCTGAAGAGCTGTGTGTTACCCCCAGCGCCGTGAGTCACCGCGTCAAGCAGCTGGAGCAAATCATGGGCACCAAGCTGTTTGGGCGGGCTGATTTTTCACTGACCACCGAGGGCAGCGAATACCTGGCGCATGTGCGCGAAGGGCTGGCGACGCTGCAGAAATTTCCTGGTGCGGCCGGGCAGAGCAGCACGCCCGGCAAACGCAAGCTGCGCCTGGCCGTCACGCCAACGTTTGCGCGTTCGATTTTGATTCCGCGCCTGCGCCAGTTCACTGAAGCCTACCCGGAGATTGACCTGACGCTGCAGGTGTCCATTCCCCTGCTTGACGTGGTGGCTGAAGACGCTGACCTGACCGTGCGCTTTGGCACCGGGCGCTACGCCGATGTAGAACACGTGTGCCTGGCCAAAGACGAAGTCACGCCGCTGGCCTCACCGGCGTTTGTGCGTGAGCACGGCCCGTTTGAAGCCCCTGAAGACTTGGACAGCCAGAGCCTGTTGCGCTCGCCGCTGGAGCCGTGGCGCACCTGGTTTTCTGCCCATCGGCTGGACTGGCCCGAGCCAGTTGACGGCTCGCAGTTCAACGACATTGGTCTGATGTGCGACGCGGCGGCAGCGGGCATGGGCATTGCGCTGGTGCGCCTGAAGCTGGGTGCGCCCTGGCTGGACAACGGTGCGCTGGTCCGCCTTGGCAGCAGCGCGGTGTTTGCCGCCAGCATTCCCAGCCCGCATGCCCATTACCTGTGCTGGCGCACTGGCACCATGGAGCGCTGGGAATGCGCCGCGTTTGCAGAGTGGCTCAAGAAATCCATCGCCTGACGGCTGGGCAGGGGCTGCAACAGCCACCTGGCAAGACCAGGATTCACGCTCCGCTTTAAATTTCTTCAACCCAAAGCGCACCACATGCACTAAAGTCTGATGTCAATTTGGAGCCAGACCATGAACGCACCCATGTCAGAACAACAGCACTACCTGCTGCAAAGAGCCGACCGGCAGAGCCAGGTTGTGCAGGCACTGCAGGCGGTGCTGCCCAGGCACGCCCTGCTGTGGAACAACGAAGACACCACGCCTTACGAGTGTGATGGCCTGAGTGCTTACCGTGAGCGCCCGCTGGTGGTCGCGCTGCCAGAAACCTACGCACAGGTACAAGCCACCCTGAAAACCTGCCATGCCCTGGGCGTACCCGTGGTGGCGCGTGGCGCCGGCACGGGCTTGAGTGGCGGTGCCATGCCGCACAAGCTGGGCGTGACGTTGTCGCTGGCCAAGTTCAACAAAATCCTGAAGATGGACCCACACAGCCGCACTGCCGTGGTACAGGGTGGTGTGCGCAACCTGGCTATATCTGAAGCTGCCGCGCAGCACGGCCTGTACTACGCGCCCGACCCATCGAGCCAGATTGCCTGCACCATCGGCGGCAATGTGGCCGAAAACTCAGGCGGTGTGCATTGCCTGAAATATGGCCTGACGGTACACAACGTACACAAGGTCAAAGGCTTCACGATTGAAGGTGAAGAGGTCGAGTTTGGCAGTGACGCACTCGACGCCGCAGGCTACGATTTGCTCAGCGTTGTCATCGGCAGTGAAGGCATGCTGGCAGTCACCACCGAGGTCACCGTCAAGCTGATTCCCAAACCGCAACTGGCACGCTGCATCATGGCCAGTTTTGACGACCTGCGCAAAGCCGGTGACGCTGTGGCGAGTGTGATTGCAGCAGGCATCATTCCGGCGGGGCTGGAGATGATGGACAAGCCCATGACAGCGGCCGTTGAAGACTTTGTACACGCGGGCTATGACCTGACGGCTGAGGCGATTTTGCTGTGCGAGAGTGACGGTACGGTGGAAGAGGTCGAAGAAGAGATTGCCCGCATGAGCGCCGTGTTGACCCGCTGTGGTGCCACGGCCATTGCGGTCAGCCAGAGCGAGGCCGAGCGCCTGCGCTTCTGGAGCGGCCGGAAAAACGCTTTCCCGGCATCAGGCCGTATCAGCCCCGACTACATGTGCATGGACTCGACCATTCCACGCAAGCGCCTGGCCGATATTTTGCTGGCCATTGCCGAGATGGAGAAAAAATACCAGTTGCGCTGCGCCAATGTTTTTCATGCTGGCGACGGCAACCTGCACCCCTTGATCTTGTTTGATGCCAACGACGCGGACCAGCTGCACCGCTGCGAGTTGTTTGGCGCCGACATTCTGGAGACCAGCGTGGCCATGGGCGGCACGGTGACAGGCGAGCACGGGGTGGGGGTGGAAAAACTCAATTCGATGTGCGTGCAGTTCTCTGCCGAAGAAAACGAGCAGATGTTTGGCGTCAAACGCGCGTTTGATGCCAAAGGCCTGCTCAACCCCGGCAAAGTGATACCTACGCTGAACCGCTGCGCCGAGTACGGAAAAATGCTGGTGCGCGGCGGCAAGATTTCGCACCCTGACTTGCCCCGGTTCTAGTGATGCAAGCCCTGCGTGGACTGGCCTGGTTGCTGGCGTTTCAGTCTGTCGGTGAGCTGCTCGCACGCGGGCTGCACTTGCCTTTTCCCGGGCCAGTCATCGGCATGATGCTGCTGTTGCCGGCACTGCGCTGGCAGGTGGTTCAGGGGCCTGTTGCCAGCTGCGCGGACTTTTTGCTGGCGCATCTTTCACTGCTGTTTGTGCCCGTTGGCGTGGGGGTCATGACGCATCTTTCACTGGTCAGCCAATACGGCTTTCGCATGCTGGCCGTGGTGGTGGTGTCCACGCTTGCCGGATTGCTGGTGACGGTTTTAAGTCTGCACTGGCTGCGAGACCGCAACGCCGATGCTTTTGAAGACAGATCTGATTCCAGCTCGCATTAGAAGCGAGAACAAGGCGTGAAGCCGCAGACAGTGCTTCAGCACGGCAAGGTGAAACAACGCAGTGATCGTTTTTAATGCGGGTTGGAATGATGCCTAAATTTGTTGAGCTGTGGGTTTACCTGTCTGCCACGCCACTGTTTGGCCTGACGGCTACGCTGGTGGTGTACGTGCTGGCGCAAGCCGTCTATGCGCGACTGGGCCAGCCCCCCTGGGCCAACCCGGTACTGTGGGCCGTGCTGTGCCTGGCCGGTGGGTTAATGGCCACTGGCGTGTCCTACCCCACGTATTTCTCGGGCGCACAGTTCATTCACTTTTTACTTGGCCCGGCCGTGGTCGCTCTGGCCTGGCCACTGTGGCAACGGCGGCAAGAGCTGCGGGAGCGTTGGGGCCGCTTGTTGGTTGCCGCACTGGCAGGCGGCACTGCGGCCAGTGGCTCGGCGCTGCTGCTGGCGTGGGCTTTTGGCCTGCCGCTTGAGATCATGCTGTCGCTGGTGCCCAAATCTGTCACTGCACCCGTGGCCATGGGCATTGCCGAGAAAATCGGTGGTATTCCTGCCCTGGCCGCTGTGTTCGCAGTCATCACCGGGCTGGTCGGCGCATTGGCCGGCAAGTACCTGTTTGATGCGCTGCGCATACCGACCAACGCCAGCGGCTGGGCCATGCGCGGCTTTGCGCTGGGCACAGCTGCGCATGGCATTGGTGCCGCACGGGCGCTGCAGGTCAATGCAGACGCGGGCGCTTACGCCGGGCTGGCGCTGGGCCTGCAGGTGGTGCTGGCATCGCTGTTGATTCCGTTGGTGGCACGGTTGTTTTAGGACGTTATAGTTCTCTGCATGGGCTACACCTTAAAGATTTTTTCCGCCGAAGACGTTCCGCAATCAGAGCGCCAACTGGCCGTGCAGCGTTTTCGCGCCGCACTTGAGGCCACACTTGGCGATGCCGCGCTTGTCCTGCCCGTGTATCGCGTCTGGCGCAAACTGTCCCAAACCTACGGCGACCACCCGCGCCCCTGGCCCATCACACCCGCCGAGCAGTTGCTGGCAGACCAGTGGGAAGCCGCAGAGCTGGCCGCAACGCAGGCGGCTTTTGGGGTGAACCGTTATCTGGGGGATGCCGACTTTGAGCTGGGGCCAGGCGTGCCTAGTGTCGCGCCACACCCGAAATGACGGTTTGCACTCGTCCTCGACGCGCATCGCCGCGTTGCAGCCCTTGTCCATGCCCCGGCATGGCCATGCGGTCTGCGCCTTGCGCTGCACGCCGATGACATCGCGCAATTCCGCCATCTCAGGCATGACGCAACACTAGCTGACTACCTCGCGGCATTCAGGCGCGGATCGAGACTGAAGTCCTCAGCCTCAAACAAAGAAAACATACCGTCTGCACCGTCTACATCAATCACAAGATTCCATGAATGCTTGCTGACAACTGATGGCACCAGCAAAAACGGATGTGACCTGAGCAATGCCTCGCCAAAAGCCTGCTGGCCGGCGCTGACTGTACCGGGTTGTAGCCAGGCTTTGTTCGCCATTGTGGCGATATCGACTTGATGCACCAAGGCTGGCCGTTTGACCACGACATGGAGCAGCTTGTGCGCCACTGTATCGAGCACTTCAAACGATTTATGCATGGCCACTTCAAGAATGGCGACTGAAGGCTCCAGACCACAATAAATCACGCGCCTGCCCTTGGGTGACCACCGACCACCGACCTGGAAAGCCCCTTCACCCGTATGCCAGGTCGGCGCATGACGCGCCACCTCCAGCCTCCACACCGACAGCTCGGTTGTTGACGCTGCGGGGTTCAATGCAACCGGTAAAGGTGTCAAACCGCCACGCCGTAGTCAAGGCGAATCAGGTGCTCCCTGACCAGTTCTGCACCGGGCCGTGTGGCAATCAGTTCCATGGGCTTGTGGTGATCGAGCGCGAGTGCGGGTTTGTTCAACCATTCCTCGGCAAGCGCACTGCTGCCAAATACCGTTTCGGCCAATGACTTGATTTCTATCAGGCTCACCGTGGCATCAGAAGCCGGCAAAGACATGGCCATGTTTTTTCGCCGACTGGCCGTTTTACTGCTCAAGCCGAGGACTGAAAAAACGTCCGGTCGGCTGATTTTTTCAAACGAGTCGAGCAGCGTGTACAACACCTTGGTGCTGACGCCCTGGCTGACGAAGTTGTGCCGGGCAACCGGGTCTAGCTTGCGAATCTGACCCGCCAGCTCAAGCCACTCATTGGGCGCAGTCGAGGCTTGTGCAGGTGAGCTGCGACGTTGAATGCCCACCTTGTTTGCAGAAGGCATACCTAGCGGCTTTTTGCTGCGTTCACTGGTGCGGCGGATGTTCTGGACAGCGAGCATGTTCAATCTTTGGACAGTTGACTCTATCATATAAGACAAATGTCTTTTCATATTGCCAACTTGGTTCTCGGTGTACCCCCTTACCCAGCCAGCAACGCCGCATTCCCCCCAGCCGCCGTGGTGTTCACCGTCACCGTCTGCTCAGCACAAAACCGGTACAGGTAGTGCGGCCCGCCCGCTTTGGGGCCGGTACCGCTCAAGCCCTCGCCACCAAACGGTTGCACGCCGACCACTGCGCCAATCATGTTGCGGTTGATGTAGATGTTGCCAACATGGGCGCGCGCAGCCAGTGCCTGGGCGCGGGAGTCGATACGGGTCTGGATGCCCAGTGTCAGGCCGTAGCCCAGGGCGTTGATGCGGTCAATGACGGTTTCGGCATCTTTGAGCTCGCCGCTGCCCCAGCGCACGATTTGCAGCACGGGGCCGAAGATTTCGTCTTTGACATCGGCCAGGCTGGCGACCTCAAACGCTGCAGGGGCGATCAGGTGGGCAGTGGCAGCAGCAGCGTTCGGGTCTGTATTCTCATTTGCTATTGAATCAGTAGCATTAAAACCATATACAGATTGCCGTAGCAGCACTTTTGACTCATTATTTAAGCACTGCAGATGGCGCTGGATGTTGTCATAAGCTTGCTTGTCAATCACCGGGCCGACGTCGGTGGCCAGGTCAGCCGTGTCGCCCAGCACCAGCTCTTGGGCGGCACCCTGAATCATCTCGATCATGCGGTCGGCAATGCTTTCGTGTACGCACAGCAGGCGCAGGGCCGAGCAGCGCTGGCCAGCGGAGCGGAAGGCGCTTTGCACCACCGCGTCAGCAACTTGCTCGGGCAGCGCGCTGGAGTCCACCAGCATGGCGTTGATGCCGCCGGTCTCGGCGATCAGCGGCACGATGGCACCGTCTTTGGCGGCCAGGGCGCGGTTGATGATTTTGGCCACCTGCGTGGAGCCAGTAAACACCACCCCGGCTACCTGCGGCGCGGCGACCAGCGCAGCACCCACGGTCTCACCGGGGCCGTGCAGCAGTTGCAGCGCGCCTTCAGGCACACCTGCGGCATGCAGCAGGCGCACGGCTTGCAGTGCCACGCCGGGTGTCTGTTCGGCAGGTTTGGCCAGCACGGTGTTGCCCGTGGCCAGAGCAGCGGCGACCTGGCCCATGAAAATTGCCAGCGGAAAGTTCCACGGGCTGATGCACACCCACACGCCGCGTGCACTCAAGCGCAGCTCGTTGGTCTCGCCCGTCGGCCCGGGCATGGCGATGGGGGCCATGATGCGCTCGGCCTCGTTGGCGTAGTAGCGCAAAAAGTCCACCGCCTCGCGCACTTCAGAGACCGCGTCGCCCCAGGTTTTAAACGCCTCTTTGACCAGCAGGGCGCAGAACATGGGTAATTGCTGCTCCAGCGCATCGGCAGCGGTGCGCAAGATGCGGGCGCGTTCGGCCACGGGTTGCTTGCTCCATTTTTGATAGCTGGCAGTGCCCGTGCTGACTGCCACAGCGGTCAATTTGACATCAAACAACGGCACACTGGGCACGGTGGTGGGCAGCCAGGCGGCTCGCAGCGGTGCGCGCATGGTCTCGACCGTCAAGTCCAGGCCGCTGCTGTTTTTTCGGGCGGGGCCGAACAGGTACACGGGCAGCGGCAGGGACGGCTCAGGCTCCAGTCGCAGGGGCGATGTGAGCAGCAAGTCCATCCCCACCGACTCGTCTGCCAGTTGGTGGACGAATGAGGAGTTGGCACCGTTTTCCAGCAGGCGGCGCACCAGGTAGGCCAGCAAATCGCGGTGCGAGCCGACCGGGGCATACACGCGGCAGCTGATCAAGGGGTTTTTAAGCACCTCGCGGAAGATGCCTTCGCCCATGCCGTGCAGTCTTTGGAGTTCAAAGGGTACGGCATTGCGCGACGCCATCTGCAAAATGGCCGCAATCGTCCCGGCGTTGTGCCCTGCAAACTGCGGGTAAACGGCATCGGGCGCATCCAGCAGCGCCTTGGCGCAGGCCAGGTACGACACATCGGTGTGGTGCTTGTGGGTAAACACCGGGTAATGCGGCAGGCCCTGCTCTTGGGCGCGCTTGATCTCGGAGTCCCAGTACGCACCCTTGACCAGGCGGCACATCAGGCGCAGTTTGTATTTGCGGCCCAGGGCGATGACGTGCTCAATCAAGTCCAGCGAGCGGGTCTGGTACGTCTGCATGGCCAGACCAAAACCCTGCCATGCCGGGCAATGTTCGGCCACCTTGGCGGCCAGGGCTTCAAACACGTCGAGCGACAGCTCCAGCCGGTCAACCTCTTCAGCATCGACCGTGAGGTTGATGTTGGCGCTAGCTGCCAGTTGGCACAGGCCCCACACGCGCGGCACCAACTCGGCCATGACGCGCGCGCGCTGGGCGTCTTCGTAGCGCGGGTGCAGAGCGCTGAGCTTGATGGATATACCGTCGTTTTGCTCGGTACGGCAATCTTGGCGGGCACCACCAGCTATTGATTCAATAGCATTGGTGTAACTGGCGAGATAGTTCAGCGCATCGGCGTCGGTGCGTGCGCCTTCACCGAGCATGTCGAAGCTAAAGCGCAGATTGGCCAGCTTTTTTCTGGCGCTGGCAGCCTCGTTCATGGCCTCGGCAATCGTCTGGCCCAGCACAAACTGGCGGCCCAGCAACTGCACGGCGCGCAAAGTGGCAGCCACCACGGTGCGGGAGCCGATTTTGTTGAACAGACCGGGCGACGCCACACCTGCGTCGTCAAGCGAGGGCAGAAACTTTTTTGACAAGGCAATCGCACTCGATGACAACCGGGCCAGCGCTTTACCGTCATGGCTACCACTGCCGGCAAAGTCAGCCCGGCCCAACTGGTCAGCCGTCAGGGCAATGGCGGTTTCTGCGTCAGGCACGCGCAGCAGCGCCTCGGCCAGGCGCATCAGGGCCAGGCCTTCGGCGCTTGATATCGGGTATTCCTTGAGCAGACTCTCCATCGCCCAGAACGGCGGCGGATTGTCTCGCACGGCCTGCACCCAGGGCTGGGCGGACTGGGCGGCAGCGGCCCAGTCAAGCGCGCCGCTCAGGCTACTCAAAAGATGGGACACCACGCCGGCTTCTGGACGATAGGGAAAAGGCAGGCGTTGGGGCTGCTGGGAAAGCTCAAGAGGCGCGCGCATGTCAAACTCCGTGAAATATTAAAGAATGCGCTAATGATGGCTTCAATAGCAGTGAATTTCCCGCTAAATTTAGACGCTTAACGAAACAATTCACTAGCCATGCAAGACATAGCCCCTGAAATAGACCGTATCGACGCGCGCATCCTGAATGTTTTACAGAACGACGGGCGTATCTCCAACCTCAAACTGGCCGAAAGCGTGGCACTGTCACCGACTGCCGTGCTGGCCCGCGTGCAACGCCTGCAGCGCGACGGCTTCATTCTGGGCTACGAGGCACGGCTCAACCCCCTCAAGCTGGGGGCCGGGATGATGGTGTTTGTCGAGGTGCTGCTGGACCGCACCACGCCCAACGTGTTTGACGCCTTCAAGGCCGCCGTGCATGTGTACCCCGAAATCATGGAATGCCACATGGTGGCGGGCGGTTTTGACTACCTGCTGAAAACCCGCATGGCCGACATGGCCGCCTACCGCGCGTTTGCAGGCACCGTGCTGTGGCAGTTGCCCGGCGTGCGTGAGACGCGAACCTATGCGGTGATGGAAGAGGTCAAAAACACCACGCGGCTGGCGCTTAGGGTGTAGCGCATGCTTGCCAGGGCAGCACGATTGACAAATAATAAAAGCGAGTTCAAACCAAGCCTTGGGGAGCCACCATGAATTTACGCAAACATCTTTCGTTCGCAACAGTCGCCATGGCCGCGACGGCTGTCACCGGTACCTCGGTGCAGGCTCAGACCATGAAGCCGGGTTTGTGGGAAACCACCACAAAAATGGGTGGTAGCCCCGAGATGGACAAAGCCATGGCACAAATGCAGGAGCAACTGGCCAGCATGCCCGCAGATCAGCGCAAGAAGATGCAAGAGATGATGGGCAAAAGTGGTCTCAACATGGACGCGGCGCCTGGCGGTGGCATGTCAGTCAAAGCCTGCATCACCAAAGAAATGGTTGATCGAAACCAGATGCCAACCCAGCAAAAGGGTGACTGCACCACCACCATCAGCGACAAAAACGCGACAAGCATGAAGATGAGTTTCACCTGTACCAACCCGCCTTCCAGCGGGGAAGGTCAGTGGACTTTTTCGGGCGATACCGCCTACAGCATGAAGATGAGAGTCAAAAGCATCGTGGAAGGCAAGCCGCAAAACACGACCCTCGACGGCGGGGGCAAGTGGCTGTCAGCAGATTGCGGCAATGTCAGACCAGTGGTGATACCGAAAAATTGAACACTGCGTCTGTTGACCCGCCACCGGTATGAAAACGCGATAGCAATTGCGGCCGTAAAAGGCTTTCCTTCCAGCGCTCAGCGCTGACCAAAAATCGCCGTGCCTACACGCACCATGGTGCTGCCCGAGGCAATCGCGGCCTCAAGATCGGCCGTCATCCCCATCGACAGGGTGTCCATGGGTGATACCAACAGGCCCGAGCGGTTGATCTGGTCAAACACGGCCCTGGCCTGGGTGTGGATTGCACAAGCGGCTTCAAAATCAACAGCAGGCTCGGGAATGGTCATCAAGCCGCGCAAGCTCAGGCGCGGCAGGCTGGCGACTGCCTGTACCAGCTCTTGCAGCTCGTGAGGGGCCACGCCTGATTTATTGGCCCCGCCGTCGAGGTTGACCTGCAGGCAAATGTTCAGCGGCGGCAGGTGCGGCGGCCTTTGCTCGCTCAGGCGCTGGGCTATTTTCAGGCGGTCCACCGACTGCACCCAGTCAAAGTGTTCGGCCACCAGGCGGGTTTTGTTGCTTTGCACCGGCCCGATGCAGTGCCACTCAAGGGGTGCGTCCAGTTTTTCAGGCTGCGTTGCCTGCCAGGCTTGCAGGGCCAGGATTTTCTCAACGCCTTCGGCAATGTAGTTTTCGCCAAAAGTGTGCTGGCCACTTTCTATGGCGGTGATCACCGCCTCAACTGGGAATTTTTTGGACACTGCCAGCAGGCGCACTTCCAGGGGTGCGCGCCCGGCGGTTGCGCAGGCGGTGGTCATTCGGTCGCGGACAAGCTGGAGGTTACGCACAATCATGGTCATAATCCGACTGTAAACCCAGATTGCGGGTGCTCCTCGCTCGTACTCGACTTTCATCAGCTTTAAGGATTT
The DNA here is from genome assembly GCA_004293655.1 of Polaromonas sp. Classification (GTDB taxonomy): domain Bacteria; phylum Pseudomonadota; class Gammaproteobacteria; order Burkholderiales; family Burkholderiaceae_C; genus Polaromonas. The sequence continues at coordinate 746 of RDZZ01000076.1, read as the reverse complement.
TTCGGGATGGACATTACCCAGCTGCTGGCCTTTAGCGTCAAAAACAAGGCTTCTGATTTGCACTTGTCAGCGGGCTTGCCGCCCATGATCCGGGTTCACGGTGACGTGCGGCGCATCAACATCGAGCCACTGGACCACAAGCAGGTCCACGCCATGGTCTACGACATCATGAACGACACCCAGCGTAAAAACTACGAAGAGTTTCTGGAGGTGGACTTCTCGTTTGAAATTGACGGTCTGGCGCGCTTTCGGGTCAATGCCTTCAATCAAAACCGGGGCGCAGGTGCTGTGCTGCGAACGATTCCTTCAAAAATCCTGTCGCTGGAGCAGCTCAACGCGCCGAAGATTACCACGCTGGCGGCGATGGTGAATTTTTTGAACGAAACCGAATACGGCCACATCCTCACAGTCGAAGACCCGATCGAGTTCGTGCATGAGTCCAAAAAATGCCTGATCAACCAGCGCGAGGTTGGCCCGCATACGCTGAGCTTTAATGCCGCGCTCAAATCTGCCCTGCGCGAAGACCCGGACGCGATTCTGGTCGGCGAGATGCGTGACCTGGAAACCATTCGCCTGGCCATGTCTGCGGCAGAGACTGGCCACCTGGTGTTTGGCACGCTGCACACGTCCAGTGCCGCCAAAACCATTGACCGGATCATCGACGTGTTTCCGGCTGAAGAAAAGGAGATGATCCGCTCGATGTTGTCCGAGTCGCTGCAGGCGGTGATCTCGCAGACGCTGTGCAA
>RDZZ01000075.1 GCA_004293655.1 Polaromonas sp. | reverse complement strand
GGCCCCTGCTTGTGAAGGCACGCCTGCAGTTTGGCATCTCACACTTGCCCCGAGGGGGCCGCTGCGCCTGCGGTCTGGCGAAGCCGGTTCCACGGCCCCTGCTGGGTTGGGGAAACTCCTGCATGCGTCGGCTCTGCTGCTCTTGCTTGCGAAAACACGCCCACGCGGTGGCATCGGCCCCTATGGTCGTGTGCAACGCACAACTTGCCCCGGAAGTGATGACCTGATGCCTGCCTATTCATTTGAAGCCATGCAGAGCGACGGCAAAATCCGTCGGGGGGTGATTGAGGCTGATACGGCTCGGTCAGCCCGCAGTATGCTGCGCACGCAGGCGCTGGTGCCGCTGGCGGTGAACGCCGTGACCAGCGGTGGCGCCAGTACCAGCGGCACCGCGCCGTCGCTGCTGCAAACCAATCTGTTTGGTGGGCGGGTGTTTAACGCCACACGTCTGGCCATCTGGACGCGCCAGCTGGCCGGTCTCGTGGCTGCTGGGCTGCCGCTTGAACGTGCGTTAACGGCCTTGTCGGACGAGGCTGAGGACGAAAAGCAGCGCAACCTGGTGGCAGCCTTGCGCTCTGAGGTCAATGGGGGCTCGCCTTTTGGACGGGCACTGGCACAGCACCCGCGTGAGTTTGAGTCGATTTACACAGCCGTCATTGGCGCAGGCGAGCAAAGCGGCCACTTGGGGCTGGTGCTGGAGCGCCTGGCCGATGACCTGGAAGAACGCCAGGCGCTCAAGTCCAAGCTCATGGCCGCCGCGCTGTACCCGGCCATCGTGACGCTGGTCGCCATCGTGATTGTGATGTTTCTGGTCGGCTATGTGGTGCCGCAGGTCGCCAATGTGTTTGCAGGCACCAAGCGCGCCCTGCCCTTTCTCACAGTGGTCATGCTGACCCTGAGCGATGTGGTGCGCAGTTACGGCTGGGCGCTGCTGGGCGCTCTTGTTTTAATAGCTGGTGGCGCGCGCATTTCCTTGCGGAACGAGGATTTTCGTGAAAAATTTGATGCTGCAACGCTGCTGGTTCCGATTGTGGGCCGCCTGGCACGCGACTACAACGCCGCACGCTTTGCCAGCACGCTGGCCATGCTCTCAGGCGCTGGTCTGCCCATTTTGAAGGCGCTGCAGGCAGCGGCTGAGACCCTGTCAAACCGTGCCATGCGCGCTGATGCGCTGGACGCGCTGCTGCTGGTGCGTGAAGGTGCGCCACTGGCATCCGCTCTGGCGCAAAAAAAGCGCTTTCCAGGCTTGGTCAGCATGTTTGCGCGGCTCGGTGAGCAAACCGGACAACTCCCCGTGATGCTGCAACGCGCTGCGGTGCAGTTGTCCAACGAGGTGCAGCGCCGTGCGATGGCGCTGGCCACCATTTTGGAGCCGCTGCTGATTGTTGCCATGGGACTGGTGGTGATGCTGATCGTTCTGGCAGTGCTGCTGCCCATCATTCAGCTGAACCAGTTCGTGAAGTAGCCCCTGCGCCAGGGGCCTCCTGCATCCATATCAATACTGCCAGAAAATCCGCTGCAACTCTTTGCTGTCGTTGGTTTTTGTCAGGGCTACAGCCGCCAGAATGCGCGATTTTTGCGGGTTCAGATCATGCGCTACAACCCAGTCGTATTTGTCGTCAGGCTGCTCGGCGTTGCGCAGCACGAAGCCTGCAGGCACGCGTGACGAACGAATCACCACAACGCCCTGTGCCCGTATGCCTTGCAGCGTCGCAACAATGCTACCCGCCACGGAGCCATTACCGGTACCCGCATGAATCAGCGCCTTGATGCCGGATTTGCCCACAGCCTCGACGGCGGTGCCCGACATGTTTCCGTAGCCGTACACGATTTCAACCGGTGCGAGGGTTTCAAAATCGTCGATGTTGAACTCTGACTGCGCGGTGTGCCGTTTGACGGGTGCGCGGAACCAGTAGTTGTTGCCTTCCACCACCATGCCGAGCGGGCCCCACTGGCTTTTGAAGGCTTCGGTCTTGATGTTGATCAGCTTGACCACATCGCGGCCACTGTTGATCTCGTCGTTCATGGTGACCAGCACACCTTTACCGGCTGCATCTTTGCTGGCAGCCACGCTCACGGCGTCGAACAGGTTGAGCGCACCGTCAGCTGACAGCGCGGTGCCGGGGCGCATCGAGCCCACCACCACGATGGGTTTGCTGGTGCGAATCACCAGGTTCAGAAAGTAGGCGGTTTCTTCAAGCGTGTCGGTGCCGTGGGTGACCACAATGCCATCAACATCGGCCTGCTTGACGAGTGCCGAAACGCGCTTGCCCAACTTCATCAGGGTTTCATTGTTGAAGCTCTCAGACGCGATTTGCGACACCTGCTCGCCCCGCACATTGGCCACGCTGGCCAGCTCTGGCAGGCCAGCCAGCAACTTGTCGACGGGTACTTTGGCCGCCGCATAGGTCGCGCTGTTGAGTGCCGACGCGCCCGCACCGGCAATGGTGCCGCCCGTTGCCAGAATCACAACATTCGGTTTGACTGCCTGCGCAGCAGCCAGGGAGGCCATGGCCGCCAGTCCCAGGCCGGTCACGAGTTTGGCGATTTTCAGTTTCATTTGCAGGGGTGCTTGTGTGTTTGCGGACATGACTTGTCTCATGGAAGGTTTCTTGAAGGTTGATGGAAAGTCTGGTTGCCTAAGCGTCCAGAGTGGCCCATCGTAGTGAAGCTGCCGGCGCGTGGCGATGCATAATGCGGCGCCGGGTGTGACTAAAACTCACACCCCTGCCCCACCCCTTTCAACGGCCAGCCGCATGAACCTCAGGCAACTCGAAGTCTTTCAGGCCGTGATGCAGACCGGCAACATGAGTGCGGCTGCAAGGCTGATCTGCATCACGCCTTCAGCTGTCAGCAAAACCATTGCGCACACCGAACTGCAGCTGGGTTACCCGCTGTTCGTCCGGGCCAAGGGCATCCTGACCCCCACCCCGGAGGCACGCGTGCTGTTTGAAGAGTCCAGCCTGATTCACCGCAAGCTTGACGCGCTCAGACGCATCGCGCTCAACCTGCGCCAAAGTGATGGCGGGCAGGTGCGGCTGGCGGCAATTCCATCCATCAGCCATGAGTTTTTGCCACTGGTACTGGAAAAACATTTGACGCGTTACCCCCGCGTCAGTGTTGAAGTGCGTACCCTGCATCAAGACCAGATGGTGCAAGCACTGCTCACCCGCAGCGTGGACTTTGCCCTGGGCTACTACGAACACCCCCACCCGCTGCTGACCAATACCGTGCTGGTGAGTGGCCCGCTGTACATGGTCGTTAAATCTGATATCTGGGAGCGTGCCGTGCGCGCGCGGCGCCAGAACCCGATGTCGTTTTTAACCAGCATGCCGCTGGTCAGGCTGGTGGGCGAAGACCCAATGTGCCAGTCGATTGACACACTGGCCCGGCAGCTGGGGCACACCGCAACCGCCGGCCTGCAGGTGCATACCTCGCGGCTGGCACTGGAGCTGGTCAAGCGCGGCATGGGCTGGACGGTGGTTGATTTTTTAACCGCCTGCAACCTCGACGCATCGTCCATCACAGCCGTGCCGCTGCATGACTTTGCACCCGTGCCACTGCATATGTACTTCGCAACCAGTACGCCACTGAGCCACGCTGCCAAACGCATGCTCGACATGCTGCCCGACCTTCTGCACGGGGCGATGGCTGCCCAAAGGGCTGCAAAAAACAGCTAAGAGCAGCGGAGGGTGCTTATGAGCCTCTGCGCTTTGCCACAGCTGCAAAACCCGCAATACCCAGGCACAGCGCCCACAAGGGCCACAGACCAAAGCGAGACACCCACCACGCATAAGGTGTGATGCCGCTGCGCCCCTCGACCGCCCCCACCAGTACGCCACGGGTATGGCGTGCCAGGCTATGGGTGACCTGGCCGCGGTGGTCAATGATCGCCGTCGCGCCGGTGTTGGTGGCACGGACCATGGGGCGCTCAAACTCGATGGCGCGCATGCGGGAGATGTTTACGTGCTGGTCAATGGCAATGGTGTTGCCAAACCAGCCGATGTTGCTGATGTTGACAAACAGGGTGGGGCTGGTGGCAGAGTCCACAAAACGCGCCGCGAGTTCTTCGCCAAACAAATCCTCATAGCAAATATTCGGGGCAATGCGCTGGCCCTGCCAGTCAAAGGATGGCTGGCTGACCGCGCCCCGGTTGAAGTCTGACAGCGGCATGTTCACGATGGCTAAAAACCACTTGAACAAGGGATGTACAAACTCGCCAAACGGCACCAGGTGGTGCTTGTCGTAGCGGTATATCTGGCTCTGCATCTGGCTCTGGACATCCACCGGGCTGGCACCTTGCGTGCTGGCAGCAACAGGTTTTAACCCGATGACCGAGTTGGTGTAACCCTGCTCGCTGCTGCCCAGCGGTATGCCCACCAGGGCCGCTGTGCGCGGTGTAGAAGAGCTGCTGGGTGCGGGCTGCATAAAGTGATGCAGCAACTCTGCCAGGTAGCCTTCAGGCAACTGGGCTGGCAGCAAGGGCAACGCCGTCTCAGGCGTGACCACAAGCGACGCCGTGCTGCGGCGCAACTGCTCGCCATACCACTTCAGGGCATCAGGAATACCGCTACCACCTGAGAACTTCTCGTCCTGGGCAATGTTGCCCTGAAGCAATGCTACGGTGAACGGCTGGGTAACCAGTCCAGGCACGCTGGGCGGGTAGGCTGCAGAAAAGAGCGACGCGTCTTTGTCGTTGCCCTGATCCACCTTGAGGAGAAAGCTGACCACACCGGCCACCACGAGCACAGCAGCCACACACAAGGCCCGGCTCCAACGTGGCCGCAACATCACAGCCACTAGCGAAGCAGCGCCCCAGGCACTGACAAACGTCAGCCCATGCACCCCTACTGCTTTGGCCAGATTGGCAAACGGGCCGTCAAGCTGTGCGTAGCCGCCTTCACCCCACGGGAAACCGGTAAAAAATGCCACACGGCCTAATTCAGCCAACAGCCACAGCGCCGCGAAAAGAGCGGGTCGGATGACCACACGATCTGGCGCATAAACACGCCCTTGAACAGGTGAGAGCCTTACAAACACAGCACAAACCGCTGCATGGTAGAGCGCCAAAAACCCAGCCAGCCCCAGAATTGCCAGCACGGCCAGCGGCGACGCCAGTCCGCCATAGGTGTGCAGCGAAATAAACAGCCACCACCAGGTAGCGCACTGCATGGCTGTGGCAAACCACCAGCCCAGCCATGCTCCTTGCCTGGCGCTGCTGCAGCGTTGCAGCCGCCACACCAGTGCCAGCATGGCCAGTAGCTGCAACCACCACACGGGCTGGCCGTGCGCCAATCCAGCATAAAAAGGCCATGCCACGCTTGCTGCATGGGCACCACCTGCTATTAAAACAATAGCAATGACTGATTTGGGCAGGGCTGCAACCAAGTCAGTGTGGTGTCAAGCTGGCCAGTGCATCAACCGGTGACACCTTGAACCAACGCACGGCTCCGCCTTTGGTGTGCAGCACTGTGAACTGCAGCCCTGACAGTGCAAAGTGCTCGCCACGTTTGGGAACATGACCCATCTCGTGGGCCACCAGACCACCAATGGTGTCAAAGTCAGCGTCTTTGAGCGCCACGCCAAACGCTTCGCTCACGCGCTCAATCGAGGTGTCACCACTGACGCGGTAAGTACGGTCAGGCAGGCCGAAAATATCTCCCTCGTCTTCGGCAATGTCAAACTCGTCTTCAATCTCGCCCACAATTTGCTCCAGCACGTCTTCAATCGTGATCAGCCCGGCCACGCGGCCAAACTCGTCAATCACAATCGCCAGATGGTTGCGGTTACCCCGAAAATCTCGCAGCAAATCGTTGAGCCCCTTGCTTTCGGGTACAAACACCGCGGGCCTGAGCAGCGCTTTGATATTGAGTTCAGGTGCGCGTTGCAGTTTGAGCAAGTCCTTGGCCAGCAAAATGCCGAGTATGTTTTCTTTGCTGCCCTCGTACACCGGAAAGCGGGAGTGGGCCGTGTCAATGATCAGATGCAGCAACTCGTCAAACGGCGCATCGATATTGATTGAATCCATGCGCGGTGCGGCCACCATCACGTCACCTGCTGTCATGTCCGACATTCGGATCACACCTTCGAGCATTTCGCGGCTCTGGGCGCCTATGACATCGTTGTCCTGGGCTTCCACCAGGGTTTCGATCAGCTCGTCCTTCGAGTCAGGGCCAGGGTGGAGCATTTCTGCGAGTTTTTGCAAAAAACCGCGCTTGTCTTCATGTTTTGGCGCTTTGCCAGAGCTGTGACTGGGAGGAATGTCGGACACGAGGGGGTGTTCGGTAGTTGTGGAATCATTAGTGTAGTGTGTCGCTGTGGTGCGGGCCAGTGCTGCAGCGGCCTGTTCGTTACGGAGCCAAGGCTGTGGCCCAGTCTCAAGCTTTGGCTTTGTCGCGTGCGTCCTGCACGCCGCGCCTGACTTCCTGAACCATCGCCAGGAAATCCCAGAACTGTTTTGCCTGCACTTTCAGGCGGTAATCGGTCTGGGCGATCTGCTCCAAGGCCAGCTCTGTCATGCGGGAGTCCAGGTCAGCCGACGGCAGCTTGAGATAAGCTTCGCTCTCAGAGCCATCGCGTTCAATCGTCGCTCCGGCCTTGCGGGCGATGTTGAGCATGACGGTGTTCTCACTGAGCGCATGAATGAACATCATGTCAACGCCTTCATTGCGGGCATGCATCACGGCGCGGTCAAACAGACGCGAACCATAGTGCCGTCCCCGTGCATGTGCCAGCACGGACACCCCGAACTCGGCACAGCTTTTCAGCTCGGGGTTGGTCGAAAACGCCAGATGTGCCATGGCAATCAGCTCCAGCTTGCGGTTGTAGATGCCAAAAATGTCGTCACGCTCATGGTCAAGCCCGTTGGCGTAGCGGTGAATCTGCTCGTCACTGGCTGCATATCCAAAGCGCAAGTAGCGGTCAGCCGGGCTGAGTGCCAGCAAGTGAGTCGCAATGCGTTCGTTGTGGCTCGGACCAATAGAGCGGATGGGCACCATGGTGGGGTGGGGTGGAGGTGACGCAGTTCCAACGCGCGGCGGTGCTGTGCCGGGCGAGCGAAAAAATTCTTTGCTCGCGTTCAAAGAGGCTTTTAAGAGTGTTTCTGATGTGACCATACCAAGAATATACGGGTTTTCCCTAGAATTGCCAGTCTATAGGGCTTGGATGTGTGGTCCCGGAGAGTCGTGACATTATGGCAAACATGCTTCATGGCAGCGCCCGTACGACGCCGAGAGTTCGAGCCGAGCTTGCCAAAGGTCGAAAGAAAAGACCAGTGTCCTGGCCCAGCGATATGGGCTGAGCCGCACGACTGTTGCCAAATGGCGTACACGCACTGCAACTGCAGATGCACCCATGGGGCCGAGCCAGCCTAAAAGTGCCGTACTCACGCCTGCCGAAGAGGCAGTCATCGTGGAGTTCAGGAAAAGAACATTGCTGCCTCTGGATGACGTGATGGGCTGTCTTCGTGAGAGCATCCCCAAGCTCAGCCGCTCGAGTCTGCACCGCTGCTTGGCTCGGGCATGGAATTTCAAGACTACCTGCCAGCGACATCAAAGCCAGCGTAAGGGAAAAGTTTGCGCCAACTGAAATTGGTTATGTGTACATTGACATTGCCGAGCTGCGCCCAGCCGAGGGCAAGCTCAATATGTTCCTGACCATAGACAGAGTCTCCAAGTTCACTTGTGGCTGGTGGTGGACTTGGGCTTTCGGGGCAAGGATGTGGCTCAAGCCAGTGCTGATCTGCTGCCACCGCGCATCGCTGGCAGTGGGCCAGGATGATTGCGACCATGGGACAGTCCACTGATTCGGTCATCTTGCAAGGGGTGGATTTGAATTTTGCAGGGCTGACTGTTTAGCTGTTAAAAATTAAGGATTCAGCTGAACAACCAAAACCAGCTTCCAACGCGAAGGCGCCAGAATGCAAAGCTCGCAAAGCCAAGAACATCCAATCTTCTACTTCGCGTTCTTTGCGCTTTTGTGCTTTTGTGCTCTTGTGCTTTTGCGCTTTTGCGTTGGAAACTTCTTGTGACGCCTGCTCACGCAGCGCTGACGGGGCCAGACAGCGTTTCTACAAAACTCGGGCGCAAAGACAGTTTGTCGTGCAACTTGGCCAGATTGGCATAACTGTCGCGCCAGGCAATATCGCCAAAACGCAGGTCCAGATAGCCCAGCGCGCAACCGACGGCCACATCTGACAGGCTGAAATGGATACCACTGCAAAACGGTTTGTCAGCCAGCCCGGTACCCATGGCTTTGAGGCTGGCGTGGATTTTGCCCAGTTGCCGGTCGATCCAGTTTTGGCTGCGCTGTGCATCGGTGCGGCCGCTCCAGCTCGCCTCCATGCGTGCCAGCAGTGCGGCGTCCATCAGGCCATCGGCCAGTGCCTCCCAGGTTTTGACCTCGGCACGCTCACGGCCCTGGCTGGGAATGAGTTTGCCCACCGGCGACAGGGTGTCAAGGTATTCAACAATCACGCGCGAGTCAAACACCGACTCGCCGCCCTCCAGAATCAGGCATGGCACCTTGCCCAGAGGGTTGGATGCTCTGATCGGGGTGGCAGAGGCCCACACATCTTCCAAAATGTATTGGTAGTCGAGCTTTTTCTCTGACATCACGATCCGTACTTTTCGCACATAAGGGCTGGTGTTGGATCCGATAAGTTTCATAAATATTGTTTGTACGATGAGAAGGCCTGGGTCTCTGAAAATGCGCGAACTGCATTCTATCGAGTCAGGCAAGCGCCAGACTGACACGCGCAAAATTTACAAATCGTCCCGCCTACAATCAAGCCATGAGCCAGCCTACCCCGTCACCTTCCGCCGTTTTCACCATCAACGCCCTGTCGCCACTCGACGGCCGCTATGCGGCCAAAGTCGCTCCACTCCGGCCTTTGCTGTCTGAGCAAGGCTACATGCACCGCCGAGTGCAGGTGGAAGTCGCCTGGTTTATCGCGCTGTCAGATGCCGGCTTTGCCGAGTTCAAACCTCTGAGTCCGGGCGCGCGCACCTATTTGCTGGGTCTGGTCAAAAATTTCTCTGAGGCAGACGCCATCGCCATCAAAGACATTGAAAAGAAGACCAACCACGACGTCAAGGCCGTGGAGTACTGGATCAAGTCGAAGTTTGAAGCCCGGCCCGAGCTGGAGCACGCCAGCGAATTTGTTCACTTTGCCTGCACCAGCGAGGACATCAACAACACCAGCCACGCGCTGCAGCTCAAAAGCAGCCGTGAGCAGGTGCTGCTGCCCGCGCTCGACAAGGTGATTGCCAAAATGCGTGACATGGCCCACGCCTATGCAGCAGAACCCATGCTCAGCCGCACCCACGGCCAGACGGCCAGCCCGACCACCGTGGGCAAAGAAATCGCCAATGTGGTGGTGCGCCTGGCAGCGGCACGCGCCAAAATTGCCGCTGTGCCATTGATGGCCAAAATGAACGGTGCGGTGGGCAACTTCAACGCGCACCTGGCGGCCTGGCCCGATTTTGACTGGGAAGCGTTTAGCCGCAAGGTCATTGAAACCCCAGAGCCGCTGGGTTTGGGGTTGACGTTTCAGCCCTACAGCATTCAGATTGAGGCGCACGACTACATGGCCGAGCTGTTTGACGCGGTGGCCCGTACCAACACTATTCTGATTGACTGGTCACGCGACGTGTGGGGCTATGTCAGTGTGGGTTACTTCAAACAGCGCCTGAAAGCCGGTGAGATTGGCTCGTCCACCATGCCGCACAAGGTCAACCCGATTGACTTTGAAAACGCCGAGGGCAATCTGGGCCTGGCCAACGCGCTGCTCAGGCACATGAGCGAAAAGTTGCCGATTTCCCGCTGGCAGCGTGACCTGACCGACTCCACCGTGCTGCGCAACATGGGCGTGGCACTGGGTTACACCGTGCTGGCCTACAACTCGCTGGGCGTGGGCTTGGGCAAACTTGAACTCAACAGCGAAGCGCTGCAGGACGACCTGAATGCCTCATGGGAAGTGCTGGCCGAGCCGATTCAGACCGTGATGCGCCGCTACGGTGTGCAGGGTGCGTATGAAAAGCTCAAGGAAGTCACACGCGGCAAAACGGTGCAGGCCGAAGACCTGCATGCGCTGATTCGCTCACTTGGCATTCCCGAGACCGAAAAGGAACGCCTGCTGGCCCTGACCCCTGCCGGCTACACGGGCATGGCAGCCCAGCTGGCCCGGCGAGTCTGAGCAGGACATCAGCGGGGAGCCGCTGCCCCGCAGGCCCAGCACTGCTCAAAACCGCCTTCAATGGTTTCACCACAAACGCACAACCAATGCCGCTGGGGCATGTGTTGCAGGTGATGCAGCAGTGCTTTGGCACCGGCTTCTTCTGAGTCGTGGGTCAGCCAGATTTCGGGCTGACACTGGTCAGGCGGCAATTCGCCCGCCACGCTGCCCAGAAAATACCGCTGCACACTGGCCGAAAACCCCGCCTGCTGCAAGATGTCCACCCACAGCGCGGCAATGGCAATGTTGGGGGCACGGGCGACGCGGAGCATATGCCAGTGTAGCCCGTGGTAAAAATACTATGAAATTGATAGCTGTAAACCCTTTGTGCAATTGCGGTAGGTGGCTAAAAAGCTTATATTTTGTGACTACAAAAACTGAAGGCAGACAAGTCATTCAACGCTTCAGGCGCAGAGAACGCAGAGCAAGACGAGGGGGAGAATATTTTTTGCTTATTTCTCTGCGGTTCTCTGCGTACTTTGCGCCTCTGCGTTTAAGGTTTCCTTATTCTGCGAGCTTAGTAGTTACGTATTTTTCTGTCTCAAGCCCTTTCTACTGCCCTGTCCGCATAACGGCCAAAACGCCATGATGTGGCGTCCAGTGTGATGCGCCGCCAGGTGTGGCGTTTTTCGGCGGGGGTCATCGACAGCCAGTGCTGCACCTCTTCAAACGTACGCCCACAGCCCTTGCACATCGCGTCGCCCTGGCTGGTCGAGCAGATCGCGATGCAGGGCGTGTCAGCCGTGGTGTCGTACCAGGCTTGCCAGGCTGCCATGGCTTCAAGGGCAAGACTGGCGTCGTCGGCCTCTTCCTCATGGCAAAAAACCAGCAATGCATACACTTTTGCCAGGGCGCGCAATTCGGGGGCCAGTGTGATGCCATCGGGCGACGGGCTTTTGTCGCGCCAGTAATTGATGGCCGCTTCAATGTCGGTGATGTGGATGCCAGCCATTTAGAGATCTGTCCAGAGCTAATTTGGCACGTTCGGTGCGAGGAGGGAGGAGATGGATTATCAGACAGTTGGGCAAACACAGCGCGCCCGGCTCATAAAGCTGCCTTCTCCCGTTTGATTCCGATATGGCCGCTTCTCGCCTGAAACACCCGCAGTGCGGCAGAATGGTTTCCCCGGTTGAACAACCACTCAAAGAGCAACTCATGAACAATGTCATTGTGTATCTGGACGACGCGGCTCACGCCCTGCAGATGCTGGCGTCCATGCAGGCCGCATGCAGCGCCAACGGTGCCGTGCGCTGGATTTTGGTGGGCTATGCACCGCGTGTGACGCACCGCGTCAGCAAATGGGTGACGCACAGCGCGCGTGACAACTGGCGCGCCAAATGGGCAGAAAAAGTATTTACCCAGCTGACACCCTTGTTGCAGCAAGGCAATGACACGGTGGTCACCCTGCTGGCTGACAGTGCCTTGCCCTTGGCCCTGCAGACGCAGACCTTGTGCGGGCAGTACGGCAACGCGCAGGTGTTTGATGCACGTCGGCCAAAAATCAGCCACGACATGCCGCCTGTCAGCCCATTGCCGGCACACAAAAGCCGCACGCTCATCAGTTACGTGATGACACTGCTGGGCACTGGCGTGCTGACTGCAGCAGACTGATCTGGGCGGTGCGGCGCAGCGCGGGACAGGACAAGAGCAGGCCTGGTGGTATTCTCTGGCCCATGAAACTCATCCTCAAATGGCTTTGCAGCGCCGCCGCCTTGCTGGCCGTGGCTTACCTCTACCAAGGCGTGGTGGTGACCAGCTTTACGGGCGCGCTGATTGCAGCGGCCGTGCTGGGCGCGCTCAATGCCATCGTCCGGCCTGTTTTGGTGTTGCTGACGCTGCCTGTCACCGTGGTGACGTTGGGCCTGTTTTTGTTTGTGGTCAACGCGCTGATGTTCTGGGCCGCTGCGGGCCTCGTCAGCGGCTTGAGTGTGGCGGGCTTTGGTGCCGCACTGATTGGCTCGCTGATTTACTCGGTGCTGCAGCTAGCGATCGACTTTGTCCTGGAGCGCCTGTTCTCGAACAAGTAGCTCCACCTGGCGGGTGCGGGTGTCGATGATGGAGCCTTCCATAAAATCGGCACGGCCCGGCTGGCTTCGCATCATGGCCTGCGCGGCTTTGAAGCGGTCCAGCGCACCCGGATAGTCCAGCTCTGCAACACGCGATTCGGCATCGGCCCGAATGGCACGCACATTCTGATCCTGGCTGAAGTAAGCCGCAGCCAGCAGTTGCCACGCCGCAGCGTCTTGAGGGTGCAATGCCGTCCAAGTGGACAACCGGTCAGAAACCTCCTTGACACGACCCGCTGCCAGCACGGCCCGCGCCTTGGTCAAAAGGTCTGCACGCCCTCTGGCCTGGTTCAAGTCCACAAAAGCCGCTGCTGCAGGCACTTTGCCCGCCAGCAAATCAACCTCCAGCGACAGCAGTTCTACCGCCTGGCGGATGCCGGGGTTGACAGCGTTTGCAGCCAAGGCCTGCAGTGTTCCCACCAAGGCTTTGGCCTTGTCAAAATCGCGCAGTTTTGCAGCACCCAGGGCACCGGCGTAGAGCGCCCCGGCACTGCGTGCAGCCAGCGATGCAGCATCCGTGGGTCGTAACGATGCAGCAGACGAGGCAGCAGACAGCGCAGTGCTTGCCAGCTTGTTCGCTTCAAGCACCAGCGGGCGCAGCACGTCGGCCCCCGGCTCCGTCAGCACGCGCGCCCGGGCCGCCATCATGGCATGCAGGAAAAGCGCTGGGGCAGCATCACCGTTGCCCGTGTTGGCGTCACCAGAAACATCCCCGTGTACCAGCTGCAGGCGTGCCTGCGCCTCGCCCATGCGCTGGGTATTGAGCGGATGGGAGCGCAGGTACGGAAATGCGCCGTTGTCATTCAGGCGTGAGGCCTGCTGCAGCTTTTCAAACATGCTGACCACGCCTTTGGCCTGAAAACCCGCATCCACCATCACACCAAATCCGATGCGGTCGGCCTCACGCTCCATGTCACGTGAAAAATCAAGCTGGGTTTGCGCCGCAACGGCCTGGCCGCCCACAATCGCCGCGCTGGCCGCCTGCGGGTTTTTGCTGGCCGCAAGAGCACCCAGAATCATCGCCCCAATCAACCACGGGGCCTGCTGCGCTTGCTTGGCCAGCAAACGCGAAATATGGCGCTGCGTGACGTGGCTCATCTCATGGCCCAGCACAGCCGCCAGCTCGTCGCGGTTGCTGACGGTGCTGACGAGGCCCAGATGCACGCCAAAGTAGCCACCCGGCAGGGCAAACGCATTGACAGTGCGGTCACGCACCAAAAACACCTGCCAGGCAAACCGCTCCTGCAGCTCAGCGTTCAGCTCACCGCGTGCGCGCGCTGCAGCCATCAAGGGCTGCCAGATGCTTTGCAGATAATCCACCAGCACCGGGTCATCCACCTGGTCAGGGTCGCGGTAAATGCTGGCCGCAATGCGGTCACCGATACGGCGCTCGGCTGCGGCAGACAGTTCAGAGTTGTCGCCCAGGGATGGAAGGGATGCACTGCCAACCCTGGCTGGGGTTTGGGTTTGGGTTTGCGCGTGCGCTGGAAAAGTCTGGGCGCTGACTAGAAGTATTGCTGCTACGCAGGTGCGTACCAGAGAAAACGCCTGTTGCATGCCTTCTGGCAGCTTGGGGGCAACATGGGAGCCGGGTGAGTCAACGAACATGCTCTTATGATGCCGGATGACTGTAAAGGTTTTGTAACAACATGACAGACATCCCTTCATTGACACATTTTGACGCGCAAGGCCAGGCGCACATGGTGGACGTGGCCGCAAAACCGGCCACACACCGCACCGCTGTGGCCGAGGGACGCATCACGATGCAAGCCACAACGCTGAGCCTGATTGTGCAGGGCGATGCCAAAAAAGGCGATGTGCTGGGCGTCGCACGCATCGCTGGCATCATGGCGGCCAAAAAAACCAGCGACCTGATCCCGCTGTGTCACCCCCTGGCCCTGACACGGGTGGCCTTGACGTTTGCAGTCGATGCCACACAAGCGAGCGTGATCTGCAACGCGACCGTGGAAACCGTTGGGCCTACGGGTGTGGAGATGGAAGCATTGACCGCCGTGCAGGTGGCCCTGCTGACCATCTACGACATGTGCAAGGCCGCAGACCGGGGCATGACGATCACTGACGTGCGGGTGCTGCAAAAGCACGGCGGCAAATCGGGCAGTTTTGTCAATCCTTGAGCTTTGGGCGCACGTTGGCCTTGGCCCAACGCGCATGGTCTGCCGCAAACGCCGCCCGGTAGCGCGCCAGGTGCGCCAGCGCATCACCATCGCGGCCCAGCATCACAGCGGCTTCAATGCGTTTTTCAATCACGCGTGGCTCGGGCGAGTAATGCAGCAGCGCACCGGCTGACTCGAAAGTCCACACGGCAGTGCCCGGCTCCAGTGGCGTGGTCATCAGCTCTGCAAACTGCACCTGACTGGCAAACAGCCACGAGCGTTGCGCCTTGGCCAGCGTGTCAGTGCGGTACGCCGCGCTGCGCGACTCGGGCACCAGGTAAAGCTGGCTGATGCGGTGATAGTCCCAGGCAGCATAGCCACAAAATACTATTATTATGATAGCAATAAAACCATATACAGATTGCCACAGCTGCCTTTTTGACCCTGCATTTTCAGGTGGAGAACGATGGGCCGCCGGTTGCCGCCGCCAGAGCATGACCACACACAAACCCACAGCCATCTGAAACGGCCCGTACCACAGCGGGTATTCGAGCAGGCTGTGCAGCAGCACGATGGCCAGCACGCTCCAGGCCAGCTGGCGCGCCGGTTCTGCTTCTGCCCAGGGCCTGCGTTGCAGCGCCCACCACACAGCGCCTCCACACAGCAGCACGGCCAGCGGCACACCCAGCTCAACGGCCAGGTGCAGCGGCACGTTGTGGGCGTTGTCCAGAATGTCGCAAAAACGCAGGCCGTTGTAGGCGCTCGCATAGTGCGCGTAGTCCAGCGCCCCCCAGCCCCAGCCCAGCCACGGTTTTTGTGCAATCAGGTGCAGCACATTGGACCAGAGCGTGATGCGGCTGCTGCAAGCGTCGTCTCCCGCATGCAGACGCGCCAACGCACCATGCAGTGCAGGGTCAAGCCCGGCCAGCCCGGGCAACAAAGGAGCCGCCGCGATGTAAGTGACCACCGACAACAACAATACCCAGCGCACCAAGGGCCGCCGCCATGCTCCCCAAACTCCGGCAAGCGCACACAGCAGGAACAACTGCACCAGCCCGGTACGCGACGAAGACGCCGCATTGCCAGCAGCCAACAGCCCGGCGGCCAAGCACACCAGCGCCTGTCGATACCTGGGGTGCCCGGCAACTGGCGCACGCACTGCAAACCAGACCAGCGCAGCCAATGCAATGTTGGTCAGACTGGCAAACTGGTTGCGCTGCCGCAGATTGCCAAACGCCTGCCCCAGTTCGGCCTGGCTGACCCACGGCAACAAATCGCCGCCACCACCAAAATACTGAAACAGCCCGATGGCACAGCTCACCAGCCCGGCAGCCAGCCAGGCTGTAGCGGTCATCGTGACGAGCCGATGAGGTGATGTCAAGCCCGGCGTGTATTGATGAACCCCCAACAAGGCAGCTGCACACGCCCACGAAAACAGCAAAGGCACCACTGCAGGAGATGGGCCGGGGGCAAAGGGGTTGAGCCAGGGCAGGACGATCAGCAGGGCGGCTGCGGGTGTGAACATGAGGGGGCAGTGGACAGGGAAGTAAAGACAGGCAGCGTATTATGGTGCTGCGTTTTACGCTTGATGAATGACCGCCTGAGATCGATCAGTCAAAATTTGGCTAATCCTGACGAAATATGTAAGTAATGGCAAAATACACGAAATAAAAATAAATGGCATTTATTTAAAAAAGCGTATTTTCACCATGAAATCCACATCAAATTTGTCAAATGGCAGAGCCGTCATACCTGCCGCAATGCGCGCCCAACTCAACATCAGGGAAGGCGACCAGTTGCTCTGGAGCGTGCGCAACGGCGAATTGATTGCCACCACACAGCGCGCGCAGCTGCAAAAAGCGCAAGCCCTGTTTCAGTCGCACCTGCCCAGCAACAGCACATCCCTGGCTGACGAGCTGATTGCTGAGCGCCGTCTTGATGCAACGCGGCCATGAAGGGCACGATCGTTCTGGACGCATCTGCGGTTCTTGCATTTCTGCAAGGCGAGCCTGGCCAAGAAGCTGTGCTGCACGCCCTGCAAACACAGCGCTGTGTGGTGAGCGCCGCCAATGAAGCCGAAATCATTTCCAAATCACTTGACCGTGGTCTGACGTTTGAGACCATCACGGCCATACTGGCCGAGCTTTCCTACACCGCTGTCGATACTGCGGTGGCAGACGGCCAGCAGGCTGGACTCATGCGCAGCCTGACCCGTAACGCCGGCTTGAGCCTGGCAGACCAACTTTGTCTGGCACTTGCCCACCGTTTGAAGGCTAAAGTACTGACAGCTGACCGCGCATGGACGCTGGTGGCCGAGCCACTGGCGCTGGATGTGGTGCTGATTCGGGGTGATGCGCATTGAGATACATGGCGGACAGTGGCACCGAGTGCAGGCGCTGAGGTGTTTTCTGACTGCCCTATGC
>RDZZ01000074.1 GCA_004293655.1 Polaromonas sp. | reverse complement strand
TGACGACGAAGTAAAAAAAATTGTCAAGGCTTCAGGTTTTCCAGCCAATAGTTTTTTATCTCAACACAAAGCTTCAATTGGTAGAGATCGAGCTTTTCTGCGTTTTCAGTTCACGCGTGAAGATCACACATTCATGTTTCCAATAGGAATGGTTGAAGGTTTTGGTGAGGATATTGGAAGAAATATTATTCACGTACCAGGCTTGCGGGGTAACCCCGAAAGAAGCTATAAGAAAACAGCAGTGGGTGGCAGCTTTCCTGGCACGCTGGACACTTATGTCGCCAGTATCGTGGCGCATTGGCAAGAAAGTGACCAAGACAAATTAGACACACTTGGAAGGCAACTGCAGCAGTTGGGGCTGACTTGGAAGGTTACATCAAAAAAGATTGACGACACCCGTGTCGAGTTGCAGGTCGGGCGCTTGCCAACAGCCGCACAAGGCGGAGCAAAAGACTTGGTAAGTATTGCTGATGTAGGTTTTGGTGTGTCTCAAGTACTTCCTGTATTGGTTGCGTTGTTGGTTGCCAAACCAGGGCAGATGGTCTACATCGAGCAGCCTGAAACGCATTTGCACCCCAAAGCCCAAAGGGCGTTGGCTAAGATATTTGCCGATGCGGTGAAGCGAAGATCTGTTGTGATTGTGGAGACTCATAGTCTTTTGTTTGTGCGCGCCATTCAAACGTTGGTGGCGCGTAGGCAGGTGCCTAAAGAGGCCGTCAAACTGCACTGGGTCGAGCGTGACGCTGCCGGACAGACGCAAGTCACCACGCAAGAGTTGGATAAATCAGGCGCATACGGCGACTGGCCGCAGGATTTTGAAAGTACAGAAATGGCGGGTGAGCAGGACTACATTGATGCCGCTGAGGCTGTGCTTCTCGCGTCATGAGCAAGAAGTCGCGCCTTCTAGCGATTGACGCTTCTGTACTCCGCAGCGCGGGCACTAAGGATGGGCATTCGTCTCATTGCGCTGCACTGTTATCGTCCATTCTTGAAATTTGCCTCCGGGCCGCATTCTCCAGCGACCTTAAAACCGAGTGGGACAAGCATCAGTCAAGATTTTCGAGGAAGTGGCGCGCCTCAATGGTTGCGCGCAAGAAGATAGTGGTAGTCAATATTAAGGAGCGCCAGAATGCGCTGCTGCTTCAAATAGCTTCGCAGCCGGGCTTGTCTGCACCAGACCGCGCAGCGCTCACAAAAGATGTGCATATGCTGGCCCTGGCATTGGCGGCAGATCGCGTCATCGTTACAGGCGATTTAATCCTGAAAAATTTGACGGGTGAGCCGCTGGGTCTGTCGCTTGAATGGTTGCTTGTTCATCAAAACGACACTGCAACAGAGCGCCAGCAGCTGATGGCTCGCCTGATTGATCTGCATCGAAACAAACCTGACCCCGCGCTACCTTTATGAAACTCATCATCCTCGACCGCGACGGCACCATCAACGGTGACAGTGACGACTTCATCAAAACCCCCGAGGAGTGGACTCCTTTGCCCGGCGCGCTGGAGGCCATTGCCCGGCTCAACCATGCGGGCTGGCATGTGGTGGTGGCTTCCAACCAGTCAGGGCTGGGCCGTGGCCTGTTTGATGTGGCTTCGCTCAATGCCATACACACCAAAATGCACAAGATGCTGGCCGCCGTTGGCGGGCGGGTCGATGCGGTGTTTTACTGCCCGCACAGCCCGCAGGAAAGTTGCACCTGCCGCAAACCGCTGCCGGGCCTGTTCGAGCAGATTGGTGCACGCTTTGGCGTGCCGCTCAAGGGCGTGCCCACCGCTGGGGACTCGCTGCGCGATCTGCAAGCCGGCGCTGCAGTGGGCTGCGAGCCGCATCTGGTGTTGACTGGCAAATCAGCCCGCTACCGTGTGGCCGAGCCGCCCAGCGGCTTTCCAGACGGCACGTTTTTTCACCCGGACTTGTCAGCTTTCGCCGCCTTCATCTTAGAGCGCAGCACTACATCCCCGCCTGTTTTGCTATAAAAATAATAGCATACAATCCATATAAAACGTGCGGTAGCGCCCTAAAAGCCTTGTAATTTCAGTGAGAACCCGTGAGAAATATGACATGCCCCTGATCCGTTCGACTCTTCATCTGTTGTGGATGGTCATCACCGTGATGCCCTGGGCGCTGGCGGTGCTGGTGTTCTCGCTGTTTGGCAGCAGCACCCAGGTGTACTGGATGTGTGCGGGCTGGCTGCGCCTGGCGGTGACCGGCGGCACCGTGATTCTGGGTATTCAGAACCGGGTCACTGGCATGGAAAACCTGCCCAAGGACGAGCTGGGCGCTTGCGTGCTGCTGGTCAAGCACCAGAGCACGTGGGAGACGTTCTCCATGGTCACCTTGATGCCACATCCGCTGGCTTTCGTGTTTAAAAAAGAGTTGTTGTACGTGCCATTTTTTGGCTGGGCCATGAGCCGCATGGACATGATTCACATTGACCGCAGCCAGCGTGCGCAGGCCTTCAACAAGGTGGTGGCGCAAGGCAAACGCCTGATGGCCCAGGGCACCTGGGTCATCATGTTTCCGGAGGGCACGCGCATTGAGCGTGGTCAAAAAGGCATCTACAAATCTGGCGGCACCCGGCTGGCCATCGAGACCGGCGCGCCGGTGATTCCAGTGGCCGTGACATCTGCCAAGTGCTGGCCGCGCAAAGCGTTTGTCAAAAAGCCAGGTGTTGTGGACATCTCCATTGGCAAGCCGATTCCCAGCATTGGCCGTCAGCCTGACGAGTTGATGCGCGAAGTCGAGGCCTGGATTGAAACCGAAATGCACCGTCTTGACCCCGAAGCCTACCCTGGTGCCTCGGGCGACCTGCCTCTCGGTACGGCATCTTCACGCTAGGCTGCGGTGGTGCCGCCGTTGCTTCAGTTCACGCTTGACCTTTTCGGCTCTGGCCCTGCACTTGGCGTTGCACCTGCTGCACCCGTGGAATCCATCGGTGCGCGCGACAAGCCAAATTTCAATAAAAAAGAGCCTCCCGTGCAGTCAGTACAAGGATATTGTGCTACTGAAAGCATAGCGGTTTCTGTTTTGCCTGATACTGCTCATGCCACTTTTTGTCATCCGCAAGCTACCCGCCAGACCCTGCTGCAGGGGGTGCAGGTTGCCTATGCGCTGCGGCGTGGCAAGCGCCGCAGCATTGGGTTTTCTGTTGGCCCTGACGGCTTGACTGTCAGCGCTCCCAAATGGGTGCCGTTGTATGAAATTGACAAAGCGGTGCTGGAAAAGTCCGGCTGGATCTTGAAAAAATTACAGCAAACACGCGACCGGCATCAGAACCTGGAGGCCGCCCGGATCGACTGGAAAGACGGTTGCTGTGTGCCTTTTTTAGGGACTCAGATGCGGGTGGTGCTGGACCCGCGCCACGTTGTAAGCAGCGTTGGCGCTGAATTGAAAACACAGGCACTCGGCACGCCGCTGGCTGTGGGTGCATCGCCATCGCCGACGCTTTATGTCGCGCTGCCTCACACCGCCACAGCGGCGCAGATTCGCGATGCCGTGCAGGCCTGGCTGATGCGTCAGGCCAGGCAGATCTTTACAGAACGCCTTGACCACTTTGCGCCCACCGTGCGCGTGCAGTGGCGCAAACTCACGTTGTCCAGTGCCACCACGCGCTGGGGCAGCGCCAGTGCCAGCGGCTGCATTCGCCTGAACTGGCGCCTGGTTCACTTCAAGCTGCCCGTGATTGACTACGTGGTGGTGCATGAGCTGAGTCACCTGCAGGTGATGGACCACAGCCCGCAGTTCTGGGACACAGTACGCGCTGCGATGCCAGACTATGCCAGCCTGCGCCGGCAGCTCAAAGACCAGAGCATGCCGCGCTGGTAAGCCGGTCTTGGTGGTGCTGCACGAAACCCTGGAAATGGGCAACACAATGAATACAATTTGTAATATGATAAAAGTGATAACAATTACAACATCATCAAATTTGACAGTCATATTCCACGGACTTCAGAAAACCCAATGCAAGAAAAACTCATACTTGTCGTCGAAGACAATCCTGACCACCTCGAACTCACTGTGCTGACGCTTCGTGAGCACGGTGTCACCGCTGAAATAGCGGTGGCCCGAGACGGGGCACAAGCATTGAATTATCTTTTTGGCCAGGGTATTCATGTTGACCGCGACACCCACAGGCAGCCAGCTTTCGTGCTGCTGGACATGAAGCTGCCACGGTTGTCTGGCTTGGACGTTTTGCGGTCCATCCGCAGCAACCCGATGACCGCCTTGATTCCGGTGGTGATGCTGACCTCATCGAGCGAGCAATCCGACATGGTGGCCTGCTACCAGAGCGGTGCCAACGGTTTTGTGCGCAAGCCGGTCGATTTCGGTGAGTTCACTGAAAAACTCAACCGGCTGCAGGCCTACTGGCTGGGCGTCAATGAATCTATTGCGATGGGGTGAGGTGTGCAGCGTCTGGTCACCACATGTTGCAGGTCATAACGCGTTGTCTGCATGAAGCGCGAATCAACCCTGCGCACACGCCTGATCATCGTGGTGTTGACGGCCATTGTGCCGTTGTTCGGACTGTCGCTGGTGAGCCTGGTTCTCAATGCCGACGAAGCGCTTGGTCAGGCCAGGACAGACCTGATGCTCTCGGCATCGTTGGTGGCAGCCAACCAGCAAAAAACTGCAGATGCCACACGCCAGACTCTGACTGCGATAGCCCACACGCCAGGTCTGCTGGACTTGGACGGCCCTGTCTGCGAGCGTTATTTCAACACGCTGCGTTCCCAGATGGAAGGCTATGTCAACCTTGGCATGATTGGGGTGAACGGACAGATACGCTGCGACGGTCTGAGCCATAACGCGCTGGTATCCGTGGCTGACCGACAGTACTTCCTGGACGTCATGGCTGGCAGTGCTTTTGCAACCAGCGGCTATCTCATGGGGCGTGCCAGTGGCAAGTCCACCATGGTCTTCGCATCGCCTGTGGCGGACGGTACAGGCAAAACAGCGGCCGTTGTGTTTGCCTCCATAGCGCTGCCTGCACTGGTCAAAACTGCTGATACACCTTCGCCTCGTGGCACTCGCCTGTTGATTGCAGACCGCTTTGGTGTGGTGCTGGCTGTCAGCCCTGAAGAGCCGACGGCCATAGGCAAGCCGCTGCCAAGTGCATGGTTGCTTGATGCGCTGAAAACAGGGGTGAGCGGCGTGCAGGAAGGCCCCGACGAGACCGGCACCCGGAAAATTTATGCATTTCAGCCCAGTACACAATCCCCGAACGCCCCGTTTTTCGTTGCCGTCAGCGCTGACTGGAACGAGATCGTGGCACCCGCATACCAGCGCTTGGCACTGGTGTCGCTGGCACTCGCACTGGTAGCGTTGTTCGGCAGCTGGCTGGCCTGGCGAATGGCAGGCCGTGCCATTATGCTGCCGGCTGCCAGAATGTTGGCAGTCACACGCCAACTTGAACAGGGCCAGCAAGATGCGCGTGTGGCGCTGGAGACGCTGGAGCCTGACGGTGAATTTTTTCTGATGGCAGAGAACGTCAACCGCATGGCCGATGCCTTGCAGCGCCGTGAAAACGACCTGCTGGTCGAGCTGGCGCACACCCAGCGTACCCAGGCGGCGCTAAAAAGCGCACAGCAAGTCCAGACTGAAAGCTTTGCTGCCCTGCGCGAGACGCAGCGAAAACTGGTGGATGCGCAGCAAATAGGGCGTATTGGCCATTGGGAGTTTGATGTTGTGCATCAGAAGCTGACCTGGTCAGACCAAACCTTTGTGTTGTTTGGTCTGGAGCGTGGCAGTTTTGACGGACTTCATGTCACGCTGCAAAACATGATTCACCCGGATGACCGCGATACATACATGCAGCGGCGTGACAAGGCCATCGCAGACAATGTTGTGTTTGACGTGCAGTACCGCATCATCACGCCGCAAGGTGACACACGCTGGATGCACCAAGTGGGCAAGACACACTTCAGCGACGCGGGTGTACCACTGTATCGGGCCGGTGTGGTGCAGGACATCACCGAGCGCAAACATGCCGAGCTGGCGTTGGCCCACAGCAATGCGATCTTGGCTCACACTGGCGAGATGGCCCTGATTGGTGGCTGGGAGTTCGATGTCAAAAGCATGCAGCTCGAATGCTCTGCCCAGATGCTGCGCCTGTATGACTTGGCCCCCGACAGTCAGTTGACAGCCAGACAAGTCCGCGACGCGTTCGTGCCGTCCTGCAAAAGCGTTTTTGTCTCGGCCGCCCAGGCGGCCATCCATCATGGCGCGCCCTGGGACTTGGAGCTGTCTCTGCTCACCACCCAAGGCCGTACCGTCTGGGTACGTTCACAGGGGCGGGCTGTGATGAAGGATGGCATCTGCCAACGGCTGTTGGGTGCGATGCAAGACATCACCGCGCAACACCAATCGCAGGAGCAGCTCAGACTGCTTCAAACCTGCATTTCCCGTCTCAACGACATTGTGCTGATCACCGAGGCCGAGCCATTTGAGGGCAATAGCCCCCGCATCATTTTCGTCAACGATGCGTTCGAGCGCCATACCGGCTACACCCGTGAAGAAGTCTTGGGCAAAACGCCCCGGATTTTGCAGGGACCAAACACCCAGAGGGCAGAGCTGGACCGCGTCGGCGCAGCGTTGAGAAAGTGGCAGCCTGTTCGCTCGGAGATGATCAACTACACCAAAAGTGGGCAAGAGTTCTGGATTGAAATGGACATGGTGCCGATTGCAGACAGCGCAGGTCGATACACCCATTGGGTCGCCATTGAACGTGACATCACGCAGCGCAAACGGGCTGAACAAGCGTTGAGCGACAGCGAGCAGCGCTACACAGCGTTGTTTGAAACGGCACCGGTGCCCATGTGGGTGATTGACCACAACTCTGGGCGTTTTCTGATTGTTAACAGCACCGCCACGCAAACCTATGGCTATTCAAGCGAGGAGTTCTTGTCGATGACACTGCTCGACATTCGTCCTCAATCCGAGCATGCCCGTCTGCGCCGGGAACTCACCGAAGCCATACCTGGCTCCGAAAGAAAAGGGGCCTGGCTGCACCGCCGTAAAGACGGGTCGGTGTTTCCCGTTCATATATTTGCAAACTCAATCCAGTCTGGCGACAAGCTGGTGCGCTTTGTCGTGGCGCTGGATGTGACGGGCCAGGTCAAGGCAGAAAAAGAAATTCAGGAGCATCTGTTTACCTTGCAGCGTGCAGCAGATGCCGCCCAGGCCATGACCTGGCACCAGACGCTGGAGGGCACCTTGCAAGAAGTCGCAGAGCAGGCCAGAGGAGTCATTGGTGCCCACCAGTCCGTTGTGAGTCTGGCCAGCGGCAATGCTGGCTTGCCCGCCATCACCATTGTCTCGATGTCCAGCAAATATGCAGCCCACCATGCTCAGATGAGAACCCCTGACGGGTTCGGTGTGGATGCCATGGTGTTTGAAAATAACCGTGCTGTACGCATGACCCAGATGGCGCTTCAGGCGCATCCCCGCTGGCGCCACGACGCGGGCAACACTGACCCGCATCCGAGCCTGCGCGGCTGGCTGGCCGTGCCCTTGATGAGCCGCGACGGCAACAAGATAGGCGTGCTCCAGCTGGCCGATAAATACGAAGGCGACTTCACCCAGCAAGATGAGTACGTGGCCATAGAGCTGGCCCAGCTCGCGGCCATTGCCCTGCAAAATGCCCAGTTGATTGAAGAAGTCAGCGCGCTCAATGCCAGTCTGGAGCAAAAAGTTGCCGAGCGCACAGTCGCCTTAGCGCGCCAGGAAGCCCTGTTTCGGGCGTTGGCAGAACAAGCACCGCAAGTGGTCTGGACCAGTGACGCACAAGGTGCGCTGACCTATGTGAACCAGGCCTGGTTTGAGCTGGTCGGTGGCAGCTTGGCTGACTGGGCCGGCTCCCAGTGGTTCGCTGCGATTCACCCGGAAGACCTGCCCAGTGTCAAGAGCAACTGGAAACGGTCCATGCTCAGTGGTTGTCCGTTTGTGGGCATTCGCCGCTTGCGTGCCAAAAGTGGGGCATATCACACCATGTCTTACCGGGCCGCTCCTGTTCTGGATGCGCAGTCAAAGGTGTTGTTCTGGGTCGGCATTGACGCTGACATCACCGAAGTCAAAAGCATTGAAGCGGCCCTGCGCCTGTCCAACCAAGAGCTGGAGGCCTTTTCTTACTCGGTCTCGCATGACTTGCGCTCGCCGCTCAACACCATTGATGGCTTTAGCCGTTTGCTGTCCAAGCAATTCACGACCGACGAGAGCAGCCACGTCAAGGGACGGCATTACCTCTCACGCATTCAAGCCGGTGTGACGCAGATGGGCAAGTTGATTGAAGACTTGTTGTCGCTGTCGCAGGTCTCGCGCATGCAGCTTAACCACCAAAGCATCGATCTGTCTGTCATGAGTCAGGGCATTCTGGACGAATGGTGCCAACGCCAGCCCGAACGTCTGGTTCACATTGAGGTTCAAAGTGGCTTGCAAGCCTGCGGGGATATCAGTCTTGTAGGCGCCTTGATGGAGAACTTGCTGGGCAACGCCTGGAAATTCACCTCCAAAAAGCCCGATGCACGCATCGGTGTGGGACAAGTGATGGATGCTGCAGGAATGCCCATATTTTTTGTCAGGGACAACGGCGCTGGTTTTGACATGGCCTATGCAGAGAAGTTGTTCATAGCGTTCCAGCGCCTGCACACGGAAGCCGAGTTTCCTGGCACCGGCATCGGGCTGGCAACAGTGAGTCGGGTTGTCGGTCGCCACGGGGGCCGTTTGTGGGCCGAGTCGGTACCCGGGCAAGGGGCCACCTTTTTCTTCACATTGCCCGATAGGCCACACGCTTCGTAGTCTGGACTCTGCACAGCGATTCAAGCGCCTGTTCAAACGATTCAAACGATTCAAACGATTTAAATGAAAAAAATGTTCATTCCAAAAAAATCAACCATGCTGTGTTCACATGATGCGTAAACCCAAATCCTTTGAAGATGCCATGAGCGCGGCGGATTTTTCGGCAGAAGATTACTGCGGCACCAGCTATGCGGCCAAGCTTTTGGGTCTGTCTGTGGCAACCGTTCAGTCACTGGTTGAAAAAGGCGAGATTGACGCATGGAAAACGCTGGGCGGCCATCGCCGGATTGCCTTGAAGTCCATCCACGCTTATCTTGCCAAAGCGGGGCTGCCGGCTGCGAAAACAGCGGTTGACCCGGGCAGCCGCTTGCGCGTGCTGGTGGTCGAAGACGATGCAGACCTTCTCGAACTCTACCGGTGCAATTTTGAAAACTGGGATTTGCCAGTGGACTGCACCTTGATGACGTCTGCCCTGGAAGCCCTGATGGACATTGCCAGCATGCAACCGGATCTGCTCATCACAGACTTGTCCATGCCGGGTCTGGACGGCCTTGAAATGCTCAAGGTGCTCAGGCGCAACCAGAACCTGACAGACCTGCACATCATCGTCATCAGCGGCCTGGACTCCGCCACCATCCAAGCGCGTGGCGGCCTACCCTTGAACGCACGTCGGCTTGAAAAACCAGTTAACTTTGACTGGCTCGAAGGTTATGTCTGCGCCATGGTGACTGCCAGCACGAAACAACAGCTCAGAAAAAATCCAGTGACCGGGCCTGCGCGTGCAAACAAACTGGCAACGACTTCTGGCAACGTGTCAAACCAGACGTCAGGAGTAAGCGATGCAAGTATCTAATGCCCAGGATTTGATCAATGCGGCCCGTGGCGTTGTGCCAGATGCGCAGCCATCCAGGCCAGCGGTTGGCCCGAGCCGGGAGGGGCTCGATCTTGAGCTCGATGGCCGTCTGTTGCTCGACGCGCAGTGGAGAATTGTTGAGGTCAACGCCCGTGCCCTGGTGCTGCTCAACTGCAGAATGCGTGCGCTCCATGGGTTCGATCTTTGGGATGTGATTTCTGAAGAGATCACCGACGAGTTTCAGGACAATGCCAGCAACGCCCTGGCAAGCGCGCACCACCACTCCTTTGTAGCGCATGACAAATTTGAAGGTACCTGGATCGAGTTCTCCTTCAGGCGCGAAGGCACGGGCTTTGCGCTGAACCTGCGTGACGTGGCGTCTGTGAAAAAGCTGCAGCGGCTCTTGGACGACAGCGAACGCAACAACCACCTGATTTTTGAAGTCAACCCCAATGCCATGTGGGTTTTCGATGCGCGTTCCCTGCGCATCATGGCGGCCAATCAGGCAGCGACTGCGTTCTATGGGATTTCTCCCAAGCAGTTTTTAACGCTCCACATGAGTGCCCTGTTCCCGCCAGGAGATGATGCCGAGTTGCTCGACTATTTAAGCAGTGCCAAAGACAGCCGGCATCACCAGCTCGCACCCGTGCTGTGCAAGCAGCTCAAGATGGACGGGCAGGTCGTGCTGGTCGAGCTGGGGTGCGCCAACGTGAATTGGCACGGTCACGCAGCTGTGCTGGTGGGTCTGGCCGATGTCAGTCGCCGTCATGCTGAGGATCGCCTGTCAAAACTCGCCCATGCCGGGCAGGACCAGGAACTGCAAAGCCTTAAAAACCAGCTCGCGTATTCCGAGCGCGACCTCAATGCCCTGACTTTTGCCCTGTCGCACGAGCTGCGCGGCCCGCTGCATGCCGTCAATGGCTTCGCCGCCATGCTGGGGGATAAATATGGTGTTGTTCTGGGCGATATCGGGCAGCATTATGTCAGCCGCATTCAGGGCAGCAGCCGGCAGATGGCCAAGCTGGTGCATTACCTGTTGACCCTGACCCGGTTGCCTGCACTGCCCGAGAAGCTCGAAAAAGTGGACCTCGCTCCTGTTTGCAATGCCATTGTTGCGGATCTGCGCAGCGGTGACCTGAGCCGCTCCGTGACCTTCGAGATGGATGCCGACATGTCCTTGTGGGGCGATAAAAACCTGTTGGCAACAGCCATGGCGTGCCTGCTTGAAAACGCCTGGAAGTTCACATCCAGAAAAGACGAGGGCTGGATCAAGGTCGGTTTGCAGCCGGGCAAGACATCCAGCGAGCGGGTCATAGTTATCACTGACAACGGTGCAGGCTTTGATGCCGCTTACGCAGACAAGCTTTTCAAACCTTTTCTGCGTTTGCACTCGTCGGCTGACTTTCCCGGTAACGGTCTGGGTTTGGCCATTGTGCATCGCGTGGCCGAGCGGCATCACGGCAGCGTCTGGGCTCAATCAGACCCATTTGGTGCCACGTTTTTCATGGCGCTTCCCCAAGTCGAGGCCAGCGCGCCACATGAGTCGCCGCCGCAACCGGCCAGTGACGCTGCACTCCCTGTGCAAGCCATACAAGTCACGCCTGCATCAAAGATGCTTTGAACGCTGGCCAAATGCTTGCCTCGAAAGCATGGGCGGCCTGCACCACAGGCTTTAAGATGGCAATATTTTTGCTGTGTATCTACCCAAATGGCCACCACCTACACCATCAGCGATCTGGCCAAAGAGTTTGACCTGACCACCCGCGCCATCCGCTTTTACGAAGACATGGGCTTGCTGCAGCCGCAGCGCGAAGGCTCAGGCGGGCGCAACCGGGTTTACACCGCACGCGACCGCACCCGGCTCAAGCTCACATTGCGCGCCAAGCGCCTGGGTCTGTCGCTGGTCGAAGCCAAGGAGATCATTGACTCCTACGACAGCCCGCGTGACACAGCACCGCAGTTGCGCAAGTTTTTGGCCATACTCACCCACCACCGCGAAAAGCTCGAAGCCCAGATGCTGGACATGCAAGCCAACCTCGACGAGCTGCGCACCCAGGAAAAAGAAGCCAAAACGCTGCTGACCCAGGCCGAAAACCAAGTCGGTAGTCAAACCAAAACAGCAAAGCTGAAAATAAAATCGCACAATTGAAGTGCGTCATAATTGACGTTTACGTAAACGTTAATCCAGCGCCAGTTGACAACGACTCAGCAAGACCATCCCCACCAGGCTTCTCACTTCTTTCTGGTGCCTGCGCGTTCACGTTGATTCAATGTCAATCCGGCGGTCATCTGAACTTAATACGCAAGGCGCTTCCCATGCATGCACATGGCACCACTTCAGAGCTGTTCCGGCGCATTGAAACCAGTTTTCTGCGCCAGGGCATGATGCAGCACCTGGGGGTGCAGCTGTTGCGTGTAGAGCCTGGCCTGTGCGAGCTGGCCCTGCCGCATTCGGAGCGCGTCACACAGCAGCAGGGCAGCTTTCACGGCGGTGCCATGGGCGCACTGGCTGATATTGCTGGTGGCTATGCCGCCATGACTGCGGCAGGGTCAGACTCCGAGGTCACCACAGTGGAGTACAAAATCAATTTTCTGGCCGGTTTCACAAGTGGTCAATTACGCGCTGTGGGCCGGGTTGTCAGAGCTGGCAGGCGCATCATCGTGACCACGGCAGAAGTCACACACCTTGACCCCCACGGCACCTCAACGGCCTGCGCCGTGATGCAGCAAACCATCATGGTCGTGGCCAAAACCTACTGAGCCAGTTACCGTTACCGGTCTGCACGCGCCACACCCATCGTTTCAACCACTTCAAGAAAGAGACCTTCTCATGACCGATCTGCCAGGCCTTGACTTTCAACTCGGCGAAGACATCAACGCTCTGCGCGACGCCGTGCGCGAGTTTGCGCAAACCGAGATTGCACCGCGCGCAGCCGATATTGACCGCCATGACCAGTTCCCGATGGACCTGTGGCCCAAAATGGGCGCGCTCGGCGTCTTGGGTATCACCGTCAGTGAAGAATATGGCGGCGCTGGCATGGGCTACCTGGCGCACATGATTGCGATGGAAGAGATCAGCCGCGCCAGTGCCTCGGTGGGTTTGAGCTACGGCGCGCACAGCAATCTGTGCGTGAACCAGATCAAGCGCAATGGCACCGACGCACAGCGCGCCAGGTATTTGCCCAAACTTGTCTCAGGCGAGCATGTCGGCGCGCTGGCCATGAGCGAGCCGGGCGCTGGCAGCGATGTCATCAGCATGAAGCTCAAGGCCGAAGACAAAGGCGGCTGCTACCTGCTCAACGGCACCAAGATGTGGATCACCAACGGGCCGGACGCCGACACGCTGGTGGTGTACGCCAAAACAGAACCTGAACTGGGTGCCCGGGGCATCACGGCTTTTTTGATTGAAAAAGGCATGAAAGGCTTTTCATGCGCGCAAAAGCTCGACAAACTCGGCATGCGCGGCAGCCACACGGGTGAGCTGGTGTTCAACAATGTTGAAGTGCCTGCAGACAATATTCTGGGGGGTTTAAACAACGGTGCCCGGGTGCTCATGAGTGGGCTGGACTACGAGCGTGCCGTGCTGGCTGCCGGGCCACTGGGCATCATGCAGTCGGTGATGGACAGCGTGGTGCCCTACATCCATGACCGCCAGCAGTTTGGCCAGAGCATTGGCGAGTTCCAGCTGATTCAAGGCAAGGTAGCAGACATGTACACCGTGCTGCAAGCGGGGCGGGCGTTTTGCTACACCGTCGGCAAAAACCTTGATCTGCTGGGCACTGGCCATGTACGGCAGGTACGCAAAGACTGCGCGTCCGTCATTTTGTGGTGCGCCGAAAAAGCCACCTGGATGGCCGGCGAGGGCGTGCAGATTTTTGGCGGCAACGGCTACATCAACGACTACCCGCTGGGCCGCCTGTGGCGCGATGCCAAGCTGTATGAAATTGGCGCGGGCACCAGCGAAATCCGGCGCATGCTGATTGGGCGCGAGTTGTTTGCAGAGACCCGTTAAAATAATTACTTTGTGACTACATTGGCACATCATGCAAACACACATTGTTCAAATTGGAAATTCATTGGGCCTGAGACTGCCCAAGGCACTGCTCTCAACGCTGGGTCTTGAGCGTGACTCCCTTCTAAGCATTCAAACCAGTGCCGGCAGCATTTTGCTCACGCCCCTGCACCGCCCACGCAGCACTTGGCAAGCCGCTTTCATGGCTGATCCTGCTTTAGAGCCAGAAAATCTTTGGGGCGATATGCCAGCGGCCGAAAGCTGGGACTGATGGAGGCCAAAAATTATCCTCAACAGGGCGAGGTGTGGTGGGTCAATTTAGATCCAACGCTTGGAAAAGAAATCAACAAACGCAGGCCCTGCCTGATTGTGTCGCCAGACGATATGAATTCCCAGCTAGGAACAGTCATTGCAGCACCGATCACCAGCACGCAGCGGGACTGGCCTACAAGGGTACTTATCAGCGTGCAACGCAAGACAAGCTCTGTTGCCCTGGACCAGATTCGAATGCTGGACAACCAGCGTTTGATCAAGAAAATAACCCAGGTCAATATTGAGCCTGCGCTTGTTGTTTTACGTGAGATGTTTGCCAAGGCTTGAGATCCCCGGCACAGTCCAAAGCCTGCCAACGACCCTGAGAAAACCTTCATGCCACTGCGTCACCTCCTTCAACACAACCGGGTCTGGGCAACACAGACGGTGCGCGAACGCCCCGGGTTTTTCACGAGCCTGTCGGAGCAGCAAAAGCCCCGCTACATGTGGATTGGCTGCAGCGACAGCCGTGTGCCTGCCAACCAGATCACCGGGCTGGAGCCGGGTGAAGTGTTTGTTCACCGCAATATTGCCAATGTGGTGGTTCACAGTGACTTGAATGCGTTGTCAACCATTCAATACGCTGTGGACATGCTGGAGGTTGAACACATCATTGTGTGCGGCCATTACGGCTGTGGCGGCGTGCAGGCGGCGCTGGACAACGCCCGCATCGGCCTGGCAGACAACTGGATTCGCCACATTCAGGATGTGCGTGACCGCCACGCAGAAGGCCTGCAGGCGGCACACCCCTCACAGCGCCTGAACATGCTGTGCGAGTTGAATGTGATCGAGCAGGTGGTCAATGTGTGCCACAGCACCGTGATGAAAGACGCCTGGGCGCGTGGCCGCGTGGTGACGGTGCATGGCTGGATTTACGGTGTGCATGATGGCCTGCTGCAAGACCTGCTGGTGTCGGTGTCCAATCCGCAGCGACTCAAAGAGCTGCACCACAGTGCGATTTCACAGGTTTTTAACCCTCTGCGGCACGCTCCACAAGCGTATGCTGCTCTTTAATTAATAGCGTTTATGTTCCCCCAGCGCCTTGACTCCACCGTTGCCTACAGCATTGCCAAAGCCATGATGGATGGCTTTAACCGCCACTATCAGTTGTTTCGCACCGAGTCAAGCCGGGCCAAGCACCGCTTTGAAACCGCCGACTGGCACGGCCAGCAGCGCGCCCAGCGCGAACGCATCGAGTTTTATGACCTGCGCGTGCGTGAAGCCTCGACAAGGCTGGAGCGCGAGTTCAAGGCGGGCGAGCAAAGCATGGATGTGTGGCAACAGGTCAAGCTGCACTACATCGGCCTGCTGGTCAACCACCACCAGCCTGAACTGGCGGAGACATTTTTCAACTCGGTCACCACCAAAATCCTGCACCGCAGCTATTTTCAGAACGACTTCATTTTTGTCCGGCCTGCGGTCAGCACCGAGTACATCGAAAACGACGAACCTGGCGCGCAACCGACCTACCGCGCCTACTACCCAACGCTTGAAACGCTGCATGCCAATGTCGTCAAGCTGGTGGAAGATTTCGACATGCATCTTGAGTTTGAAGACCTGGAGCGCGACGTTGGCTACGTGGTGGGTGCCCTGCGGGCGCGGCTGGGGGACGTCAAACTGCGTGCCAATTTCCAGATCCAGGTGCTGTCCAGCCTGTTTTTCCGCAACAAGGGCGCTTACGTTGTTGGCAAAATCATCAACGGCTTCAATGAAGTGCCGGTCGCCCTGCCGCTGCTGCACAACAAAAATGGCAAACTGGTCATTGATGCGGCGCTGTTTGGTGAAGACGATTTGCTCATTCTGTTCAGCTTCGCGCGTGCCTACTTCATGGTGGACATGGGCATACCGTCGGCTTACGTGCAGTTTCTGCGCAGCATGATGCCGCGCATGCCGCGCGCTGAAATCTACAACGCGCTGGGCCTGGCCAAGCAGGGCAAAACGCTTTTCTACCGCGATTTTCTGGCCCACCTGCGCCACTCAAGCGACAAGTTCCGCATCGCACCCGGCATCAAGGGCATGGTCATGCTGGTGTTTGACCTGCCGAGCTTTCCGTATGTGTTCAAGGTCATCAAAGACTACTACCCGCCGCAAAAAGACACCACACGTGAACAAATCAAAGGTAAATATCTTTTAGTCAAACAGCACGACCGCGTGGGCCGCATGGCCGACACGCAAGAGTACAGCGAGGTGGCTTTTCCACGCGCGCGCTTTGACGACGAGCTGATTGCCGAGATTGAAAAGTTCGCCCCCAGCCAGCTTGAAATATCGGACCGCGATGGTGACGGGCAGATGGAGGTCATCATCAAGCACGTCTATATCGAGCGCCGCATGATTCCGCTCAACATTTACCTGCAAGAAGCGTTTGACATGGGCGTGGCAGAGCCTGCAGCGCAGGGCCAGATCGAGCGTGCCGTGGTGGAGTACGGCAACGCCATCAAAGACCTGGTGGCCGCCAACATCTTTCCGGGCGACATGCTGTGGAAAAACTTTGGCATCACGCGGCACGGCAAGGTCGTTTTTTATGACTACGACGAGATTGAATACATCACCGACTGCAAGTTTCGCACCGTGCCCGCACCGCGCAATGAAGAAGACGAGATGAGTGGTGATATTTGGTATTCGGTCGGGCCCAAAGATGTGTTTCCTGAAACCTTCGGGCCGTTTTTGCTGGGCAATGACGCTGTACGCAGTGTGTTCATGAAACACCACGCCGATTTGCTCGACGCCGCTTTCTGGCAAACCCACCAGGTGCGCATTCGGGCAGGGCATGTGTTTGATGTGTTCCCGTACGAGCAAGACAAGCGCTTTGTCAGACACCATGATGTGTCAGTGGCTTGATTTCAACCCTCCTCACTTTTCAAGAGACAGCAAGATGCAAAAAAATACACAAGACGCCATCGTCATTCTGGGTGCAGCCCGCACCCCCATGGGTGCATTTCAGGGCGATTTTGCCTCGCTTGCTGCCCACGATCTGGGGGGCGCGGCCATCAAGGCCGCCGTTGAGCGTTCGGGCATCGCGCCTGAAAAAGTCGATGAGGTGCTGTTTGGCAACTGCCTGATGGCGGGCCAGGGCCAGGCTCCGGCGCGGCAGGCGGGTTTCAAGGGTGGTTTGCCCGCCAGCGCCGGGGCCGTGACACTCTCAAAAATGTGCGGCTCGGGCATGCAGGCCACGCTGCTGGCGCATGACCAGCTGGT
>RDZZ01000073.1 GCA_004293655.1 Polaromonas sp. | reverse complement strand
GGGATCGAACTGTTGAGAGCTGCGCTGAACTGGCATGTCAAAGGCTGCCAATTCACTGCCTTCGAGCTGCGCAAACACAGCCAGTTGCTCCACCAAGATCTTGGCGGATGCCCTGACCGCATCTTCAGCAGTCACTGCGCCATTGGTTTCAATATCCAGTACAAGTTTATCGAGATCGGTACGTTGCTCAACGCGGGCGCTCTCTACGGTGTAACTGACACGCTTGACGGGCGAGAAAGATGCATCCAACACAATACGGCCGATGGACTTTGTTGACTCGTCGCCATAGCGGCGCATATTTCCCGGAACATAGCCGCGACCGTTTTCAACTTTGATCTGCATGTCAATTTTGCCGCCATGCGACAAGTTGACGATCACATGCTCGGGATTGATTATTTCTACGTCGTGTGGCGTTTGAATGTCTGCGGCGGTCACAGGACCCTCACCATCCTTACGCAAACTCAGGGTAACTTCGTCCCGGTTATGTAATTTGAAAACCACACCTTTGAGATTCAACAAGATATTGACGACATCTTCCTGAACACCGTCGATAGACGAGTATTCATGGAGCACGCCTGCAATTGTCACTTCAGTAGCAGAATGTCCTACCATGGAGGACAACAGTACGCGGCGAAGCGCATTGCCGAGCGTGTGACCATAACCGCGCTCGAATGGCTCAAGCGTAACTCTGGCACGATTCACGCCCAGCTGCTCCACGTTGATATTTTTCGGTTTCAATAAATTCGTCTGCATGCAATCTTCCTCTCAATACCCTCAGCTCGTTACACCGATAAGGCCAGCGAAGCGGAGCCTGCAAATACGGGCACCGTACTTGCAGGAATAAAATTAACGTGAGTACAACTCAACAATCAACGATTCGTTGACATCTGCAGCAAACTCGTCGCGGTCAGGAACCTTCTTGAAGGTACCTTCGCCTTTGTCAACACTCACATCAACCCAGGCAGGTATACCTACTTGCTGAGCCAGTTGCAGTGCTTCAACGACACGGGTCTGTTTCTTGGACTTGTCACGAACCGCAATAATGTCACCAGCTTTGACCATGTACGAAGGAATGTTGACAGACCCGCCATTCACAGTAATGGCTTTGTGTGACACCAACTGACGCGCTTCTGCGCGTGTGGAGCCAAATCCCATACGGTAGACAACGTTGTCAAGGCGGCATTCAAGAATGAACAGCAGGTTGGCACCCGTGTTACCTCTGCGGCGGTCAGCCTCTTCAAAATAACGGCGAAACTGTTTTTCGAGCACACCATACATGCGCTTGACTTTTTGCTTTTCGCGCAACTGCAAGCCGAAGTCTGAAGTGCGGGTTCCAGAGGTGCGTCCATGCTGACCAGGTTTGGAATCAAACTTGGCCTTGTCTGCAATTGCACGACGGGCACTTTTCAAGAAAAGATCCGTGCCTTCGCGACGGGAGAGTTTGGCTTTGGGGCCTAGGTAACGTGCCACTTGAATTTCCTTTTGTCATCTGCTGCATTTAATGCAGGAGCCTCGAAACCTAACTTTTACGCTAAGCCTGATGGCGGTGGGCTTGGTTAAAAATTTTGCACCGAACTGGCCACGTACCGCGGCTTCTCGGGCGAAATAACATGATTAGATGCGGCGGCGCTTTTGTGGGCGGCAGCCATTGTGTGGAACTGGGGTTACATCAGCAATTGAATTGATTCGAATGCCGAGTGCGCCGAGGGCTCGAACCGAAGACTCGCGACCTGGGCCAGGACCCTTGATTTCTACGTCAAGATTTTTGATGCCCTGCTCAATGGCTGCGCGTCCAGCAACTTCAGATGCAACCTGCGCGGCGAATGGTGTAGATTTACGCGAACCTTTGAAACCTTGCCCACCAGACGAAGCCCAAGACAAGGCGTTGCCCTGCCGATCGGTGATCGTTATGATGGTATTGTTAAAGGATGCATGTACGTGCGCAATGCCGTCTGCGACGTTTTTGCGTACTTTTTTACGAACGCGTTGAGCTGCGTTATTGCTTGGTGACTTAGCCATGAAAACCTCTTAATTATTTTTTCAAAGAAGCGGCAGCCTTGCGCGGACCTTTGCGGGTACGAGCGTTGGTCCGCGTACGCTGACCACGCATTGGCAAGCCACGACGATGACGGAAGCCGCGATAGCAACCAATGTCCATAAGACGTTTGATATTCATCGTGGTTTCACGACGCAAGTCACCTTCAATCGTGAACAATGCGATCTGGTCTCGAATTTTTTCCAAGTCCGCATCAGTCAAGTCCTTGACTTTTTTGGAATAGGCAATCGCACATGCCTCGCAGATTTTGCGTGCGCGTGTGCGACCGATGCCAAAGATTGCAGTCAAACCGATTTCGGCATGCTGTTGTGGTGGAATGTTAATACCAGCGATACGAGCCATATTCGTCCTCTAAAACTCTTGAAAATCAGCCTTGACGCTGTTTGTGACGTGGGTCTGTGCAAATCACGCGTACAACGCCTTTGCGACGGATAACTTTACAGTTGCGGCAAATTTTCTTAACCGAAGCTGAAACTCTCATTTTAATTCTCCTAGATTAATTGTTGTACGTGAGCCTTGGCCTACGCACCAGGCGATGTTTTGAAGTTTGCCTTTTTGAGCAAAGATTCATACTGCTGCGACATCATGTAATTTTGAACTTGAGCCATGAAGTCCATGGTTACCACCACAATGATCATCAAGGATGTTCCACCAAAATAAAACGGTACGTTGTACTTCAATATCAGGAACTCTGGCAACAGACACACAAACGTGATGTACACCGCACCAGCCAATGTCAGACGAACCAAAATCTTGTCAATGTAGCGAGCTGTTTGATCACCAGGACGGATACCTGGGATGAAAGCACCACTTTTTTTCAAATTGTCAGCCGTCTCACGGCTGTTGAACACCAACGCTGTGTAAAAAAAGCAGAAGAAAACGATTGCACTGGCGTACAACATGACATAAATCGGCTGCCCAGGTGTGAGGGTACTGGCAATGTCTTTCAACCACCGCATGCTCTCGCCTGTACTGAACCAGCCAACAACGGTGGCGGGCAACAAAATGATTGAAGACGCGAAAATGGGTGGTATCACGCCCGCCATATTGAGTTTTAGTGGCAGGTGGGATGACTGACCACCATATACTTTGTTGCCTACTTGTCGCCTAGCATAATTGACCAGAATTTTCCGCTGCCCTCTTTCAACAAACACGACAAAATACGTGACGAGAACAACGACAGCAACAATGACGATGGCAATTAAAATGCTCATGGCACCTGTACGAACGAGCTCAAGCAAGCCACCCATGGCACTTGGCAAACCAGCGGCGATACCTGCGAAAATCAGGATTGAAATGCCATTTCCGAGTCCGCGCTCAGTAATCTGCTCGCCTAACCACATCAGAAACATCGTGCCTGCGGTCAGGCTTACCACCGCAGTCATCCGAAACCCAAATCCAGGTGCCAACACCAAGCCAGGTGAGCTCTCAAGCGCGATTGCTATACCCATTGACTGGAACAACGCCAAACCAAGTGTGCCGTAGCGCGTGTACTGTGTAATTTTTCTGCGTCCACCTTCACCTTCTTTTTTCAACTGCTCAAACGTCGGGAGGACGTAGGTAAGCAACTGCATGATGATAGATGCGGAGATATAGGGCATGATGCCCAATGCAAACACAGTAAAGCGTGACAGAGCGCCGCCAGAAAACATATTAAACAAGTTCAATATGCCACCCTGCTGGCCTCTAAACAGCTCTTTAAGTTGCTCTGGGTCAATTCCTGGTACTGGAATGTGTGCACCTACACGGTACACTACCAAGGCCAACAACAAAAATACAAGCCTGTTTCGCAAATCACCAAATTTGCCAGTTTTTGCAATTTGAGCCGAGTTGGTTGCCACTGATTAATCCAGTTTAATGAGAATTAACAATTACGCGAATACGCCACCAGCGGCTTCAACAACAGACTTTGCACCAGCTGTTGCACCAATACCATTGAGCTTGACGGCTTTGGTCAATGTGCCTGTATTGACAACTTTAATGTTCTTGGCGAGCTGACTTACAAGACCTGCTTGCTTGAGTGTCAATACATCTACTTCAGCCAATCCAAGCTGCTCCAGCGATGTGAGTGTGACTTCAGCATTGAACTTGAGCAAATGCGACTTGAAGCCACGCTTAGGCAAACGGCGATGCATGGGCATTTGACCGCCTTCAAAGCCAACCTTGTGGTAGCCACCTGCGCGTGATTTTTGTCCCTTGTGACCACGGCCGGCAGTTTTTCCAATACCAGAGCCAATGCCACGACCGACACGACGCTTGTAGTGCTTGGCGCCCTCACCAGGCTTGATTCCGTTTAGTTGCATTTTGAATTCCTTGTCGAGACTGAACCCGAATAATTAAGCTCGAATGGTTAACTCAGACAATCTTGACCAAATACGAGATTTTGTTGATCATGCCGCGTACTGCAGGCGTGTCTTCCAACTGACTCGTGCTGTTGACACCACGCAGACCTAGACCACGCACAGTAGCACGGTGTGATTCTTTGGTGCCAATAGGACTACGAACCAGTTGAACTTTAAGTTTGTTTTCTGTTGTCATTTCAATGATCCTGGGCAACTTTTAGCCGACGATGTCTTCAACTGATTTACCACGCTTGGCAGCAATGTCAGATGCTGTGGTTGAGTTGTTTAACGCATCCAATGTTGCACGCACCATGTTGTAAGGATTGCTCGAGCCATGACTTTTTGCCACGATGTCGGTAATACCCATGACTTCGAAAACGGCGCGCATGGGGCCACCAGCAATGATGCCAGTACCCTTGGCGGCAGGCATCATCATGACATTGGCTGCCCCCCAATGACCGGACACGTTGTGGTGGATCGTACCGTTTTTGAGGGATACTTTTTTCAAGTTACGCCGGGCTTCTTCCATAGCTTTTTGCACCGCCGCAGGCACTTCTTTTGATTTGCCTTTACCCATACCAACGCGTCCGTCACCGTCACCCACCACTGTCAGTGCAGCGAAACCAAGGATGCGCCCGCCTTTCACCACTTTGGTCACACGGTTCACCGCGATCATTTTTTCCTTCAGACCATCGTCTGGAGCGTCGTTCGCTGATTTTGCTTGAAACTTAGCCATACTTATTTCCAGTCTGCTTACGTATATTTAACTCGCGGCTGCTTTAAAACTGTAAGCCGGCTTCACGGGCGGCATCAGCTAACGCCTTGACGCGACCGTGATAAGCAAAGCCAGCACGATCAAACGCTACTTTGTCCACGCCCACCGCTTTCGCCTTTTCAGCAATGCGCTTACCAATTGCTTGTGCAGCAGCAACGTTTCCACCCTTGCCGGACGCACCCATGTCTTTGCGGACATCTGCCTCTGCAGTGGATGCGGATGCCAGAATCTTGGTACCGTCGCCAGAAATGACGCTGGCGTAGATGTGCAAGTTGGTACGATTTACAGTCAGGCGAGCAACACCCTGTGTGGCAATGCGAATACGCGTTTGGCGTGAACGGCGGAGGCGCTGCTCTTTTTTGGTCAACATGATGCAGCTCCTTATTTTTTCTTGGTTTCTTTGATGGTGATTTTCTCATCCGAATAACGGATGCCCTTGCCTTTATAAGGCTCAGGAGGGCGAAAAGCACGAATCTCGGCAGCAATCTGGCCAACACGCTGGCGGTCGGAGCCCTTGATCACAATCTCTGTTGGGAGTGGCGTCGCCACTGTGATGCCTGCGGGCATGTCAACCACTACAGGATGTGAATATCCGATGGTGAGGTTGAGTTTGTCGCCTTGTGCTTGGGCTTTGTATCCCACACCCACCAAGTTCAGCTTTTTCTCAAAGCCTTTGGTGACACCTGTCACCATGTTGTTGACCAGCTGACGCATGGTACCGCTCATGGCATTGGCTTCACGCGACTCGTTTGCCGGAGCAAATGTTAATTTGCCAGCGTCACTGGTGATCGTGACAAGGGCGTTTTGCACCAGCGCCAATGCACCTAGAGCACCCTTGACGCTGATCTGGTCGTCTTTGATGGCCACATCCACACCTGAAGGTATGGACACTGGCATTTTTCCTACACGAGACATTTCATTTCTCCTCTATGTCGCCCGACAGTGACAATTAAGCCACGTAGCAAAGTACTTCACCACCGATACCGGTAGCGCGCGCCTTGCGGTCCGTCATGACACCTTGTGGTGTCGTGACAATTGCCACGCCCAAGCCATTCATGACTTGCGGAATGGCGCCATGACCTTTGTAAACGCGAAGACCTGGACGACTGACGCGTTCGATGCGTTCGATCACGGGCTTGCCTGCGTAATACTTCAGGGCGATTTCCAGTTGCGACTTGCCATCGCCGGTTTTCACCGAAAAGCCATCAATGTAGCCTTCGTCCTTCAAAACCTGTGCAATGGCAACTTTTACCTTAGACGATGGCACCAGCACAACGGCTTTTTCAACCATTTGTGCATTCCGAATGCGTGTCAGCATATCGGCAATAGGATCACTCATACTCATTTTGCGTTACTCCTATGCTTACCAGCTTGCTTTGGTGATACCAGGGATATCACCCGCAAAAGCCAACTCGCGAATCTTGGCGCGAGCCAAGCCAAATTGACGGAACGTACCACGTGGGCGGCCCGTGATTGCACAGCGATTACGCTGGCGGGTGGGATTGGCGTTGCGGGGTAGCTTTTGCAACTCAAGACGAGCCAAAGCGCGTTCGTCGTCGGTGCGCTTAAAGTCGTTGGACGTCTTTTTAAGCTCAGCGTATTTTTTAGCAAATTTAGCGACCAGTTTGTCGCGCTTGATTTCACGTTGCAGCAGTGCTTGTTTAGCCATCTTGCGCCTTCAGTTCTTGAACGGAAAACGGAAAGCGGTGAGAAGCGCCTTGCACTCTTCATCAGACTTGGCCGTTGTGGTGATGCTGATATTGAGTCCGCGCAAGGCGTCAACCTTGTCATACTCAATTTCAGGGAAAATGATCTGCTCTTTCACACCGATGTTGTAGTTACCACGACCATCAAAGGCACGACCGGAAATGCCGCGAAAGTCGCGAACGCGCGGGAGAGCCACGGTGACGAAGCGATCAAGAAACTCATACATCTTCACACCGCGCAAGGTCACCATGCAACCAATTGGCAGGTCTTCGCGAATTTTGAAACCGGCGATGGCTTTTTTAGCCTTGGTCACTACGGGCTTTTGACCAGCAATCTTGGTCATATCACCAACAGCGTTGTCCATGACTTTTTTGTCTGCAACCGCCTCACTCACACCCATGTTGAGTGTGATCTTGGTGATACGGGGAACCTGCATTGGCGACTTGTAGCCAAATTTTTCAATCAGTGCAGGTGCGATTTTTTCGCGAAACTGAGACTGCAGGCGTGCCTGCACTGCAGCTTGTTGCGATGGTGTTGTTTTTGCCATGCTTATGCCACCTTAATTTCATCGCCGCTGGACTTGAAGACGCGCACTTTCTTGCCGTCTGCCAACAACTTGATACCCACCCGATCTGCCTTGCCCGATGTCGCATTGAAAATGGCGATATTGGACTGGTGAATGGGCATGCTTTTTTGAACGATACCACCCGTAGTGCCCTTGAGTGGATTTGGCTTGGTGTGTTTTTTCACCATGTTCACACCCTCGATCAACACATAACTGTCGTCAGTTCGGAGTGTGACCGTGCCGCGCTTGCCTTTGTCCCGGCCGGTAATGACGATGACCTCGTCACCTTTGCGAATTTTGTTCATGGCTTGTCCTTACAGAACTTCAGGAGCCAGGGACACGATCTTCATGAACTTTTCAGTGCGCAATTCGCGCGTGACGGGTCCGAAGATGCGGGTGCCAATGGGCTCCAGCTTGGCGTTAAGCAACACTGCTGCGTTGCCGTCGAATTTGACCAGCGAACCGTCACCACGACGGATGCCTTTGGCTGTACGAACGACCACAGCGCTGTAGACCTCGCCTTTTTTGACGCGGCCGCGCGGTGCAGCTTCTTTGATGCTGACCTTGATGACATCACCAACACTGGCGTACCGGCGCTTGGAGCCGCCCAGCACCTTGATGCACATCACGGACTTGGCACCCGTGTTGTCAGCAACATCGAGTTTGGATTGCGTTTGAATCATTTAATTTTGTTCCCAACTTGCACCAGATGACCTGCTTTTTAACAAGCTTGCCTGCCAGTCAGTCTTGGGCCCGTTGTCCGTATTGCAAACCACTTGCAGTACTTTCAATTAGGCTGTTAAGTCGTCTCTGATTGTCTTTGGCTAAATTGTCTCTAGCCAAAACCCCTTCGCTTTTTCTAGCGAAGCCCATGATTATCACTCAGCAAAAGTGGCGTGTCAACACTGCTTTATGAAAAATCGCCTTGAATTTCAAATAAATTCCACCGCACTCAGCCTGGCAGGTGCAAGTATTGATCGCAAAGCGCTAAGAACGCGTCGAGTTTTGGATTCACACCTGTTTCTTGCTGCAGCAGCACAGACACTTCTACAGCCAGCGATCTGGCAAGCGCAGCGTCCAGAAACAAAAGGCGTGAGCGCCGGGCCAGCACGTCTTCAGTCGTGCGAGCATACTCGTGTCTGGCTGCAAATCGAACCATGGCTTCCGTCAGACCGCCTCCGAGAGGCTTGTTGGCACCGGGTAAAGCCAGCACTGCGGCAGCTTCACCGCCATACAAGTGAAGGCCGGGCGCATCGCTGATGTTTTGCGTCATGGCCTGTGCGCCTACCAGCGGCAAGTCTTCGGTTACGCCACCGGGCTGTGCATTCAAAAGGCCAGCCGAAAAACACGCATCGAGCACATCCTCGGCCATGGCGCGGTAGGTGGTCCATTTGCCCCCGGTGACCGTGACCAGCCCGCTTTGACTCACCAGAACCGTATGCTCACGTGACAGGGTTTTTGTCACGCCTGGCGCGTCACCGTCGTCATTGCCGTCATTGACCGGCGGTTTCACCAGCGGACGCAACCCAACCCAGATGCTTTTAATGTCCGCCCGCCCAGGTGCTCGGGTCAGGTAGCGGGCTGATTCGCCGAGAATGAAGTCAACCTCCTGCCTGAAGGGCAGCGGCTCGCGCGCCAGGTCTTCACGTGGGGTATCGGTGGTACCTAAAATCGTTTTGCCCAGCCATGGCACCGCAAAAAGTACCCGGCCATCAGCGGTTTTGGGGATCAGCATGGCGTGGCTGCCAGGCAAAAATGCGCGGTCCACCACGATGTGTACGCCCTGGCTGGGTGCGACCATCGCCTTGACATCGCGGCCCAGTGACC
This sequence comes from Polaromonas sp., assembly GCA_004293655.1. Taxonomy (GTDB): domain Bacteria; phylum Pseudomonadota; class Gammaproteobacteria; order Burkholderiales; family Burkholderiaceae_C; genus Polaromonas. The sequence goes on along the minus strand of RDZZ01000073.1, from coordinate 8,184 downwards.
GACCGTCTTCCATACAGAACTGGTCAACCCAAACACCTGTGGCGTTCACAACGCACTTGGCGCGGATGTCGTGGCTCAGGCCCGTCTCATGGTCTTTGACCTTCAGCCCGACCAGTTTGCCCTGGTTGTACAGCAGGCGGGTTGCGGCGCAGTAGTTGACCAGCAAAGCGCCCCGGCCTGCGGCCGTGCGGGCCAGCGCCAGCGCCAGACGCGCATCGTCAAACTGGCCATCCCAATACTTCACGCCGCCTTTCAGCTGCCCGCCAGGCCCGTCTTTTTTACTGTTCGGCAGCAGGGCCAGCGTCTCATCACGGTTTAAAAACTCAGTCGCGCCAAGCCCGGCCTTGCCCGCCAGCGCGTCATACATCTTCAGCCCCAAGCCGTAAAACGGCGCTTCCCAAAACTTGTAAGACGGCATGACAAAAGCCAGCGGTTGCGCCAGATGCGGCGCATTGGCCAGCAGCGTGCTGCGCTCATGCAGCGCCTCACGCACCAATGAAATATTGCCCTGCGCCAGGTAGCGCACGCCGCCATGCACCAGTTTTGTGGCCCGCGATGAGGTGCCTTTGGCAAAGTCATGGGACTCGACCAGCACCACTGAAAACCCGCGTGCGGCGGCATCGAGCGCGACGCCAAGGCCAGTTGCGCCGCCACCTATGACGGCCATGTCATAGGTGACGGGACGGGCGAGTTTTTCAATCAGCGATGCGCGGTTCATGGGGTGATCGGCATACAGACGTCCAGTGGCCGGTGCGTGGTTAGTCATAAAGGTTTGAGTTTGCTGAAGTGTAGTGGTCAACTTACGTTGCACAGTCGGCACGTCGCTTCAGCGGGGGCTGGTGTCGCGCCGTTGAGCGCCATCAACCGGGTGGTGAGACTGAGCCGGACTTCCTCAAGGCGATGGCAACGTGCAGACCGCCTCGCTTTTGGGTAGAGACGCGCCCTGTGCTGCCTGACGGCTGATAGACTGGGACGATGTTTTCTTCGCCTACCGACACACCACTGATACGTCGCTATGACCGTGAGGGCGGCAAGCATGTGCATGACCACGCTCAAGTGCTATTCGGTATCGATGGCGTCCTCTACGTCGAAGTTGAAGGGCACAGCGCCTGGGTTGATGCGACCTGCGGCCTCGTGATTCCTGCTGGGGCTGCGCACACCTACTGCGCTGCGCGATCTGCACTGGTGTTGGTGCTCGACGAGATGACTGGCTGCGCAACGCAGCGCATGCGGCGCTTCGCACTCCCCCACAACTGGCGCCAAGCTGGCCTCGAAATCGACTCCCTGACCGACACGCTGGTTGCAGCTTCAACGGTCAAGGTTCGGCGGCGGATTGACCTGGACGCGCTTGCTCAGCGCATTGATGCTGACCTGAGTCACCCGTGGACGGTGGCAGAGTTGGCTGCGGCTTGTTGCTTGAGCCCACAACGCCTGCGGGCGCGCTTTGCGCTGGCTGTGGGGCTGTCGCCCTTGGCTTTCGTGCGCGCTAGGCGACTAAACCGGGCAGAGCAGTTGTTGCGGCGTGGGCTCTCGCTGGATGCGGTCGCCTGCCAGGTAGGTTACGGGAGCGACAGCGCTTTATCGGTTGCGCTGCGACGCGAGCGCAACAGCGGCGCTCGCGAGCTTCGCACAAGACGAGCGTTTGCCTCAATTTGACGGACGCCACCCGCACAACAATGTGGGCATGCAGCTCATTTCTCGACCGATTCTTGGTGTCACCTGTGTGGTCGGTGCGGCTGCCCTGTGGGGCACGACTGGCACATCACAAAGCCTGGCGGGCGGTTACCTGCCTGCGTTGTGGTTTGGTGCTCTGCGCCTGCTGTTCGCAGCGCTGTTCTTTACTGTTTTCGCGGCCATTTCTGGCGGGCTGGCACGCCGTGCCTGGCAGGGTCTGCCGCTAGGCGCTGCCTTTGGTGCCGGGCTATGTATGGCGGCGTACAACCTGGCCTTCTTTGCGGGTGTCAAGCTGACCGGCGTGGGCGTTGGTACGGCCATCGCCCTTGGCAGTGGCCCCATCTGGGCGGGCCTGCTTCAAGCCGTGTTCCAGCGCCAGCCACCGACTACTGCCTGGTGGGGTGGCACGACGCTGGCAATTTCAGGGGTTGTGCTGCTGTCAACTGGCGGCAGCTCACTCGCAATATCGGCCCTGGGGGTTGGTTTGTGCATGACGTCAGGGTTGTCGTATGCGCTCTACACCCTGCTAAACAAGCGCATGGTCAACCGTGCGCCAACAGCGACGATCACACTGGCCGCTTTTTCAGTGGCAGTGCTTGTCGCCGTGCCTGCTGCCGCACTCCAAACAAACCTGCCCAGCCTGAGTGGGCGTGACATCGCTGCCGTTGCTTACACAGGCATCGTGACTGCGGGCGTGGGGTATTTGCTGTTTAGCACCGCACTACACCACATACAGCCGGCCACTGCCGTGTCACTGGTACAAATCGAGCCTGTGGTGGCCTTTGCACTGGCTGTATTACTGCTCGGTGAGCCTGCGAGTATGGCCGCGCTCTGTGGCTTGGCTCTGGTGGTAGTTGGCGTGCTCGGAGTCGCGCGCAGTGAGTTGTCGTTTCAAGACAGCTCTGACAGTCCAGCCCGTCCTTGAAGACCCAGACCCCCCGCCGTCCTCCTTGTTCATAGCGTTATTTCAGCCTTCAATAGAAGTTGCAAGCTGCAAGCGAGAAGCGAGAAGCGAGAAGCGAGCACAGGGCGAAGTCACGCAGCTGTCGTTTTTATTGGGCGTTGGAATTAATCCTGCGCCCAATCTTTTGCCCGAGCCAGCGCTTTGCGCCAGCGCGCCAGCTTGGCCGACCTGTCGTCCGGGCTGATGTTGGGCTCAAAGCGCCTGTCAACTTGCCATTGGCTGACGATTTCGATCACCCCTGACCAAAAGCCGACCGCCAGCCCAGCCAGGTAGGCGGCGCCCAGGGCCGTGGTTTCAAGCACTTGGGGGCGCACGACTGGAACGCCTGAAAAATCGGCCTGCATTTGCATGAGCAAGTCGTTCGCGGATGCGCCGCCGTCAACCCGCAGTTCCTGCAAGCCTAGCCCTGCGTCCTGGCTCATGGCGGCAAACACGTCGGCGCTTTGCAGGGCAATGGCCTCCAGCGCGGCGCGGGCAATGTGGGCGCGGGTTGTACCGCGAGTCATCCCTAACATCGCGCCGCGTGCATACGGGTCCCAGTGCGGCGTACCCAGCCCGGTGAAGGCCGGCACCAAATAGACATCACCGCTATCGGGGACTGACTGGGCAAGCGCCTGCACCTCGTTGGCTGACGCGATGATGCTCAGGCCGTCGCGCAGCCACTGGATGGTGGCACCGCCCATGAACACGCTGCCTTCAAGGCAGTAGGCAACTTTGTCGAGCTGCCAGCCGACCGTGCTGAGCAGCTCATTTTGCGACGCCACGGGCTGGCTGCCAGTGTTCATCAACATAAAGCAGCCCGTGCCATAGGTGTTTTTGGCCATGCCTGGCTGCAGGCACACCTGGCCAAACGTGGCCGCCTGTTGGTCACCGGCCATACCCGCAATCGGAATGGCCACGCCCAGCAGTGCGGCATCGGTCTGCGCAAACACCCCGCTGCTGGGAACAATGGCAGGCAGCACCGATGCCGGGATGTTGAAAAGCTCCAGCAGCGCATCGTCCCACTGCAGGGTGTGCAAGTTAAACAGCAGGGTGCGTGATGCGTTGCTCACATCGGTTGCGTGTACGCGCCCGCCCGTCAGGTTCCAGACCAGCCAGGCGTCAATGGTGCCAAAGGCCAGCTCGCCGCGTTCGGCCCTGGCACGCACGCCAGGCACTTCATTGAGCAGCCATTCGAGCTTGGTGGCAGAAAAGTAGGCATCCAGCACCAGCCCGGTTTTTTGCTGAATCATCCCGGCATGGCCTTCGGCGCGCAGCTGCTCGCAGCGGCTGGCGGTGCGGCGGTCTTGCCAGACGATGGCATGGGCCACGGGCTGGCCCGTTTGGCGGTCCCACAAAACCGTGGTTTCGCGCTGATTGGTGATGCCGATGGCGGCGATTTGGTCAGCAGCAGCACTATTTGCTATTGAATTTATAGCATAAGATCCATTCAGAACGCGCCGTGGCGGCATTTTTTGTATGCATTTTTGAGCCACAGCCAGTTGTGTGGCCCATACCTCCAGCGCGTCATGCTCTACCCATCCTGGCTGGGGAAACAGCTGGCGAAACTCTTGCTGGCAGGCCGCAACCACCTGGCCCGCGTGGTCGAACAAAATGGCTCGTGATGAGGTTGTGCCCTGGTCAAGTGCAAGAATATAGCGCATGGGTGCAGAGGTTAACCCATCGCCGAAAGCCCGGTCGCAGGGATAATACGGGCAGCCTGCACTGACTTGTTTGCCTGCACAGGCCACAGAATCCGCATGCCCCTGGCTTTTACAAACAGAAACCCCAGACGCCGCCATGACTCTCCCAATCAACAACAACAGCAGCAGCAACACTTTCAGTCCCTGCAACATCGCTTTCATAGGCGGCGGCAACATGGCCAGCGCCATCATTGGCGGGTTGCTCAAACGTGGCGTGACGGCGGGTAACATCCAGGTCGTCGAGCCCCTGGAAGAGCAGCGGCTCAGGCTCAGGCAGCAGTTCAACGTGCAGGCCAGAGAAACATCAGGCCCTGGCCTGGCGGGTTCTGACATGGTGGTCTGGGCCGTCAAGCCCCAGAGCTTTAAAGACGCTGCGCTGCGAGCGCGCTTTCACACCAGAAATGCCCTTCACCTGAGCGTAGCGGCTGGCATCCGGTCGGACAGCATCGCGCACTGGCTGGCCACCGAGCGCGTGGTGCGCGCCATGCCCAACACGCCCGCGCTGATTGGCCAGGGCATGACGGCCCTGTTTGCCCGCCCGGCTGTGACGCTGGCAGACCGGGCTTTGGCAGGCAACGTCATCCAGACCACGGGCGAGCATCTCTGGCTGAGCGATGAGTCCCAGCTGGACGCTGTCACGGCGCTGTCCGGCTCTGGCCCTGCTTATGTTTTTTACTTCATTGAGGCCATGGTTGAGTCCGGCATGGCCATGGGCCTGAGCCAGCAGCAGGCTCACAAGCTGGCAGTCGGCACGTTTGTCGGCGCTTCAGCCCTGGCTCACACATCCAGCGAGCCGCCCGATGTCCTGCGTGCCCAGATCACCTCCAAAGGCGGCACCACCCATGCCGCACTCATGTCGATGGAGCAAGACAGGGTGAAGACGCTTTTCATGCGTGCCATGCACATCGCAAAGCAGCGGGCCCGAGAACTCGGCGACGAATTTGGCTCGGTGTAGGAGCCGCTGCATGACCCCGGCATCGCCGTGGCGGTCGGCGTGCGGCATGGGCTGCCAGGCATTTTTTGTCACCGACAGCCAAAACTACCTGGACAACAGCGCCCACTCTTGGGGTTGCAAATTGGCAAGAACTTCAAATCTGCCATTGCCCAATGGCTTGAGAATGTAAGCAATGCCTTGCGGCTCTGGGTAAATACCTGTGGCTGCCTCAAAAACATCATCATGACCGACCAGCACTGTGTTGGCCTTGCCCGTGGGCTTGGCAGCCAGAAGCGGCGTGATGGCCTTGCTCATTTGCTGTTTTTGGGCCTTGGTGTACTCCTCGGCTTTGACAAAATTCAGTGCAGGCGCGCGGGTATGCCGCCCAAAAGCCAGGTCAGCCGTCTTCCAGGCCCGGCAGTAGTCACTTGCCAGCACGTGACCCACAGGAATGCTGGCTTCCTTGAACGCAGCACCAATGGTTTTGGCTTGTTCTACGCCCTTGTCATTCAAGGCACGCTGGCTGGCGCAGTCGCTCAGTTTCATTTTGGGATCGGCCTGGTCAGCGTAGTCTTTCTCGGTCTGGCCGTGCCTGAAAAAAATCACGTGTCCGCCCTGGCGCAACGCAGCCAGCAGTTCTTTGCCGCCCACTTTGTCAACAAACTCCGGCTTTTTCGCATCGCCTTCCGGTTTGGTGGCCACTGGCGCGCCATAGGCGGGCTTGGCTGCGGCTGCCTCTGGTTTTACCGCTGTTTGGGCCGCTGCCAAAGCACAAGTGCCCACACACAGCAAGCCTGCACACACCTTGATCCACGTTTTCATGCTGTTTTGCCGCATTGGTTTTTTCCTGATGTTGATAAATTAAATAAGATTGATTCTCATTTATTATTGCACACCATAGAACTGTCCAGCACGAAAGGTGCGGCCCATCGACACACTGGACTCAACCCACCCGGTACGACAAAACAATGCCCGCAAACACCGTGAACCCCATCCAGTGGTTCAGGCGAAACGCCTTGAAGCAGCCGTCACGCTCGCGCTTGCGGATCAGCCAGCCGTGCCACAGCGCCTGCAGAAGCGCCAACCCGATTGCTATCAAATAAATAGCTGAATAGTCTTGCTGAGCTTGCCACAGCACCCAAATAAGCAAATAAACCAGGTAGCACAGCATGACCGCCGCCACATCAAACCGCCCCAGCGTGATGGCCGAGGTTTTCATGCCGATGCGCAGGTCGTCATCCCTGTCCACCATGGCGTACTCGGTGTCATACGCGATCACCCAGAACAAATTGCCCAGCAGCAACACCCCGGCAACCAGCGGCACGCGCGACTGCACCGCAGCGAACGCCATCGGTATGCCAAAACTGAACGCCACACCCAGCACCGCCTGCGGCATGGCTACAAAACGCTTGGCAAACGGGTAGATCAGCGTGATGGCCAGTGCCGCAAAAGACCAGGCGATGGTGGTGGTGTTGGTCGTCAGCACCAGGCCAAAGGCCAGCAGCGCCAGCACAGCTCCCAGAGCCAGCGCCTCGCGGCTGCCCAGCTTGCCACTGGTCACGGGCCGCTCAGCGGTGCGCTTGACATGCCGGTCAAAGTCGCGGTCAGCCACATCATTGACACAGCAGCCCGCACTGCGCATTAAAAAAGTCCCCAGCGTGAACACTGCCAACAGATGCCAGCCCGGAAAACCGTGCGAGGCAATCCACAGCGCCGACAGCGTGGGCCACAGCAGCAGCAGCCAGCCGGCGGGGCGGTCCCAGCGGATGAGCTGCAGGTAAAGGCTCAGTCTGGTTTTCACAGGTGGTTTCGAGTAATTTGAGCCAGCAAGCCGTCCAGCGTTTTGGCTTTCACAAACTTTGCGGGGGCGTCGCTCAGGGTTTTGCCCACTGCCAACGCTTCAAAATGCCTGATGCCACAGTCCATCTTGTCGGACTCCCCCGTGCGCAAATCCAAGGCCACCAGGCTGCCTTTGGTCTCCACCACAAAGTACAGCTTGTCCAAGCCCTCATCTTCTATGACGACTGCCCAGTCTGGGTTGTACCCGCCCAGTGGCGTTGGAATGCTGAACCAGCCTGGCAACTTGACGTACAGCCTGACGGCTTCGTTTTTCTCCAGTGCGTCGGCAAAACTGCGTTCAACCCCTGAGTCATACAGCACGCTTTCAAACACTGATTTTTTCACTGGAAGCGTGTTCAGGTAGCCCAGCAATTCGGTTGTTTCAAACAATTCCTGTGCCCACACATGGCCATCGCCCAACGGACGATAACGAATGCCGTCAACAATCGCATGTTGTTTGTAACGGTTGATGTACTGCGCCGCCACATCCATAAACTGCTGCGGGTTGACCTTGAAGTCATCCAGCCGTCCGCTGCGCTGCAGCACATCGACCAGGCTGCGGCGCGTCAGCTGCGTGCGGTCTTGCAGCTCGGTTAACAGGTCTGGCAAGGCAATCGTTTCGCTGAGTGTTTCGTGTACGGAGTCACTGGTGCTTTCTGCCAGCACACCGCCGCGCCCGATGGACAAATCTGCCTTGCGAAACCGTGCCCGCGTTGGCGTGACTTTGGGCGCGTCCTGCAAGGCTTTAACGCAAGTGTCCAGCAGCTTCGCATTGTCAAACGCCACGCGGTAAGTGGTGCGGTGCTTGATGCGGTCCCACAGCGCTTTGAAGTCGGGGCTTAAATACACCTCGCGGCGCAGAGGAACGACTTTTTTATCATCCGCGTTTTTAACATCCAGCTTGCCGGCGAGTTTGCGCAGGCGCTCAATGATCAGCACTTTGAAAGGCTCCAGCTCCGGCGGGATGGGAACCCGGTTGTCTTTGATGGCCTGGCGCAGGCTGTCTTGCACTTTGCCTTTGCCGTCTATCAGGCCCAGCGCCTTTAAATGTTGCGCCAGGGCTTCGGAGCGCGCAGCGCCCAGCACATCAG
>RDZZ01000119.1 GCA_004293655.1 Polaromonas sp. | reverse complement strand
GCCTGTTTTCCTGTCAAAAATGAAGCTTGTTTGGAGTACACTCTGCATTTTCTCGGACCATCGGACAGGTCATTGGGTGTTGTGGATGGCTGGCAAGAGCCCATCAATGTTGCGGAGCATGAAAGCGGAAACAAGCAAGAAACAAACAAAAAAATAAGCAAGAAATAAGCAAAAAACAGGAATACCCAGTTTCGAGTTGTTTCAAACTCAGCCTCCAGATCAATTCAAAAGCTGTGCGCTGAAGTTTGCACGCCAGCATTTACTGTCATTGGAAAAAACCTCATGGATTTAAGAAAACTCAAAACTCTGATTGACCTCGTATCAGAGTCCAATGTGTCTGAACTGGAGATCACTGAAGCTGAAGGCAAAGTGCGCATTGTCAAATCCAGTGGCGCGCCGTTTGTCGCGCAGCTGCCTGCAGCACCTGTCGCGAGTCCCGCAGCGCCAGTGGTCAGCGCGCCTGCTCTGCCTGCGGCAGACGCGGCAGCCACCGGTGGCGCAGGGCATGCCGTGACCTCTCCCATGGTGGGTACCTTCTACAGATGCGCCAGCCCAGGTGCAAAAGCTTATGTTGATGTTGGCAGTGTGGTCAAGGAAGGCGAGACCATTTGCATCATCGAAGCCATGAAAATCCTCAACGAGATTGAAGCAGACAAATCTGGCACAGTGACCAGAATACTCTGTGAAAACGGTCAGGCCGTCGAGTACGGTCAGAGCCTGTTCATGATTGAGTAGCCGTTTTAGACCTGCCGTTTCCAACAGATGAATCCACAAGACGCATGTTTAAAAAGATATTGATTGCCAACCGCGGTGAAATCGCCCTGCGAATCCAGCGTGCGTGCCGGGAACTGGGTGTCAAAGCAGTGATGGTGTACTCGGAGGCTGACCGCGACGCAAAATACATCAAGTTGGCCGATGAGTCGGTTTGCATCGGGCCAGCGGCCTCCAGTTTGAGTTACCTCAACATGCCCGCCATCATTTCAGCCGCAGAAGTAACCGACGCTGAAGCGATTCACCCAGGGTACGGATTTTTGAGTGAAAACGCTGATTTTGCGGAAAGGGTGGAGAAAAGCGGCTTTAAATTCATTGGCCCCAGCCCCGAATCCATCCGGACCATGGGCGATAAAGTCTCCGCCAAACAGGCCATGATCAGGGCTGGCGTGCCATGCGTGCCAGGCTCAGAAGGGGCCCTGCCCGACGACCCGGTCGCCATCAAGCGCATGGCCAAACAGGTGGGCTACCCGATCATCATCAAGGCAGCTGCCGGCGGTGGCGGGCGTGGCATGCGGGTTGTCCACACAGAAGCGGCACTGATACATGCCGTTCAGACCACCAAGGCAGAGGCGGGTGCCGTGTTTGGCAGCTCGGAAGTTTATATGGAGAAATTCCTCCAGAACCCTCGGCACATTGAAATCCAGATCTTGGCGGATCAGTATAAAAATGCTGTCTGGCTGGGTGAGCGCGACTGCTCCATGCAGCGGCGTCACCAGAAAGTCATTGAAGAAGGGCCTGCGCCCGGCATTCCACGCAAACTGATTGAACGAATTGGTAGCCGCTGCGTAGCGGCTGTTAAAAAAATAGGCTACCGTGGCGCGGGTACTTTTGAATTTCTTTTTGAAAATGGCGAGTTCTACTTCATTGAGATGAACACGCGCGTGCAGGTGGAGCACCCGGTCACCGAGTGGATCACAGGTGTGGACATTGTGCGTACACAAATCATGGTGGCAGCGGGTGAAAAACTGCCGTTTGTCCAGCGAGACATTCAGCTCAAAGGTCACGCCATCGAGTGCCGCATCAATGCAGAAGACCCGTACAAGTTCACGCCTTCGCCGGGCCGCATCACGACCTGGCACACACCAGGCGGGCCTGGCGTCAGGGTTGACTCACACATTTACGCCAATTACTTTGTGCCACCCAACTACGACTCGATGATTGGCAAGATCATTGTGCATGGCGACACACGCGAGCAAGCCCTGGCCCGCATGCGAACCGCCCTGGCCGAGACCGTGGTCGAAGGCATCCATACCAACATCGCGCTACACCGGGAGCTGATGGTCGATGCCAAGTTTATGGACGGCGGCACCAACATCCACTACCTCGAAGAGTGGTTGTCCAAGCGTGTTCGCTGATTTAAAGAGGTCACGGCCATGAACCTGTTTGAGCTGGTCATTCTCAGCCCCGCAGACACGGTCGAGGTGCTCAGTGATGCGCTGGATGCACTGGATGCATTGAGCGTTTCGGTCGAAGACGCTGACGCGCAGACACCGGCAGAGTTGGCCATGTTTGGTGAGCCCGACATGCCTGCGCCCCAGGCCGGATGGAACCGCTCACGGGTGGTCGCCCACTTTGCAAGCCAGGCGTTGGCGGGCGTTGCCGCCGCCGTGTTGCAAACACAGGATTTTTTCGCGCCCTGCGCATTGATAGCGATTGAGCCCGTGCCAGAGCAAGACTGGGTTCGGCTGACACAGTCACAGTTCGCACCTGTGGAGATCACGCCCGAGTTCTGGATTGTGCCCACCTGGCACGAGCCGCCTGCACAGGCGGAGAAAATCATACGACTCGACCCAGGTCTGGCCTTTGGCACCGGCACGCACCCCACCACGCGCATGTGCCTGCGCTGGATAGCGGCTCAAACGTCTGCAGGTCGCGAGCTTGGACGCACCCTTGACTACGGCTGTGGCTCGGGCATTCTTGCCATAGGTGCTGCCAAGTTTGGTGCAACCAATGTTGACGCCGTGGATATTGATGAGGCTGCCGTCCAGTCCACGCTTGCCAATGCTGATGCCAATCATGTGAGTTTGAGCGCGGGCTTGCCTGACAAGGCAACGGGCATTTACCACACGGTGCTGGCCAACATTCTGGCGACACCGTTGAAAGTACTTGCGCCCTTGCTGTGCGCTTGTGTGGAAAAAAACGGTCGCCTGGTGCTGGCGGGTATTCTTGAGCGTCAATCCGATGAGCTGAAACTCGCTTATGCGCCTTGGTGCATGCTGGAGGTGGCTGACCAGGAAGACGGCTGGATACTGATGACCGCCCGGCTGTGAACAGGGTTTGAGCATGCGGGACTGCTCATGGTTGTCAAGATTGCGTACTTTTTGCAACACAACGCGCAATGAGTTGAGTTTGAGATGAGTTTAATCACGCGCTGCCCTGCCTGCGGCACGATGTTCAAAGTCGTGACCGATCAACTCAAAGTCTCTCAAGGCTGGGTGCGATGTGGGCATTGCACAGATGTGTTTGATGCGTCACTGCATTTGCAGGCCACTCCAACCCCCGTCCCTGATGGCCCGCCTGCCAGCCGGACAGATCGGACAGATCGGACAAATACAGACGTCAAGCCGCTAGCGCCCGCTGAACCTGAAGCGCCACCAG
>RDZZ01000118.1 GCA_004293655.1 Polaromonas sp. | reverse complement strand
CGTTACGAATAATTGCAGACTATAGGGTTTGGTCAGCGCCCCCACAATCAGGTGATTGGTAAATAAACTCTTTTATGAAATTTGACAATCTCAATGACTTGCCGGTGTTGTTGGCGATTGCCGACACCGGCGGACTAACAGCCGCAGGCAGGCGCTGCGACCTGAGCACTGCCGCTGTTAGTGCCGCGCTGAAGCGGCTGGAGAAGTCGCTGGGCGTGCGCCTGTTTGAGCGCACGACCCGTCTGGTGCGGCCCACTGCCGAGGGTGAAGTCATGATTGAGCACGCCCGCCAGGCGATGGCGCTGCTGGCTCAGGGGCAGGCGCAGGTACGCACCGGCACGCTGGGACTGGCTGGCAACATACGCATTGCTGTTGGCACCCTGCTGGCGCAGGAAATGATGGCGCACTGGCTGGCCGAATTTGCAGCGGCGTACCCCGGCCTCACGCTTGATTTGCTGGTGGGCGACGAGCGTTCTGACCTGATACGTGAGGGCATAGACCTGGCCCTGCGCGCTGGGCCATTGCCAGACTCCAGCCACACAGCGCGGCTACTGGTATCGGCACATCGCATGGCCTGCGCCAGCCCGCAGTACCTGCAGCGACGGGGCGTGCCCGCCAGTCCGCAAGCACTCACAGAACACGACTGCCTGGTACACCAGTCGCGCGGGCGTCTGCTGGACGAATGGATGTTCTTGCCAGCCCACAACAGCGGCGGCACACCTTTGCCAGTCAAAGTACGTGGCCCGCTGACCTGCCACAACGCCTTCATTGCGTACGAATGGGCGCTGCAAGGGCGCGGCATTATTTATGTCTCTGAGCTGGCGCTGGGGCGTTCGCTGGCAAGCGGTGCGTTGGTCAGGCTGTTCCCGGACTACCTGGGGGCCTTGACACCGCTGTACGCAGTGCTGCCCGGTGGCCGCTTTGAGCCAGCGCGGGTGCGTGCCCTGATGAATGGGTTGGCAGCGGCGTTTGAGCAGTGGCGGGTAGGCGGGGCTGCAGGTGCGCTTGGGGGTTACAAATACCCAATCGAAAATGCCTCTATGGCAATGCACACCTGACCTGTGCGCTATGAATAAAGTAGCAGTTTCCCCACGGCTTCTACAAAAACCGCTTGAGCAAACCCATCACTTGTGCAAACCGCTTGCCATAAGGCGGATAAAACAAGTCACCCCGCGCCCATTTGGACTGCACCAGTACCGGCTTTTGCTGGCTCAGGCGCAAAAAGCCCGCCTCGCCGTGGTAGCTGCCCCAGCCACTTTCGCCCACGCCGCCAAAGGGCAGGTTTTCGTGGGCAATGTGCATCAGGGTGTCGTTGACCGTCACGCCGCCGCTGACCGTGCGGGCCAGCACTTTGTCGCGTGACGTGGTGTCTGTGCCAAACCAGTACAGTGCCAGGGGCCGTGGCCGGGCGTTGATGTAGTCGATGGCTTGATCAAGCGTGTCGTAGGGCAACACGGGCAGGATGGGGCCAAAAATTTCTTCTTTCAACAGTTTGGCGTCGGCTGGCGCGTCGAACACCAGCACCGGTGGCATTTGCCGGGAGCCTGCCTGCGCCACGCCGCCCGTGTTGACCACCTGCAGCCTGGCCCCTTGACGCTCTGCCTGTGCCAGCAGTGCTTGCAGGCGGGCATGCTGGCGCTCATTGATGATGGCGGCGTAATCAGGGTTGCCCGCAATGGTCGGAAAAAGCGTGGCAACCGCCTGGGCAAACGCACGGCCAAAAGCAGCTTCACGGCCCCGGGGCAACAGCACGTAGTCTGGCGCAATGCAGGTCTGGCCTGCGTTAAGCAGTTTGCCGTGGGCGATCTTGGTGGCGGCGGCGTCCAGGTCACATGACGCATCAATGACGCAGGGAGATTTGCCACCCAGCTCCAGCGTGGTCGGCGTCAGGTTGGCGGCAGCGGCCGTGGCGACGATGCGGCCCACAGCGGTGGAGCCCGTGAAAAACAGGTGGTCAAACGGCAGGCTTGAGAACTCGGCTGCAAACGCACTGTCTCCCTGCACCACGCACAGCTCGTCTGGCGCAAACGCCTGACCCATCAGATCAGCCATCAGGGCCGAGGTCGTCGGTGTCAGCTCGCTAGGCTTGAGCATCACGCGGTTGCCCGCTGCCAGAGCCGTGATGACTGGCCCCAGCGCCAATTGCACCGGGTAATTCCAGGGTGACACCACGCCCACCACGCCCAGCGGCTGGCGCTGCAGGTAAGCGTGGGCCGGTTGCAGGTACAGCGGCGTGCTGACTTTTTGCGGCTTGATCCATTTCGGCAGCGCCTTGAGCGTGTGCGACAGCAAAGTGCGCAGCACAAACAGGTCGGCAATCTCGGTCAGCTGCAGTGAGCGCACACCAAAGTCGGCCTGCACCGCTTGTGCCAGCGCCGTGCCGTTGCCGTCAATCAGCGCCTTCATGCGCAGCAAACGGTCACGGCGCAGCGCCAGGGAAACTTCTGAATTGGCGCGACTGGATCGGTACTGGGCATCAAACAGGTCGCGCAGTACGGAGGGTGCAGTAGGCTGTGGCGTAAGCTGTGGAGTGGGTTTTGCAGGTATCGTCATGCGCGGATCATAAAAGGCAGGCCGCACATAAAGTAGGGGTCTTGACCCACTTTACGCTGCCGTCTTGCAGCCCAAAGAGGCTTTGCAGGCTATGGTCAAAAAAAGCGCCGATGGAATTTAAAGACCACGCCCCAGTGTGCTGGAGGGAAAATCGTCGGAAAGCAGCTCTTTTCTTTGGCCGTACGGAGTAAGGCTATGGCAGGCTGCAACAAGCAAACACTTACCCGAACACTTACCCGGACACTTGCCCAAATACTTAACCCAACAACATCACAATGCACTTGAAAACTGTTTTTATCAATGCGCTGCTGGCTTTTTACGCGTGCAGCGCCATGGCCAGTGACATCCCCGAACCCCTGGCCAGCATCCCCACGCTGGATGTTCCGCGCTACATGGGCACTTGGTACGAGATTGCCAGATACCCCAACTGGTTTCAGCGCAGATGCCTTAAAAACACCCGTGCCGATTACAGCGCGCAGGCTGACGGCAGGGTACGCGTGGTGAACCTTTGCACCAACAAAGAAGGGGAAGTGATTGAAGCCATCGGCGAAGCCCGGCAGCGCGGAGGCGCCACTTCACCGAAGCTGGAGGTGCGTTTTGCGCCCGCCTGGCTGTCTTTCATGCCTTTTGTGTGGGGCAACTACTGGGTCATTGATCTGGACCCCAGCTATCAGCTGGTCGCCGTCAGCGAGCCCAAGCGGGAGTACCTGTGGATACTGTCCAGAACACCCGAGGTCACAGCCAAAGCCTACGATGAGCTCGTGGCCCGGCTGGAGAAAAAAGGCCTGGACAGCCGAAAGCTCGAACGCACACCACAGGGCAAGTGAAGCTGAGTCAGCAGAGCTTTCAAGCTCGAACGCACACCACAGGGCAAGTGAAGCTGAGTCAGCAGAGCTTTCTTGTTACTTTTTAACTGACCAACTGACCAACTGACGTTATGCAGGAAAAAAGTGTATCCCCGATGAAACCGCCTATTTGATGAAGCTTTGTCTCCACAGGTGAGCGTGCAATATCGACCGCAGATGACCGCCAATACCGTCATTCCCGCAAAAGCGGGAATCCAGTATGCGGACGGCGGCACGGGGTGCACTGCTTGAAGCCGCCCGGCTTGAAGCGGCAAGTCAATTCAACCGCTGGTTTGCGGTTTACAGACTGGGTACTGGATTGCCGCCTGCGCGGCAATGACGGACAACGCCCTTCAGCCCAGCGACCACGTGGCCCGTTGTCTTTGTGAGCGAC
>RDZZ01000072.1 GCA_004293655.1 Polaromonas sp. | reverse complement strand
GCCAGGCCCGTCAGCAACACCACCATGTAAAGCCGTACACCGCTGGCCCAGCCCAGCGCACCTGCCAGGGCAATCAGTTGTGCCATGTCGAGGGATGCCAGCATGGTCTAGCCTGCCTGCCAGTTGGGCTTGCGCTTTTGCAGGAACGACTGCAGGCCCTCACGCCCTTCAGGGCTGACGCGCACGTCGGCAATGCTCTTGACCGTCATCTCAACCAGCGTCGGCGTGATGTCTTGCCCGGCAACGCTCTGCACCAGTTTTTTGCATAGCGTCACAGCAACCGGACCGGCATTGACCAGTGCCTGCGCCACCTCCGCCACCTTTCCATCCAGCTCAGCCGCAGTGACCAGTTCGTGTACAAAACCAATACGCCACGCCTGGGCTGCAGAAAAGCGCTCAGCAGTCAAAAAATACCGGTGTGCAGCGCGCGCGCCCATGGCCCGGATGACATACGGGCTGATGGTCGAGGGCACCAGGCCCAGCCGGGTTTCGCTCAGGCAAAAGTGCGCAGCGTCGCTCGACACCGCGATGTCGCAGGCCGCCACCAGCCCGCAACCGCCAGCGTACACATCCCCCTGAATTCGGGCAATGGTCGGTTTGGGGCAGGTGTACACAGCCTGCAACATGGCCGCCAGCCGCGCTGCATCGGCCAGGTTTTGCGCATGTGAGTAATCGGCCATGCTGCGCATCCAGTTCAGGTCTGCACCTGCACAAAAGGCTGTGCCATTGGCCGCCAGCACAATGCAGCGCACATCCGCCCTGGCACCCAGCGTATTGAATGCCAAGGTCATTTCAGCAATGACCTCATCGTTGAAAGCGTTGCGCACGTCAGGTCGATTGAGCGTGACAGTGGCTACCTTGTCGGTGACCTGTATCAATAAATGTTTCATGGCTTGTATTTATGTGCTGTGTAGGGGCTTGTCAACAAAGGCACAGTGCGCCCATCACATCCGGAAAACACCAAATTTAGGTTCACCAATTGGCTGGTTCATGGCCGCCGACAAGCCCAGTGCCAGCACACGGCGCGTGTCTGCCGGGTCAATCACGCCGTCATCCCACAGCCGGGCACTGGCGTAGTAGGGGTGGGACTGGTGCGCAAACTGGTCAAGCAGCGGCTGCTTGAAGGCGGCTTCTTCACCCGCGCTCCAACTGCCGCCTTTGGCCTCAATGCCGTCGCGCTTGACGGTAGCCAGCACGCTGGCCGCTTGCTCACCGCCCATGACGCTGATGCGGGCGTTCGGCCACATCCACAAAAAGCGCGGTGAATACGCCCGACCACACATGCCGTAGTTGCCTGCCCCATAACTGCCCCCAATGATGACTGTGAACTTCGGCACATTGGCTGTGGCCACAGCTGTGACCAGTTTGGCGCCGTGGCGCGCAATGCCTTCAGCCTCGTATTTGCGGCCCACCATAAAGCCAGTGATGTTCTGTAAAAACACCAGCGGTACCTTGCGCTGGCAGCACAGCTCAATGAAGTGCGCACCTTTTTGTGCGCTTTCTGAAAATAAGATCCCGTTGTTGGCAATGATGCCCACCGGCATGCCTTCAATGTGCGCAAAGCCGCAGACCAGCGTGGGGCCGTAGCGCGCCTTGAACTCATGAAACACACTGCCATCGACGATGCGTGTGATGACCTCATGCACGTCGTAAGGCTTGCGCGTGTCAACTGGAATCACGCCGTACAGCTCTTGCGGGCTGTGCAATGGCGGCTCAGGTGTACGCAGTGCGTGCTGGCTGCTCTTTTGGCGGTTCAGGTGAGCCACCGCCTGACGGGCGAGCGCCAGTGCATGGGCATCGTTTTGCGCGAGGTGGTCTGCCACGCCTGACAGCCGGGTATGGACATCGCCACCGCCCAACTCTTCAGCCGAGACGACCTCGCCAATCGCTGCCTTGACCAGCGGCGGGCCCGCCAGAAAAATCGTGCCCTGGTTTTTGACAATGATGGTCTCGTCGCTCATGGCGGGCATGTAAGCACCGCCTGCGGTGCAACTGCCCATGACCACGGCAATTTGCCCGATACCCAGAGAACTCATTTGCGCTTGGTTGTAGAAAATGCGGCCAAAGTGATCCCGGTCAGGAAACACCTCGTCCTGGTTTGGCAAGTTGGCACCGCCCGAGTCCACCAGGTAGATGCAAGGCAGGTTGTTTTGCTGCGCAATTTCTTGCGCGCGCAGGTGCTTTTTGACCGTCATGGGGTAGTAGGTGCCACCCTTGACGGTCGCGTCATTGCACACCACCAGGCAGTCAATGCCTTCGACGCGGCCAATGCCGGTGATCACGCCTGCACATGGCGCGCTGTCGGTGCCATCGCGGTCAGGGTACATCGCGTAGGCGGCCAGTGGTGACAACTCAAGAAACGGCGTGCCTGGGTCCAGCAGCATTTGCACACGTTCACGCGGTAGCAGCTTGCCGCGCGCAACGTGCTTGGCACGCGCTGCAGCGCCACCGCCTGCAGCTGATTTGGCAAGCTTTTCGGCCAGGTCGTCCACCAGCTCCTGCATGGCGGCAGCATTGGCCTGAAAGTCGGCGGTACGGGCATTGAGTTTGGTTTGCAGAACTGACATGTGTCTCCTGATGGCAAAGCGGCGCGCTGTCTTGATGCAAGGCAAAACCACACCATAACGTCAATCTGACGTCATCCAACGCCAATTTAACGCGAACTCACAAGATTAGCGAAAACCCGCCTTACCTGGGCAGTCAATCAGGTTGCAAATTGTGCCAAGCCGACCGAAACTGCGCCTATGCCCAATAAAGCCACCGCAAACCGTAGCAGTCAACCCACTGCCGCCACGCCCATGGCTTTTGCCAGATGCATTGTTGAAGCTTACAAACGCTACGGCCAAAGCCCGCTTGAAGCCCTCAAGCTGGCACAGATCACGCCAGCTCAACTGGTCAAACCCACAAGCCACATCACCGCCCGTCAGATGGAAGTGTTGTCAGGCACGGCTATGCAAGCGCTGGACGACGAAGCACTGGGTGCTTTCTCACGCAGGCTGCCTTGGGGCAGCTACGGCATGCTGGCCCGTGCGTCCATCACATCGCCCAATCTGGGCATAGCTGTCAAGCGTTGGTGCCGTCACCATGCACTTTTGACAGACGATATTGTTTTAAGGGTCAGCACGTCTGGTGAGGCCACCACGGTCACGGTAGAAGAAAAGGTGCCCGGTCAGGCCGGGGAGTTTGGACTGGTGCATGTGCTGCGCAACCTTCACGGCCTGGCATGCTGGTATGTGGACTCGCGCATCCCGTTGCAGGGCGCATGCTTTCCGTTTGCCGCACCACCGCATATTGATGCCTATGCGCTCATGTTTCCTGGCCCGGTGTTGCAGTTCAATGCCACACACGCACAAATCAGGTTTGATGCGCGCTACTTTGCTTTGAGTCTGCGTCGTGATGAAAAAGCGTTGCGGCGGATGCTGCAGCGCGCCCTGCCACTGACAGTGCTGCAGTACCGGCGCGACAGGTTGCTGATTGAGCAAGTGCGCCAGGCGTTGAGCAGCCCGGTGGGAGTGCAGCACAATGCGCAGACGCTGGCTGCAGCACTGAACACGTCATCCCGCTCGCTACACCGGCAGCTTCAACAAGAAGGCGCTTGCCTGCAGCAGCTCAAGGACGAAGTGCGGCTTGAGCGGGCAAAGGATTTATTGTTGCGCACAATGAAACCTGTCAAGCAAGTAGCTGCAGACGCAGGGTTTAAGAACGAGAAGAGTTTCATGCGGGCGTTTCGGGCATGGACTGGCTCAAGTCCAAGTGCGTTTCGCATGTCATCGTTTATTCGGTAGCCACTCACATGCTGCCACTCAATCTTCCAGCTCAGCCTTGGCCATCTCCACATCCAGCCGCTCAGTGGCGTCCAGTGGTTTGCAGGCCGCAGCCTGCTCATACAGTTGGGTAGCGTTCTTCATTTTCTTGTCGCCTTCGAGCATGACCATGCCATTGGCGTACTCGACCATTCCAATGGCCGAGCCAGGGTTGAGCTGCAAGGCTTGCTTGAAAAGGGCAAGACCTGTGTCTTTTTTGGCACCGTAGGTCATGCCGCCTATCAGCGAGCCGACCTTGTCGATCACTTCGGCGTGAAAAGCCGCCAGTGCAATGTGGGCGTCGGCGTGTTGGGGTTGCAGCCTGATGGCTTGCTCAAGCGCTTGTTTGACCTTGCTTCCCAAACCCTGAGCCAGTGCCTTGGCCACACTGATGCCTTGGCCATAGCGGCCCAATGCGTAGGCTTGCCAATAAAAAGCGTTGGCGTTTTTCGGCTCTTGTGCCTGCTGCGCTTCGGCGCGCGCAGCGACTTCCATGAACAGTTCAAGCTTGATTTTTTCTTTACTTTCCAGATAGTTGGCGTAAATGCTGGTGGCTTTGTTGGCAACTGCCAGGCCGCCTGCCATGCCCGCTTCATTGGCCTTGAGGCCCGCCTCGCACGCTTTTTGGAATTCGCCGTTGTGAAACAGCACCCAGGCTTGCAGCACTGCGGCATCTTTGGGCAAACTTTCGCAGTCGCCCTGGTGCAGGCGTGCCCAGTTTTTCTTGAGGCTGGCTGCATCAAATGCATAGTCGCCAGCGTGCGGGAAGGGGGTCCATTTAGCCATTTTTTGTCTCCTTTGATGACGGTTGTTGTCTGCTTGTTTTTTGATTTTTTGTTCGCTGCTGGCGCGCAGCTTACCTGCCCATGGTAGCCGGGCTTTTCGCCGGACTGCTGTAAGCACTGACCAGAGCCTGCAGGTGCGCACGCTGGCTTTGTTCGAGGTAGGGAATCAAGAGGTTTAGCACATGGTGCGCGCCCCGCAGCAAAGCGGACTGGGCATTCTCGGGCTCCAGCGCATTTCTGGGGTCGCGCACATACTCAAAGCTGAGCCAGTAAGTCACCACCACCACCATGCTGGTGGCAGTGGCCTCGACCTCCCGGGAGTCAATGGACATCGCGCCGAAGCGGCTCATGCCGTCTAGCAAAGCCTTGACTGAGCGGGTTTTGTTTTTAAGCACCCATTGGAAGTGGGTCTCCAGCCGGCGGTTCTTGCTGAGCAAGTCGTTCAAGTCGCGGTACAAAAACCGATATTGCCAGATCAGCTCAAACAAAGTGTGCATGAAAAACCAGGCGTCTTCCACATTGCGCACACCGTCGCTGGCGTTGAGCAGCTCACTGAGAGCTTTTTCGTAGCGGTCAAACAGCGAGTTGATCAGCTCGTCTTTGGCCGGGTAGTGGTAGTACAAGTTACCGGGGCTGATGCTCAGTTCAGCCGAGATCAGCGTGGTGGACACATTCGGCTCGCCAAAGCGGTTGAACAGATCCAGTGTGACTTCCAGAATGCGCTCTGCGGTGCGGCGCGGCGCTTTTTTCGCCATGTTGTTGTCCCCTTGGTTTTTTGGCACTTTTCAGCACTTTTCAACACTTTAACCCACCGGTTAAACAGCTGTCACTAGGGAAGTCCAGCACCAGGGAAACGCAGGTCTTTTCAAGCAGGTGCGTAAAGGCGAGGAGAAAGGGTGTGACTTAAATCTTCCATGACCTCCTCAAGCGTCGCAATAGCCCGTCCCACGCGGGTTGCTGCAGGCTGGGCAGCAACCAAGTGACGTTTGGGGTCATCGAGGGCCTGCAGGTTCAGTGACACACCATGGCGCGCCAGCTTGGCGGACAAGGTGGTTTTTCTGGCACGCAGCATGTGCCGGGTCTGCTGGTAGGCGTGCTCGGCCATCTGGCGGCGCTGGCTATAACTGAAAGTATTGGCCAGATACATTTCAGTGTCACGGTGGTCGGGCTCAAGCAGCACGATATCGGTATGCGGGTAGGCATGTTCGTAGTGTTTCATGCCCAACTCCAGCCGTGAATGGATCATGGCGCGGAAAGTCTGGCTCAGCACAGCAGGCAGGCCGCCGTCAACAATGCGTGGAATGGCCTGATGTTTCTGCGCCAGGCCACGGCGCATCACGCGCTGGTTGAGTGCCAGGACGGACGGGCGCGTGGCGTCAAAGGGCACCAGCGGATTCAGACAGAACATCAGGTCAATGCCTTCGTCCATCGCCACGCCAGCATGCATGGTTTTTTTCAGGGCGCCATCGACAAAGTACTGGTCATCAATCTCTACGGGTGGGAAAAGTCCTGGCAGGGCGGAACTGGCCTGCACCGCTTTGGAGATCGGCACATGGTCCCAGCCGGGCTGCCCGAACGGTGCAGCATCGCCGCTGTCAAGGTGGGTGGCAACCAGCGTGAGCCGGGTACGAAGCTGCCGGAAGTCGTTGGTGCGTCCCGGTTTGGCAAACAATTTTGTCAGGCGTGTGTCAATCTCGTCATTGGAGAAAATGCCTGTCGGCAGCAGGGGCCCCAGTGCTTCAGCGGCGTTAAGCAAGGATTTACCCCCCAGCGTAGCGCGCCACAAGGCTGTTGCCACCAGCCCTGGCAGCATGATGGCTCGCCTTAAAAATTCGCCGTAGGCGGGCAACATGAGCCATGCTGGATCAAATACTTCTGACACTTCATGGTCATTTTCAATAAAGGCGGCGCACAACTCGCGGGGTGTCATGCCATTGGCCAGGCCTGCAGCGATGAAACCACCCGCTGATACGCCGACGTAATGGTGCAGTCCGTTGAACGACAGCCCTTGAAGTGATTCGTCCAGTGCGCAGAGCGCACCTATTTCATAAATGGCACCCAATGGCCCGCCCCCTGCCAGTGCCAGGCCCACGCGCGATTTCTGGACAGCGGGGCGTTGTGTCGTGTTCGCCCCTGATGCCAAATCATCAAAGGGCATATTTTTAAAAGTGCTGGGTCGGTTCATGGCTTGGCGGTTGAAAGGGCTGCTGAATGACAAAAAGTCGGGCAGCAGGCGAAAAAAATGGGACAGTGCGCCCCATTTTTAACGCGCAGTACCAACCCGTGCATGCGTCTTGATGGACGGACTGTGTGACTTTATTCGGGCTGGACGGCGATTGAACGCTTGGCTGGCGCACGTTTTCTGGCGACAGGCTGGGCTGTGCCAACGGTTCCAACGGTTCCAACCGTCTCAACGGTCTGGACTGTCTCGACTGTCTCTGTGGTGTCAGCTGCCATCTCGACCTGAGCTTGGGCCGGTGCCGGTACCGTTTCGGGCTTGGCTGCCTTGCGTGCAGGTGCGGCTTTTTTGGCGGGTACTTTGGCGACCGCTACTTTAACGGTTACTCCTTTGGAGGCTGCTCCTTTTGTAGCCAGGGCCTTTGCAGCCGGTGCTTTGGCACTCATTTTCTGGACGCTTCTGTTGAGCTCGTCAATGCGGGCAATCAGGGCCTCTATGTCTTTGGCCGAGGGCACACCAAGCTTGTTGAGGGCTTTGGCCACGCGGTCTTCAAAAATATTTTCAAGCTTGTCCCACTGGTGGCCAGCTTTGGACTGGATGTCACCTGCCATGTTGGCCATTTTGCTGGTGGCTTCCGAGATTTTCTCTTCAGCCGCTGCCTGGGTCTTGCGCTGGATGGACAGACCTTCTTTCATCAGGGCTTCAAACACCTTGCCGCCACCTTCCTGAGCTTTGGAGAAAGCACCCAGGCCAGCGAGCCAGATTTGCTGGGCAGACTCTTTGACGGCGCCTGCCAAAGGTGGAGAAGATTTTTTGGCAGCGCTCATTTTTTGAAGTTTTTTGACCATGGTTTGCTCCAGACAGATGCAGTAATTATGAAGTGATGAAGTGGCGACAATGATGATTTGCGCAGCAAAAAGAGCGTACGCCAAACGGCTCACCGCTGAAAATGTAAGCCTAACAAGGGTTGCAGTTTAGATGCTGGCTCCTAGACAGCTAGGGACACAGCTCTATGTAAAAAGCAGCAATGGCCGTCTAAACGCGGGTTTTTGCTGAATGGAAACCGCCGTGATTTAAGCAAGAATCAGGGTTTCATTGATTGATAAGCTAAAAACATAAGGACAGCAGCTATGCATTATTTCGTCACGGGGGCCACCGGCTTCATTGGTAAACGCTTGGTGAAAAAACTTCTGGAGCGAAAAGGCACCACGGTACACTTTTTGATCCGCAAGGAAAGTGACAATAAAGTGCCCGCCCTGCGCACCTATTGGGGCGTCAATGCCACGAGGGCAGTAGCCGTGCATGGTGACCTGACCAGCAAAAAATTGGGCGTGAGTGCTGAAGACATCAAAAAACTCAAAGGCCAGGTGAGTCATTTTTATCACCTGGCGGCTGTCTATGACCTGGGTGCTGATGAAGAAAGCCAGACCGCCGTCAACATTGATGGCACCCGCAACACGGTCGAGTTTGCCAAAGCCATTGATGCCGGGCATTTTCACCACGTCTCGTCAATTGCAGCCGCCGGGCTGTATGAGGGTGTGTTTCGTGAAGACATGTTTGAAGAGGCGGAAAACTACGACCACCCTTACTTCAAGACCAAGCACGAGAGCGAGAAGATCGTGCGCAAGGAATGCAAGGTGCCCTGGACGGTATTTCGGCCCGCCATGGTGGTGGGTGACAGTACCACCGGCGAGATGGACAAGATTGACGGGCCTTACTACTTCTTCAAACTGATCCAGCGCATGCGCCAGATATTGCCGCCCTGGATGCCTTCTGTGGGGCTAGAAGGCGGGCGCGTCAACATTGTGCCGGTCGATTTTGTGGTCGATGCGCTGGACCACATCAGCCACCAGGCCGCGATTGCCAAAAGGTGCTTTCACCTGGTGGACCCAGTGGGCTACCGCGTCGGTGACGTGCTGGATATTTTCAGCAAAGCGGCCCATGCGCCCAAGATGAACATCTTCATCAACGCCGCGCTGCTCGGGTTCATTCCAAAAAGTGTCAAAAAAGGGCTGATGGCCCTGGCCCCGGTGCGTCGGGTACGCTCCGCTGTCATGAAGGACCTGGGCGTGCCTGAAGACATGATGACCTTCATCAACTACCCCACACGTTTTGACAGCCGGGACATGACGGCAGCGCTCAAGGGCTCGAACATTGAGTGCCCCAACCTGCGTGACTACGCCTGGCGGCTGTGGGATTACTGGGAGCGTCATCTTGACCCGTCCCTGCACATTGACCGCTCGCTCAGAGGCACTGTCGGCGGCAAAGTTGTGCTGGTCACAGGCGGCTCATCGGGTATTGGACTGTCGGCATCGTGCAAGTTTGCCGAGGCAGGCGCGATCACCATCATTTGCGGACGTGGCGAAGACAAGCTGGCCGAAGCCAAAAAAGAGATCATGGCCTTCGCTGGCAAAGACGCCCAGGTGTTTACCTATTCGGTTGACATTTCAGATGCCGAAGGTTGTGCCGCATTCACCAAAACACTGGAAGAAGTCCACGGCGGTGTTGACTTTTTAATCAACAATGCAGGCCGCTCGATTCGCCGTGCGATTGAGGCCAGCTACGACCGTTTTCATGACTACGAGCGCACCATGCAGCTGAACTACTTTGGCTCACTGCGGGTCACGACGGGCCTGCTGCCCGGCATGGTGGCCAAGCGCCGTGGTCATGTGGTGAATTTAAGCTCGATCAGTGTGCTGGTCAATGCACCGCGTTTTTCAGCGTATGTGGCATCCAAAGCTGCACTGGATGCATGGACGGCATGTGCGGCCAGCGAGTTTCAGGACCAAGGCATCACGTTCACCACGGTAAACATGCCACTGGTGCGCACCCCTATGACGGCACCTACCAAAATCTACGACAACATGCCGCTGCTGGACCCAGCTGAAGCCGCTGACATGGTGGTCAGGGCTTGTATTGACAAGCCGGTGCGTGTGGCCACACGCCTGGGCACCACGGTTGAGCTGTTGCACGCCGTCGCCCCGCGTGTGACGCAAATCTTGATGAACACCACCTTCAGAATGTTCCCGGACAGCTCCGCCGCCAAAGGCATCAAGGGCGACAAGGCCGCCAAGCCAGGCTTGTCAGCCGAGGCCACAGCCATGGCAGAGATGATGCGGGGCATTCACTTTTAAACGGTCTGTGGCAACCTGTTTTTGACGGCAAGGCGGCAAAGTGAGCGTGGGATAATTGTTTGCCGGTGAGTGCAAGAGTTGAGTATCAAAGCCTTGCACTGCGCCGTTTAACAGGAGACACCATGATTTTGGTTACCGGAGGCGCGGGCTTTATTGGCGCCAACTTTGTACTTGACTGGCTGGCCCAATCCGATGAGCCGGTGGTCAATCTTGACAAGCTGACCTACGCTGGCAACCTAGAGAACCTAGCGTCGCTGGCAGACGATGCGCGCCACGTTTTTGTCAAGGGCGACATGGGTGACAAGGCACTGGTTGCCGGTTTGCTGGCAACACATCAGCCCAGAGCGGTCATCAACTTTGCCGCAGAGTCACATGTTGACCGCTCCATTCATGGGCCGGAAGATTTCATCCAAACCAATATTGTGGGCACATTTGGCCTGCTGGAAGCCGTCAAGGCCCATTGGATGGCGATGGAAAATGGTGCCAAAGCCGCTTTTCGCCTGCTGCATGTCTCCACCGATGAGGTGTACGGCTCGCTCGGTCTGGGTGATGCGGCCTTCACCGAGACCCACCGTTACGAGCCAAACAGTCCGTACTCTGCCAGCAAGGCGGCGAGCGACCATCTGGTGCGGGCCTACCACCACACCTACGGTCTGCCGGTGCTGACCACCAATTGCAGCAACAACTACGGCCCCTGCCATTTCCCGGAAAAGCTGATTCCCCTGATGATCGTCAACGCACTGGCGGGCAAGCCTTTGCCGGTCTATGGCGATGGCCAGCAAATCCGTGACTGGCTGTATGTCAAAGACCACTGCAGTGCCATTCGCCGGGTGCTTGATGCGGGCAAGCCGGGGGAGGTCTATAACATCGGTGGCTGGAATGAAAAGCCCAACATCGACATCGTGCATACCGTATGCGCCCTGCTTGATGAGTTGCGCCCCAAAGCGGATGCGGGCAGTTATTCAGCGCAAATCGCCTATGTCACGGACAGGCCCGGGCATGATCGCCGCTACGCCATTGATGCCAGCAAAATCGAGCGCGACCTCGGCTGGAAGCCAGCAGAGACCTTCGACACCGGCATCCGCAAAACCGTCGCGTGGTACCTCGCCAACCCTGACTGGGTGGCCAACGTGCAAAGTGGTGCTTACCGCGCCTGGACCACCCGGCAGTATGGCGGCGCGCTGGGCAGTCAGCAAGAGGTGGCTGCTTGAGAGTCCTGCTTTTTGGCGCAGGCGGGCAGGTCGGCTGGGAACTGCAGCGCAGCCTTGCGCCTTTGGGTGAGCTGATGGCGCTGGACCGCCATGGCAGCCCTTCGGGCAGCGGCGCTTACGGCAACCTGTGCGGCGACCTGACCTACTTGTCGGGTCTTGCAGAGACGGTGCAAAAAGTTCGCCCTGATGTGATCGTCAATGCCGCTGCACACACCGCAGTTGACAAAGCCGAAAGCGAGGGTGAGCTGGCGCACACCCTCAATGCACTGGCTCCTGGCGTGCTGGCGCAAGAGGCGGCCAAACTGGGCGCTTTGCTGGTGCATTACAGCACCGACTATGTGTTTGACGGCAGCGGCACCCAGCCCTGGCGGGAGGACGACGCCACCGGGCCTTTGAGCGTTTACGGCCAGACCAAACTCGACGGCGAGCGGCTTGTTCAGGCAGCGTGCCCCAGGCACCTGATTTTCAGAACCAGCTGGGTGTATGCCGCACGCGGCGGCAACTTTGCCAAAACCATGTTGCGGCTGGGGCAAGAGCGCGAACGCTTGAGCGTGATTGACGACCAGTTTGGTGCGCCCACCGGGGCCGACCTGCTGGCCGATGTGACCGCCCATGCCATCCGGCAAGTGTTGCTGCGCGCGCAAGATGCCGGACTCTACCACTTGGTAGCCAGCGGTGAAACCACCTGGAATGGTTATGCAAAATACGTGCTACGGCAATCTCAGTCTATATCTCCTGCTATCAATATAAAAGCAAAAGAAGTCGCTGCAGTAGCCACCAGCGCGTTCCCGACACCTGCCCGGCGGCCTCACAACTCGCGCCTGGACACCACCCGACTGCAGGCCACGTTCGGCCTGAAGCTGCCTGATTGGCGCTTGGGTGTGACGCGTATGCTGACCGAAATTCTTTAAAAAATGACTCTACAAATCAGTTTATGACCCACGCATCGCCTGCCCGCAAAGGCATCATTCTGGCGGGTGGCTCTGGCACACGCCTGCACCCCGCCACACTGGCCATCAGCAAACAACTGTTGCCGGTGTACGACAAGCCCATGATTTACTACCCGCTCAGCGTTTTGATGCTGGCGGGCATACGCGAGGTGCTGATCATCAGCACGCCGCAAGACACGCCCCGTTTTGAGCAATTGCTGGGCGACGGGCACCAGTGGGGCATGCACCTGCAATACGCGGTGCAGCCCAGCCCGGACGGCTTGGCACAGGCTTTCATCATTGGTGAAAAATTTCTGGGGGATGCCCCCAGCGCCCTGGTGCTGGGCGACAACATTTTCTACGGCCACGACTTTCACAACCTGCTGGCCAGCGCCATGGCGCGTACCGATGGGGCCAGCGTGTTTGCCTACCACGTGCATGACCCGGAGCGTTATGGTGTGGCCGAGTTCGATGGTGCCGGGAAAGTCTTGTCGCTTGAAGAAAAACCAAAAAGCCCTAAGTCCAACTACGCGGTGACGGGTCTGTATTTTTATGACAACCAAGTCGTTGGTTTGGCCAAAGCCCTCAAGCCATCGCCGCGCGGCGAGCTTGAAATCACCGACCTGAACCGCCTGTACCTGGAGAAAAACCAGCTCAGTGTCGAGATCATGGGCCGGGGCTACGCCTGGCTGGATACCGGCACGCATGAGTCGCTGCTGGAGGCCAGCCAGTTCATTGCCACGCTGGAAAACCGCCAGGGCCTGAAACTTGCCTGCCCGGAGGAGATCGCCTTTCGCCAACACTGGATTGACACGGCCCAGCTCGAAAAGCTGGCACAGCCCTTGCGCAAAAACGGCTACGGGCAGTACCTGATGCGCATCCTCAAAGAAAAGGTATTTTGATGCACGCCACACCTTTGTCCATTCCCGACGTTGTATTGTTTGAGCCCAAAGTATTTGGCGACGAGCGCGGCTTTTTCTTCGAGAGCTTTAACCAGGCGAAGTTTGAAGCCGCGATTGGCCGACAAGTCACGTTTGTGCAGGACAACCACTCGCGCTCAGTGAAAAACGTGCTGCGCGGCCTGCACTACCAAATCCAGCAGCCGCAGGGCAAGCTGGTGCGCGTGGTGCAGGGCGAGGTGTTTGATGTGGCGGTGGATATTCGCCGGTCATCACCGACGTTTGGCAAGTGGGTAGGCGCGGTGTTGTCGGCAGAAAACAAACGCCAGTTGTGGGTGCCTGAAGGGTTTGCGCATGGCTTTGTCGTGACCTCTGAGAGTGCCGAGTTTTTGTACAAAACCACCGACTACTGGGCGCCGGCATTTGAGCGCAGCATTGCCTGGAACGATGCCGCCATCGGTATTGAATGGCCGATATGCGGCGAGCCAGCCCTGTCAGCCAAAGACCAGCAAGCGGTGCTGCTGGCACAGGCCGAATATTTCACCTAAACGCTGTTTGCCCAAGGGCTGTTGCGGCTGGGCTTTTGTCATGTGATGGACAAGCCACAGGCGTCGCCGGGCACCATGCGGCCAATGCCGACATGACACCTTGGTATGCCAAAATCAGGTTTTTCTGACAGCGGCTGTAGAGACACTCAAGTCTTGTTTCCTCTTGTTTCCTCTTTTTTCGTCCTTGCCCTTCCTTCCTATTTCCTCAGCCCATGCCTGACTTGTTCCCCACCTCTGAGCCAAGCCTGAAGGGCGCCACCGATACAACACCTGCACCTGCCGCGCGCAAACGGCCCAAACCGGGTGAGCGGCGGGCGCAGATTTTGCAAGCGCTGGCCACCATGCTGGAGCAGCCAGGTGCCGAGCGCGTCACGACCTCTGCGCTGGCAGCCAAGCTCGACGTCAGTGAGGCGGCGCTGTACCGCCATTTCGCCAGCAAGGCGCAAATGTTCGAAGGCCTGATCGAGTTCATTGAGCAAAGCGTTTTTACCCTCGTCAACCAGATCAGCGAGCGTGAGCCCGAGCCTGCAGCGCGCACCCGCCGGCTGGTGGTGATGGTGCTGCAGTTTGCCGAGAAAAACCCTGGCCTGACCCGAGTCATGGTCGGTGACGCCCTGGTGTTTGAAAACGAACGCCTGCAAGAGCGCATGAACCAGTTTTTTGACAAGCTTGAATCGACTTTGAAGCAAAGCCTGCGTGAGGCCGCCACCGCAGCCGGTGACACCACGCCCTCGGTGGATGCGCGGGTCAACGCTTCTCTTGTGACGGCCTTCATGGTGGGGCGAATACAGCGCTTTTGCCGTTCGGGCTTTCGACGGCTGCCCTCCGAGTACCTCGATGCCAGCCTGACGGTCTTGTTGGCCGACGTGGCCCGGCTTGACCAGAGAGAAGCTACGGACTTGAATTTGCTATGAATTACGTAGCGTTTAGCGCCCGTAAACAGTGCGGTAGAGCCTTTTTTTCTGCGTATTTTTGTAACTACTAACCCCCGAGGAATAATAAAACCTTCAACGCAGAGGCGCAGAGTACGCAGAGCAAGACGAGGGGGGCAATAACTCTTGCTTCTTTCTCTGCGGTTCTCTGCGCCTCTGCGTTAAATGACTTGTCTGCCTTCGACCTTTGTAGTGACGTATTTTTAGTCAGATCACAACGCCCACCTTGGCTGCTGCCACCTGAATCTCTTGCCAGGTGATGGCATCCATTTCAATGCCACCCTGCTCACGCTGCAGCCGTGCCCCGCGCTCGGGCGCACCTGCGATTTGCACCGCTTCAGCGCCAGGCGCAGACGGGCTGAGCTGTACCCAGTCTGCAAAGGCCAGGGCTTCGCTTTCAAACGAAGCCTGAGTGCCCAGGCGGGCTGGGTCGATCAGGATGGTCAGCATGCTGTTGGTCACGGCTCGGCCGGTGTGCGTGCGCTGGTGCCAGGTGCCACCGCCTGTGAGCGCACCACCCAGCAGCTCGCAGGCCACGGCCAGTCCGTAGCCCTTGTGTTCGCCAAACGGCATCAAAGCACCGAACAAACCGCCAGACTGCGGTAGCACCACCACACCCGGCTGGGTGGTGGGCTGGCCATGTTCGTCAATCAGCAGGCCAGGCGCTACCTCTTTGCCCTGGTTATGGGCCACCCGCATCTTGCCCTGTGCCACGCGGCTGGTGGCAAAGTCCAGAATAAAAGGCTCCCGCCCTGCCAGCGGAACACCGATGCAGCATGGGTTGGTGCCAAACCGCCCGTCGGTACCCCCCCAGGGTGCGACAGCCGGACGCGCCATGACATTGACGAAATGCAGCGATACCAGACCTTCGGCTACCGCCATCTCGGCAAAGTGACCAATGCGCCCGAGGTGATGTGACTCAGCCAGGGCCATGATGCAACTGCCGTGCAGTTTGGCGCGTGCCATGCCCAGTTGCATGGCCTGCTCGCCCACAACCTGACCGTAGCCGCGCTGGCCGTCCAGTGTCAGCATGGCGCCGATATCGAGCAGGGTTTTGACCTGTACGTTGGGCTTGAGGCCACCTTCGAGCACCGCATCAACATAGCGCGGCAACATGCCCACACCGTGCGAGTCATGCCCACTCAGGTTGGCCATGACCAGGTTGCTGGCGACGGTTTCAGCCTCTTGGGCCGAACTGCCGCACGCTATAAAAACAGTAGCGCATTGCGCCCGTAGATCTTGCGCTGGGAGTACTTTTTGCATATAAATTTGTAACGACTAACCTTGAGGAATAAGAAGATCTCCACGCTACAGACGAAAAATACGCAGAGAAAGAAGCAAAAATTTATTTCTCCCCTCGTCTTGCTCTGCGTTCTCTGCGCCTCTGCGTTGAATGACTCCACGGCGTTCGAGCTTTGAAGTCATATCAATTTACTTTCTACATCACCGCGCCAACTTGCCACGGCACAAACTCGTTTTGACCATAGCCGTGCGCCTCGCTCTTGCTCTGCTCACCAGACGCAGTGGCCAACACCAACTCAAAAATACGCTGGCCCATGGCCTGGATGGACGCACCAGTGTCGATGATGTCACCGCAGTTGATGTCCATGTCTTCTTCTTGTCGCCGCCACAGCGCCGTGTTGGTCGCCAGCTTGAGCGACGGCGAGGGTGCGCAGCCATAGGCTGAACCACGGCCGGTGGTAAAGCAGATCAGGTTGGCACCGCCTGCGACCTGGCCGGTAGCGCTCACGGGGTCATAGCCGGGCGTGTCCATGTACACAAAACCGTGCGCGCTGACCGTCTCGGCGTATTCATAAACGGCCTGCAAGTTGGTGGTGCCGCCTTTGGCGACGGCGCCCAGTGATTTTTCAAGGATGGTGGTCAAGCCGCCCGCCTTGTTGCCGGGCGACGGGTTGTTGTTCATCTCGCCGCCATTGATGGCGGTGTAGTGCTCCCACCACTTGATGCGGGCGATCAGTTTGTCTGCAACCTCGGGGCGCACTGCGCGGCGCGTGAGCAAATGCTCGGCCCCGTAAATCTCGGGTGTTTCACTCAAGATGGCTGTGCCGCCGTGCGCCACCAGCAAATCAACGGCAGCGCCCAGGGCCGGGTTGGCGCTGATGCCCGAGTACCCGTCCGAGCCGCCGCATTGCAGCCCAATCGTGATGTGTGCGGCGCTGCAGGGCTCGCGCTGGACGGCATTGGCTTGGGGCAGCATCTCATTGACGAGCGCAATGCCTTTGGCCACGGTTTTGGCGGTGCCGCCCGTGTCCTGAATGTTGAACACGCGCAGGGTTTCCCCTTCACGCAGACTGCCCTGAGCCAGCCAGGCCTTGATCTGGTTGGACTCACAACCCAGCCCCACCACCAGCACACCGGCAAAGTTGGCATGGGTGGCGTAGCCCGTGAGTGTGCGTTGCAAAAGCTGCAGGCCCAGGCCTTCACTGTCCATGCCGCAACCCGTACCATGCGTGAGAGCGACCACGCCATCGACGTTGGGAAAGTCTTTCAAAGCCGCGGGATTGTTGAGCTTTGAAAAGTGGTCTGCAATGGCACGCGCTGCAGTGGCCGAGCAGTTCACGCTCGACAAAATGCCAATGTAGTTGCGCGTAGCCACCCGGCCATCGGCCCGCTTGATGCCCATGAAAGTTGCCTCTTGCCGTGGTGCCTGTGGCTTGACATCTGCACCCACAGCGTAGTCGCGGGCAAAGTCACCCTTGTCCGGCCCCATGTTCAGGTTATGGGTGTGGACATGCTCGCCGGGCGCTATGGCCTGGCTGGCAAAGCCGATGATCTGGTTATAGCGCCGCACCGCATCGCCCGCCGCAAACGCCCGCGTGGCGACTTTGTGGCCGGCTGGAATCAGGCCGCGCACGGCAAAGTCCTCAAGCTGCGTGCCGCCCACGAGCTGGGTTCTGGCAATCAACACGTTGTCGTCAGGGTGCAGGCGTATGAAGGGTGTCATGTCAGTGAGGCTCCTTTGCTCTTGCTTTTACTTTTGGTTCTGCGCCAGCTCACGCTGAAGCGGGTGTGCGAGTTGTCCATGTGCGCGTGCATGGCCAGGCGTGCAGCCAGGGGGTCATGGTTGCGTATGGCCGCAAAAATCGCCTGGTGTTCGGCAATGGCTGCACGCCACGAATCGACGGTTTCAAAGTGGCCGCCCAAGCGCTCAAACAGGGGGCCACGGCGTGCGTCCCAAAAGCGCTGTACGGTCTCGATCAGCACCACGTTGGCGCAGGACTCGACAATCGCGCTGTGAAATGCGCGGTCACCGTCTAAGGGCAGCACGCCCTGATCGGCGTCGGCCTGCATGCTGGCCATTGCCTTGGTCATGGCATCGAGGTGCCAGCGCCTGGCCTGCGTTGCAGCCATCGCGGCAATTTCGCCCTCTACCAGCCGGCGTGCGCGTATCAGCTCCAGTGGCCCCCACTCATCGGGTGAGAGCTGCTGCACCCGGCTGGTTTGGCTGGCCTGGCTGTTGCGGTCCAGTACATACACACCGGAGCCGGTGCGCACTTCGACCCAACCCTCGACTTCCATGGCAATCAGGGCTTCACGTACCGAGGGGCGGCTCACGCCCAGCTGGCGCGCCAGGTCGCGTTCTGCAGGCAAGCGCGCACCGACAGCCCATTCGCCAGCGGTGATCAGCGAGCGCAACTGCTCGGCAATCTGGCGGTACAGGCGTTGAGGCTCTACGGTTTGCAGCGGCATCGGCTCAGCGAGACGTTAA
>RDZZ01000117.1 GCA_004293655.1 Polaromonas sp. | reverse complement strand
ACGCCAATCCAACAATGAAAACCGCGCTGTCTCCCCGTACCCTCAAGTCCACCGCGGTATTGGCGATGGGTTTTTTAGCCTTTTCGTCAGCCCAGGCCAGCGGCATCAACGAGCCGCCGGCAGATGTGCTGTCAACGCCGGGCAGCGTCGGGCTGGGTGTCATCACGCAGATCGAGGCCTCGCCCTACAAAAGCGCAGGTGCCCGCTTTAACCTGCAGCCGCTGTACCTGTACGAAGGCGAGCGGGCGTTTTTGCGGTCTGGCCGCGCTGGGTTGAAGGTGCTGGACACCCCGGAGCATCGGCTGGAATTTTTTGTGGACAAGCGGCTCGAAGGCTTTCAGGCCAACAAGATTCCCGCCAGCGTTGCTGGCATGGCCATGCGAAGCTCTTCCACCGACGCGGGCCTGGCTTACAGCTTGCGCCAGAGCTGGGGCACATTGCAGGCCGAACTGCTGTTTGACGCCGCCAACACCACCCAAGGCAGCGAAGCCCGGCTGGGTTACAGCCACGAATGGCGCTCCGGCCCGTGGACACTGCGCCCCGCCGTGTCACTGTCCCTGCGCGACGCCAGGCTCAACAATTACTACTACGGCGTGCTGCCCGGCGAGGCCACAGCCACCCGCGCGGCCTACGCGCCCGGCGCGGGTGTCAATGCATCGGCTGGCCTGCATGGCACCTATGCCTTGACCGAGCGCTGGCAACTGCTGGGCGGCGTGTCTGCCACGGTGCTGAGCAGCGGTGTCAAAAACAGCCCGATCGTGCAAAAGCGCGTACTGCCGGCCATTTATGTGGGTGCAGCGTACGACTTTGGCGGCCAAAATAACGGCCAAAAGCATGAGGCGGTCGAGGCCAGCTCGCCAACCTGGTTCAAGTTGATGTATGGCCAGGCCACCGAAGACGGTTGCCATCTGGCCAAAATCATCACCGCACGCTGCCTGTCCACCGCCAGCAAAAACGCCACCAGCATTGCCGGGCTACAGGTCGGCAAGACGCTGGTGCAGGGCCTCAATGGCTGGCCGGTTGATGTTGCCGGTTATGCCGGGCTGCTGCACCACAACGAGCGCGGCTTGCAGCCCAACGGCGCGCAGCTTGATCTGTTTGTCAAGGCGTTTTACACCGGGTTTCCGTGGAGTGACCGACTCAAAACCCGGCTTGGGCTGGGGGCGGGCGTGTCGCTGGCGCAGCGGGTTCCTTACACCGAGGCCCCCAACGCCAGCACAGGCCCCAAACCCGCCTCGCGCATCTTGCAAAGCCTGGACCCCACGATTGACGTGAGCCTGGGCGACCTGCTGGGCTACCGCCCCTTGAAACAGACCTACTTCGGGTTTGGCGTGTCGCACCGCTCAGGTGTTTTTGGCAGCTCGCGCCTGCTGGGTAACGTCAACGGCGGCTCGAACTACATCTACACCTACATCGAATCAGCACTGTGAGGCATTGCCAACGCCAGGCGCTATAAAAAATATAGCTATATAACCAGACAGTCATTGCTGTGGCAGCCTTTTTGATGGTTAAAAACAGTGTCCACAGAGATTAAGGGTAGACAAGCCATTCACCGTTTCAGGTGCAGGTAACGCAGGGCCAGACGAGGGGAGAGCAATCTTTGCTTTTCTCGCTTTGAAAGTTTCCCAATTTTTCGCGTATGGTACGCCGGGCTCAGTACTTGCAGCTCAGTGGTCACCAGACTCAGGGGACGTACAGCCGCTTTCACCGGTAAAAGCCTGGTTTGCAGCGCGCACCACCGCCTGCCGCAGCCACGCATGGGCGCTGCGCTGCTGCGATCGCCGGTGCCACAGCGCATCGACATGTACGGGCGACACGTCAAACGGCAGGGGGCGCAGTACCAGCTGCTCGGCAATGCCTGTGACCCTGACAAAGTGGTGCGGCAGCACCGTCAGCAAATTGGAATGGGCCACCACCCGGCCCGCCGTGAAAAACTGGTTCACCGTCAGCACCACCTGACGCTTGCGCCCGAGTGCGGCCAGCGACTCGTCAATGAACCCGAAAGGCCGCCCCGAAAAGCTCACCAGCATGTGGCGGGCTGCACAAAATCGGTTCAGTGTCAGGGGGCCACTGGCCAGTGCGTGGCCAGCGCGCATCACACAAACATATTCGCCGTCATACAACCGCTGGTGCGAAAAAGCCACCGCTTCGCCACTTTGCGCGCGCGCCGTCAGGTCTGCCAGCACCAGGGGGAAATGGCCCACGGCCAGATCAGCGGTTTCCTCCTCCAGCAGGCGGCGTGGGTCTCGGGTGGTCAGGGGCACCATGCGCATCGACACGCCAGGCGCTTCATGCTCCAGAATGTCAATCAGCCCGGGCACCAGTTCTGCCGCAGTGGCATCCGCCATGGCCAGCACAAAGGTGGATGTGGCTTGGGCAGGCACAAATTCACCTGGACTCAGGCACCCCTGCAGCTGCTGCAGTGCATCACGAACGGTCGGCCACAGGGCCAGTGCACGGGGCGTGGGTGCCATGCCCTGCCCCTGGCGCCTGAACAGCTCGTCGCCCAGGGTTTCACGCAGTCGGCGCAGGGCGTTGCTGACGGCGGGTTGGGTCAGTGAGAGGTTATGCGCCGCCCGCGTCAGGCTGCGCTCGGCCATCACCTCGTCAAAAACCCGGAGCAAATTCAAGTCCAGCGTGCGGAAATTGGGCATCTTCAAACCACCTTCGAATCAACCAAAATGTTGACTTATCAATTTAATGAATAACCATCATCATAAATATAAAGTTGAACAGCATAAGTATTAACCCTAATATCTGCGGGTCGGTTGCTATTTCGCACAAAGACATTGTTTTAAAGCTTGAAAGGAAACTGCCATGACCCGCTTCGTACATCTTCAATACGCCACAGAGCACCCAGGCGTGGTGCGCGTTGAGTCGGCGATGGCCGCCGCACAGCATCTGCGCCAGGGGTTCTCAGGCACCCGTGCGCTTGCCAAACTGCTGTTGTCAGCCATTGCCGCCGCCGTCATGGTGGTGGCGTACCAAATCATGGACACGCTGGCTGAAGGCCACATGCTGGTGGTATGGACCGGGCTGTGGGCTGCCGCTTTTGTAGCGCTGGCTGCTTTTGCCAGCACCACGCGGCATCTTGCAGCACGTATCAAGGGTGGTCTGGACAACTGGTCGCGCAATGTTGCACAAGCCCGCGCTGACGAGCGTTTGTGGGCCGCAGCACAAGTTGATTCACGCGTGATGGCAGACCTGCAAAACGCCATGGCCCGCACCGGGCAGACCCGGCCAGATGCGCCTGCGGTCAGCCATCAGGCTGTTTTCAGCAGTGCCCTGCTGCGTGCCTACCAGCGCAATCATCTGTGAGTTGTTACAACCTTGTCTGCCTGCACCACGGCCCCAAAACAGACCCAAAAGAAAAAGCCACCCCAGGGTGGCTTTTTCTTTGTCAGCAATTGGTTGGCAGTTGTCTTGCTGATATATCCCAGGCGCTCATTCACGCGCTCATTCAGGCCGCCAATCG